>JBIJBY010000023.1:0-14468 GCA_044344975.1 Candidatus Nanopelagicaceae bacterium | reverse complement strand
CCAATACCGAAAGACGGACATAACTTTGCGAGCGGACAAGCGCCACATGCTGGTTTTCTCGAGTGACAAATCCTTCTGCCATGCCAGATTAATCGATGCGAAAGATGAGTCCACTCTTTTTTCGGAATCAACTTTGCAACATCTCGCTCAACTTTTACTGGATCATCTTCTTTAGTCCAACCAAATCTTCGTGACAACCTCCCGAAGTGTGTATCAACTGTCAGTCCTGGGATGTCGAAGGCATTGCCGAGCAGAACATTTGCTGTTTTTCTCCCCACTCCTGGCAGCTTTACTAATTCATCTATATCAACAGGGATGTGCCCGTCATAACGCCCCATAATTTCTTGTGAGAGCGCTTTGATATTTCTCGCCTTTGCTCGGAAGAATCCAGTTGACTTGATAGTTTTTTCGATATCCGAAATACGAGCAACTGCCATCTCCTTTGCACTCGGATACTTGGCGAAAAGAACCGGCGTCACAGCATTAACTCGCTTATCAGTGCATTGAGCAGATAAAACAGTTGCCACGAGGAGTTGATATGGCGTTTTGAAATCTAATTCACAGCATGCGTCAGGGTATTCCTTACTTAAGATTCGATAGATCGCACCCGCGCTTGCCATGCGCTTCAGGGTACGCGAATTCGCGCCGCCAACTGATTCCCGGTAAGTTTGCCCTTATGGACGCCATAGATACCGAGGTCAGGAAAGCCCCGCTATTCATCGCACTCGACGATGAATCTGCGCGTGCCCTTACCGCCTCGATGGACGAAGTTCGTCTCACCCGCGGCAAGGTCCTCTTCTCCGAGGGCGACCAAGGCGATCGCCTCTATGTCATCGTCGAGGGCAAGATGAAGCTTGGCACCGTAAGCAATGATGGTCGCGAAAACCTGCTCTCAATCCTCGGCCCCGGCGATATGTTCGGTGAGCTCTCGCTCTTTGACCTTGGGCCGCGCGCTTCGACTGCAACTGCAGTTACCGATGCACGGCTGCTCGCGCTTAAGAACGAAGATCTGCAACAACTTTTACGTGCACGTCCTGAAGTTGCTTTCCATTTACTTAAATCCCTGGCGCAAAGACTTCGCCGGACAGCGTCTATCGTTGAAGACCTTGTCTTTTCCGATGTACCAGGTCGCGTTGCGAAGGCGCTATTACAACTTGCCCATCGCTTTGGTAGCGAAAATGATGAAGGCATCCATGTCAATCATGATCTCACTCAAGAGGAGCTAGCCCAGTTAGTTGGCGCTTCGCGTGAGACCGTGAACAAAGCGCTTGCAGATTTTGCAGGACGCAACTGGTTACGACTTGAGGCTCGTGCAGTCACAATCCTTGATGAAGAACGTTTAGCAAAACGCGCTAAATAAATTACTTCAGCGTTACTACGACCTCAACTTCGACTGGCGCATTAAGTGGCAACTCTGCAACGCCCACCGAGGAACGAGCTGCACGCCCTGCCTCGCCAAGCACGTTAATAAAAAGTTCGCTTGCGCCATTCACGACTCCAGCTTGATTGGTGAATCCCGGTGCACTATTCACAAAACCAACAGTTTTTACAATCTGTTTGATCTCATCTAGATCACACACTAAAGCGAGCGCAGCCAATACATTTAAACCACAAATCTTCGCTAATTCGTAGGCATCTTCAACAGTTACATCGCTGCCGACTTTGCCGGTCTTCGAAATTTTGCCATCGACTGTTGGCAATTGCCCAGCTGTAAAAACCAATTTGCCATCGCGTGCTGCAGGGACATAAGCAGCAACTGGAATTGCAGCAACTGGTAACTCTAAACCAAGCTCTGCAAGGCGCGCTCTAACTTTTTCGTGTGCCATTATGCAATCTCCCGTTTCATGTAGGCGACGAGTTGGTCTCCCCCGCCTGGGGCAGGGATGACCTGAATCAACTCCCAGCCTTCAGATCCCCAAGTATCGAGAATCTGCTTTGTGGCGTGGGTTAGTAGCGGAACAGTGACATATTCAAACTTAGTGATCGCCATTTACTCTCTCCTTTTAGTGACAAACTAAATTGATAGCGCCGATTTGACTGCAGCAGAGACTGCGCCACCATCGGCACGTCCTGCAATTTTTGGTGCGAGAACCTTCATCACTTGACCCATCCCGGCAGGTCCACTGGCACCAGTCTGAGCAATCGCTTCCTTAATGAGCGCATCTAATTCAGCGACAGATAATTGTTGCGGCAAGTATCGCGCAATTATTTCGCCCTCAGCACGTTCACGCTCTGCGCGATCGTTGCGCCCGGCAGCCTCAAACGCCTCAGCAGATTCACGCCGCTTCTTAGCTTCGCGCGAGAGTACTTGAATAATTTCAGCCTCATTTAAGGTTTTTGCCTCTTTACCAGCAACCTCTTCATTAGTGATTGCAGTAAGTGCAAGACGAATAGTCGCCATGACAATCTCGTCTTTGGCCCGCATCGATTCAGTGAGGTCGTGTTGTAACGTCTCTTTCAAGCCCATGGCGCCATTCTCGCATATTTTCCCTACCATTGAGACATGATCACGCTCCACGAGGTCGAACTCCCTCTTCTTGCCTCAGGAGAGCCCATATCAATTCTCCATCTCTCTGATTTGCACATTACCCCTAAGCAAAAAGGGAAGCTTGATGACCTTCGTGAACTTGCAACTTACGAGGTCGATTTCACCATTGTTACTGGTGACTTCCTCGCACACCAAGATTCAGTTCCGCTCGTGCTTGACGCACTTGACGAACTACTCGCCCGCCCAGGTGCATTCGTTTTCGGTTCGAATGATTACTTCGCCCCGAAACTCAAGAATCCGCTCTCCTATCTGTTACCAGATAAGGGTGTTCGCAAATTAGGCAATGAACTTCCTTGGCAAGAGCTCCGCGATGGATTAACTAGGCGCGGATGGATTGATTTAAACCAAAGTAAAACTCTCATCACGCTTAACGCTCACTCTCTTGAATTTCGCGGCACCGATGATGCTCATCTCAATCGTGATCAATACGAATTGGTATCTGGAGTAAGAGACCCTCGAGCCGAAATTTCAATCGGCGTCACGCATGCCCCTTACCTGCGCATAATTGATGCGATGGCTGAAGATGAAGTTGATCTCATTTTTGCTGGCCACACGCACGGCGGTCAGGTTCGACTGCCGCTACCTTCGGCGCTGGGTGGTTCCCGTGCGCTAACAACTAATTGCGATTTACCCAGCTGGCGATCGCGCGGATTATCCATTGAGGATGGAAAGCCATGGCTTCATGTCTCAGCAGGAGTTGGTACCAGTCCATATGCACCGTTTCGAATAGGGACTCGACCAGAAGCAAGCCTGATCAAGTTAAGTGCAGATAATTCCTAAGGTAAATTCGAAGAAAGATCAACCGTCACTGGACTGTTGAGAAGTATCAGCACTACCACAAACATTAGCAATGCAATCAGAGTTATAGATGCAACCTTTCCCACCCGTTGAGGCAATCCACCAATCCTACTCTCTTGATCAGCAGATAAATCCTTCAAAACATTTAGAAAATGAAATGCAACGCCCAAGAGTGAGCCGACAGTTAGAACCCAAAGTGGCGGGATTCGATCCACAGCGTAGAAAATTGAGGCTGGTAATGCAGCGCAAGCAATTGCATAAGGTAAAGGCGAAAGTCGCGAGAACTTAAAGTAGAAGTTGTACGCAATGCCACAACCAACTCCCAGCAAGTAAACGCTGCCACCTCTAAAACCAAGAGGACCCAACAAGTTAGCAATGATTGCAACGGGCGTTACTACGAAAGTCACTTTCCTTAAATTTACAAAAGAAATTCTCTCAGAAACTAGAGGCTTATTGAGGCGATTATGCTTCAAATCATCCTGGTAATCATATAAATCGTTGCTCCACCCGATAATCAACTGGCCAAGGAATACGGTGAAAGCAATAACGAACGCTGGCCCTTCCCACCATAATTGTCGAGCGAGCAAGAAAGAAATAGCAGTAACAATCATGGTTGGGCCGAAGTGAGCAGCAACAGCATACCCTCGGAGCTTTTTCATCGTGAAATACTTTTTTTCAACGAATTACTCTTAGCACGATCTGTAGTACCCACTTACTCGCTTACCTTTCTTCGTGGTGTACCCCCTGACATAACAACGACCGCCCCCTCCGGAACTCGAAGAGCCCGAGCGTGCACTTGTCGACCCAGAAGAACCCGTGGTAGCACGAGACTGCGCAGAGCTAGATGATGCTGCACTCGATACCGCGGCGGCGCTAGCTGCTGAAGTATTCGCTTCGCTACGCGATCGAACAATAGTTGAAATAATTGGATAAACCACCACTTTGCGAAGCAAACGCGAATTCTCGTCATCACCTTGTGAGAGCGCGAGATTGAAGAAAGATAGGCTCTCGAGACAAGTATCGGTAAATGAATTTACTGGAGGCTTATCACCTGCACTAATTTTTTTGATTGTGCACCCTTTGTCACAGTCAATGAAAACTGGCCACTTTTTCTCTGGAAATGGTCCCGTAATTGGGCCCAAATCTTTTTTGCGCTCAGGGACGTGGATTTCATAAAAGAGCGCTCTGGGGAAAGTCTCCAGAGTAAAAGTGAACGAATACTTACCATCTTTATCTGTTGTAACAGTCGCTATAGTTTTAGAAGTGGATTCATTGACAACTTTGATAAGTTTTACTGTGTCATTTGGAGCTACAAGGCCTGCTCGATAGAGCGTTCCTTTGATAGTCATTTTCTCGCCAGCTTTGCGCGTTGTTCCGCTTTGAACGTAAGAATTCTGGATCGTACGTTGATCAAAAGCGCAGTTAGAACGCGCTGTTGCGGCTGCATACTGTGAGAAGTTGGCAACTTCAGTCCGACTAATCAATCTAAATTTATACTCTTGATTTTGGATGAAGTAGCCTGGTGCATCAGAGTAAGTCATCACGAGTCGATAATCTTGAGAAACACCCACGTAAGCAGGATCTGCTTGGCAGATTCGAATTTTTATTGCGATTTGCTTATCACCTGCAATAGCAGACTTAGTGGCAAGCGCGAGAGCAAGTTCCGAATTATTAGCGTTAAAAACGTTTACCTTTACGTTATCTCCCTGCGAAAAGGCAAGGCCATCTGAACGAACCGTGATGAGATCACCCTCTTCGCAGGTGTTTGATCTTGGTTCAATAATTGAGGAAAGAGTTGAGTTGACACTTGCATCCTGACCAGGAAGTGGAGCTGGTGAATTAGCGCTGGGGGCAGGTATTGGATTCGATGGCGATGTGTTCGTAGTGGAGGAAGGTAAAACGATTTCACTACGGGCGTTAGCTACACCTGATTTTGTGCACTGCACATTAATAACGATGAGGCTCTTCACCGCGCCTGTGGTGAATGAAGCTGTCGCTGAGCCTGCGCTGCCCATGGTAAAAGGTTTGGGAGCTTGATTTTGGTAACTCAGTTGACACGTATCTCCGGCTATTCCTGAGATTTTGTAGCTTACATTTTGATTTGGGCCGTACGTAGGCGCGAGGCCAGTAATTGCAACTGTGTTTGCAGAAGCAGGAAGAGATGTTTCCGCAAAAAGCAATGTAGTTGTAAGCAAAAAAGCATAACGTGGAAGCTTTTTCCTTCTATTGTTGCTTTTTCGAACTTCCACAGTTCGTCTCCTCCGTAGATTGGTGATTTCTAGTCTAACAAGGGAAATATATGGCGCACTAGAAGTACTTTGAAGGATGCCCCTTTTAATCTTAATTTTTCAAGGCCTGGCTGAGTAACTTCACAATAATGGAGTCGCGATGTGAAGCAATCCAACGGTAACCAAAATGAGCAACTGGTCCAGAAAGGCGCAGAAGGGCAGCAAGAATTCTATTTCCTCGTGCCCGAAGGAGAAACATCACTGCATTTGCACCGCCATAGATTGTTCCCTTTGAAAGAACAATAACTTCCTTACTGCACCGTTCATATGTAACGTCGTATCTACTCAAGTCAGTACTTTGAAATGGCATTGCTGAGACTATTAGTTTACGTTCTATCCAGTTGACTGATTGAATACAAAAATCGCATTCACCGTCGTAGATTAGAACAATCTCATGCGCTGAATTGTTTATGGTAACGCTGCCTTTTCATATCTATTGATCTCTTTTGCTAAAGCCCATGTCCAATAAAAGAGGCCCAGTTGAAGTGGTAAACGAAGATACGCAAAAAGTGGAGCGGGAAAATCGCGTGAACTCCATTCAAGGGCCATATAAATATTTGCCGGAAATACGGCGACAAAAAGCGCGAAGGCAGCGTAAACGCCCCAAAGTCGAATTGGTCGTCCTGCGAACGTCTTTTTAAGAGAAACGATTAACAGTGTGGCAATCACTATCTCTGCAAGGCCACTTGCGTAAGTCCAAATTCTAGGATCGCCAGGGAGGAATGGTGGAACTATCGTGTCGAATGGTTTAGGAAAAAGAAAATGTGTTATTCCGGTACCCAACAGCATGAAAGCCATGCCGCGGCCGACTTTTTCATTAATGATTTGCGCATCATTCATTCCCGTATTCTTACACTTTTTTATTAATAATGGGTTACGAAGGTGAAATAAACAATAAATTTCCACTATCAGTTGAGGCAATAATTGTTCCGTCACTGCCTAATTCAAGATCTCGTATTCGCTCGCCCACATCGACACTTACTACTTCCCCTACTTCACGTTTTGAAATCAATTGAATGAAAAACAGGGAGTTTTCCCGCAAAGTTCCCATAACTAACTGTCCAGCCCAACTACCCCACCTAGAACCTTCTGGGAGTTGAATTAGCTCCGTGGGCGCGACAGAAGGTACCCAGTAATAAAGCGGTTTAGTGAATCCTTCGTGAGTGCCAGTCTTAGTAGGTCTGACGTAGTCACCCGAACCATAAGGTTCGCCATAGGTGACGAAGGGCCAGCCATAATCTTTGCCCACCTCAACTAAATTTATCTCGTCGCCACCTCTTGGACCATGTTCTGAGATGTACAGATCATTTCCAATCAGCTGAATTCCTTGTGGATTTCGATGTCCCTGAGATACCCGCTCAACAGATGAACTTGAGACCTTATATATGGAGCCAAGCGTCCCTCGTTCTTTTCTATCACCAATTCTGGTAAATCCGAGATCTCCAGTCGTTAGATAGGCGCTCTTGTTGTCAATGACTTCAATTCTTCCTGCAGCGTGCTGAACAGCGCTCAAGGGAACGCATGGCGAACTCTTAAACCATTGCTTTCCTCGAATTACAGTTGGCTTTGAAATTAACTTAATCTCATATCTATAAAGAGTAAGTGATACACACTTATCCTTCTGCGAATATTGCGGGAAAGATATCAGGAGGGAAACCGCAGAATTTTTTTCATTTAATACCGCAATATCCGTAATGGCAAATCTCGAATCGTTAACTCGCTCGCTGCTTTTAATAACCCGGCCAAGATTTTTCAAAGTTTTGCTACTTCGATCGAATAAAAAGAGAGT
Source organism: Candidatus Nanopelagicaceae bacterium (assembly GCA_044344975.1). Taxonomy (GTDB): domain Bacteria; phylum Actinomycetota; class Actinomycetes; order Nanopelagicales; family Nanopelagicaceae; genus IMCC26077. The sequence continues at coordinate 7,045 of JBIJBY010000023.1, read as the reverse complement.
GGAACCATTCTTCCCGCCACCAAACAATAGGCGGCCATCCTTTAATTGTGCTAAGGCCGCTCCTCGATCACCGTTAGGAGCAATTACTTGAACTTGAGGAGTGTTAAATTTTTCAAGAGATAACTCTGGCACTGCCGCCTTTGCTGGATGGCCATTTAACGTGGTAACAATTATCAAAGAAGCTACCCAAATAAGAGTTAGCTTTCGGCGCTTCATTCTCTTCCAATCAGGTTTAACACTAGCTACCTCTTAGCTTTGGCTAACCCAGTTGATGAAGTTTAAGCTTAATTCCACTCCAAACGCCAAGAAAGACTGCACCGAAGAAAATCCAACCTGAAAGAGCAAATGCTTGAGTTCCTGAGAGTAGAACACCGATTGTGCAGCCCAGTGAGATCATCGCGCCAAAGCCCAATAAGACGCCACCAATTAAGGCTGTTGTCCCATTCACCGGGGTAATGGCTGAGAGTTTGAAACGATTACCCGCTATCGCGGCAGCCAGCGAAGCACCAACGAGTCCAATAATCAACCACCCGTTATTAGTAATTATTTCTGATACGACCGCGATACATCCAGCCATCTTGTCTAACCCGTTGAGCGTCTCTGGACCAATCCCGTTATCAAGCGAAAGGGTTCTCGCTGTCGTACTTATTTGGCGTGTTACTCCCAATGGTTCGACTCGTAGATACGCAATTGTTCCAATCACTCCAACAAGTCCGCCTGTAACAAGTGGATTCCAGCGATCCAGAACAAACTTCTGATGGATTGTGCGAAGAGTTATCTTTAAAGATCGCTCACCGGAGATCGGTTCTGAATTCGTGCCTTTTTTGATTGCCCATGTGGTTAGTAGAGTGAGAATAACTAGTGTTAAAACCAGCGAACCGGCATAACCTAAGTTATGAGGTATCCAAATTGTTGGTGAGTCTGAGATAAAATTAAGGTAAATATGGTTCCAGAGTAAAAATGCAATACCAAAACCAATTACTGTTCCGATTAAGGCCGGTATCGCGCGGAGATATCCTTGCCCGATTCGATAAAGATGGCCGCTAATGCATGCGCCCGAAAGTGTCATGCCGATACCAAAAAGAAATGCGCCGAACGCGAGCGGGATACTGGCTGGACCAATATGCGCGAGCGGGGGCAATCTGTCAGTTGAGGTGTTCGGCAAAAACTGACCAAAAACTATTGCGTAACCAATTGCTCCGGTAGCAATCGCTGCAAAGACTGAGAGTAACCCAGTGGTGTTCTTATCTTCGATACCATCACGGAAAATGCAATAAAAACAGAAACGCCCGCGCTCGAAAACTATCCCGAGACTTACGCCGATTAAAAGTGAAATTGGCGCAGTGCTTGCACCCTCTTTGGTGGAGAGAAAATATGCAAGCGCAAGGAGCCCTGTAAGAATGACCGCAGAGGCGATCGTGCGCACACGTTCGCCTCGCGACCACTTAGTAGCGGTAGAAATTAGGCCGCTCCCCAAATTGTTCCTGCGTTGTTAACGATTGGCACTCCCACGGAGTTGCCATACTCAGTCCATGATCCATCGTAATTCTTGACGTTATAACCAAGAATTTCACTTAATACGAACCAGGTGAGTGAGGAACGCTCACCGATGCGGCAATAAGTAATGATGTTCTGCTTGCCGTCAATGCCTTTCTCAGCATAGAGCTTCTTCAAATCGGCAACTGACTTAAACGTGCCATCACTATTGACATTTGCGCCCCATGGCACGTTGACCGCACCTGGAATGTGGCCTGCACGAATCGCTAACTCTTGAAAGCCTGCCGCAGCGAAAACTTTGCCGTTGTACTCATCTGCAGAGCGAATATCGACTAGCTTCACATTTGCCTTACCCTTTACAGCGGCTTTAGCAACGGGAAGTACATCAGCAATCAAAGTTGCACGAATTGAGCGATCAATCTTTTTCACAGAGAAATTGCCCTGCTTGAATGTTGGGACCGCAGTGGTCAGTGGGCGGCCATCTTTCTCCCACTTAACCCGTCCACCATCAAGGAGCCGCACATCCTCCACGCCATATCGGTTGAATACCCATGCACCCCAAGCGGCAAACCAATTGTTCTTATCACCATAGAAAACAACAGTGGTATCACGATCAATACCGGCCGTTTGTAGCAGCTTGTTGAAATTCTTTGTTGACACTAGATCTCGATTCACGGTGTCGACCAAATCGGTATACCAATTGATTTTCAGGGCATTCTTGATATGTCCCTTTTCATAGAGACCTGGTTCGGTTGAAACCTCAATGACACGAACCTTTGGATTATCAAGGTTTTGCTCAAGCCAATCTGCCTGAGCAACAGCTCTGGCTTGATTCTTTGGCGCTGCTTGCGCTGGAACAACAGCGCTAAGTGAAGCAAAAGCGAAAAATACAGCTGTTACAAGTACTTGAATCTTTCTCGAAATAGACACAATTAGACCTTTCATTTTTAGGAAGTTACTGAGTTAATTTGAAAATTAGAGATAAGAAATTAGAGAATGGCTTATATTAAAAAATAATGCGACAGCGAGATTTTGTTGCGCGGCAATAATCAATAATGCGACGCTTAGTAAATAACGTCATTGCCACTCCATTCTCATACGCTGGTATGAAAGGGTAATTTACCTAGAGCTCAACGCGCGTGCAAATTGCAAATAGTTAGCAACTGCAATAATTTGGCCCTGTGAATTTGCGGAAATACTCTGCGCAGATGGTGCTGCCGATATTCGCGGCCATCCTTTTTCTCTTCACTACCCCCTCTTGGGTAGGCGCTCATGCCGAATTGGAGAGCTCCAATCCCAGTGCAGGAACCGTTATTGCCCTTATGCCTCAGTCGATTTCATTGAACTTTGGAGAAGAACTCATATCTCTTGAGGGAGAAGAGGTAAACACCATCTCACTCTCAGGCCCTACTGGTGCTGATATTCCTCTAGCTCCGTCCGTTGTCGACGGGGCAATACTCTCCTCTGAAGTCGAAGACCCAGCAAATAGCGCCTTCGAGCCTGGAGAGTACAAAATCAGTTACCGCGTGGTGAGCGCTGACGGTCATCCAATTTCTGGCTCTATTTCATTCATACTAAAACCCGACCAAAGCGCTCCCACAGATTCTGATTCAACTCAGGGCAAGTCTGAGATCACTTCTGTGACTGGGCAAAACACACCATCAACTTCGGGAAGTACCTCATTTATTCTGATTGCGACATTAGTTTTCTTGGCAATAGGGAGTTTCTTCATCATTCGAAAGAAGTAGCCGCCAGTACACTTTTTGTATGGCAAAAAATGTGACTACGGCAGGACTTCGAAGAATCAATCTCATCGCCGGATTTCTTCATCTCGCGCAAATGATTGTGGTACTTGCACTAAGTAATGATTTCGCGCTTCCTGTTAATGCAACTTATATGTCGGGCCCACCTGGAACGACTTTTGCTCCACCCGTGCTCCTCTTTAGTACGCCAGTTGGACTCACTGTCGCAGTTTTCCTAGGCCTCTCTGCCCTCGCACACTTCATCGTTGCAAGTCCACAATTCTTCGGCCGTTACAGCGCAGGCCTGGCGGAACAACGAAATTACTTCCGCTGGGTTGAGTACGCAATTAGCTCCTCAGTGATGATTGTGCTTATTGCGCAGGTCACTGGCGTTGCCGATATCACTGCACTCATCTCTATCTTTGGTGTAAACGCTGCAATGATTCTCTTCGGATGGCTCCAAGAGAAATATGAGAACCCCGGTAGCGGTGGATGGTTGCCCTTTATCTTTGGATGTATCGCTGGCGCTGTGCCATGGCTTGCGCTTCTCTTTTACATCTTTTCGATTGGTGGACCTGCCCAATCAGCAGCTCCAGCCTTCGTCTACGTGATTGTTATAACTATCTTTTTATTCTTCAACTCATTCGCTCTAGTGCAGTGGCTGCAATATAAGAAGGTTGGAAAGTGGAGCGATTACCTTCGCGGTGAGCGCACTTACATCACACTTTCGCTCGTGGCAAAGTCTGCACTGGCTTGGCAAGTTTTTGCAAACACATTAATTCCTGCCTAAATCCAAAAAAAGGTCTCAAATCTCTTACCTGTATTCCGCCCTGCCATAGATCACTGTAGCCAATCATCTGATGGATACATATCATGGGAGAATGAAAATTCTGATCCTTGGCGGCGGAGGCATGATCGGCCAAAAGTTGATCGCTTATCTGGTCAAAAATCCGATACTTGATAAAAAGAACATAGAGAAAGTTCTACTAATCGATGCCTTTATAGAACCAAAAATTCCTGCTGGCGCCTCTTTTGCAATTGATTCAGAGATTGCAGATATCACTAATCGAGAAACTTGCGAAAGTTTAATTGAAGAGCGACCAGAGGTTATTTTTCATCTTGCTGCAATTGTTTCTGGAGAAGCTGAATCAGATTTTGAAAAAGGCTACCGAGTTAACTTCGATGGAACACGAAATCTTTTCGAAGCAATTCGATTGATACCAAACTACTGTCCTCGGGTTGTGTACACCTCTACTGCTGCTGTTTACGGTGGTCCATACCCCGACAACGTTGACGATGATTTCATTCTCCAACCCACGACAAGTTATGGAACGCAAAAAGCCATCGGTGAACTTCTACTAAATGATTACAGCAGACGTGGTTTCCTCGATGGAATCGGGTTACGTCTTCCGACTATTTGCGTCCGACCTGGCAAACCAAATGCGGCAGCATCTGGTGTTTTTTCAAACATTATTCGAGAGCCACTAGTGGGCATTGAAACTACTTTGTCGGTATCAAAAAATGTTTCGATGGTCTTCGCATCCCCCAAATCTGCTGTGGGTTTCTTGGTTCATGCTGCGCAGCTTGACACCTCGCTCTTAGGTGATCGCCGTTCGATGGCTATGCCTGGTGTACACGCGACAATTGGCGATGAAATTGAAGCGCTCCGTCGGGTTGCAGGTGAAAAGGTGCTTTCCTATATAAAGGAGAGTCGCGACGCTTTCGCCCAAAAGATGGTGGATGCCTGGAATTTTCCAGCATTTCCCGCAACCCGCGCGCGAAGTCTAGGATTCACTTGCGAGAAAACTTTTGATGAATTAATTCAACTTCATATCGAGACCGAACTCGATGGAAAGATACCGGGGCAAAACGCATGAGCACTAAAAAGTTTGCAGCAGTAACAGGAGCAAATCGCGGTATAGGTCGCGTCACAGCAATAACCTTGGCAAAGAGCGGTTGGCAAGTTGCTCTACTTGGTCGCGATAGCGCCGGTGTCGCAGAAGTGGCTCGAGAGATTGGCGAAGCTGCACTTGCAGTTCAATGTGATGTTGGTAGTCGAGATTCAGTCGCAAAAGCTTTCGCCAATATTAAATCTAGTTTTGGTCGCCTTGACTTACTTTTTAACAACGCAGGCGTGGTACCTCCCGCTTCACTGTTAGAAGATGTAAAAGAGGAAGATTGGCAGAAAATTTTTGATATCAATGTCAGCGGCACCTTTTTCTGTATTCAAGAGGCATTTGCGCTCATGAAAGATCAAGACCCTCAAGGTGGACGGATCATTAATAATGGATCCTTATCGGCACATATGCCTCGACCAAATTCAGCGCCATACACAGCATCAAAACATGCAATTACCGGAATTACCCGCGCAACCGCTTTAGATGGTCGTAAGTACAACATCGCTTGTAGCCAGATTGATATTGGCAATGCCGATACCAGCATGGCATCGAGCCAGAGAGAGGGCGCACTTCAGCCGAATGGAACAAGATTGTCGGAACCAGTAATTGATGCACAAATAATTGCTAATGCAGTTGACCATATGGCTTCGCTACCGTTGGAGGCCAACGTTCAATTCATGACTGTGATGGCAACAAAAATGCCATACATCGGTCGCGGTTAGCCGATAACCATTAATTCCAAGGACGGGCGTCGACCGGGTCTTCCCAGCTCGGGATCGGCGCTTGTAACGGTTCTTTGATCCACAAGAACCGACCATTTATCTGATCATGTGATTTGGAAACTATTTCAAGAACAAGTTCCATAGCTTTTTTCGGATCATCACCACCGGTATCTGCAACCCAATTAACCCAACCCGTGTAATCCTTTCCGACTTCCCCAAGCGCGAGGGCTTTTTCCTTGATATCGGCCCACATTTCGGTCTTTACATCACCTGGGTGAATGACATTTGCCGTGACACCTGAACCCGAAATCTCTGCCGCTAAGTGGCGCGTGAATTGATTGAGCGCCACTTTCGAAGTGCCATACGCGCTGTTGAGCGCTCCAGGGGGATGGAGCGCAGCAGCAGAACTGACATTGATAACCCGCCCCCATTTTTTTGACAACATTCCAGGCAAGAAAGCCCGAGTGGTGAAATATGGAGCGAGAGTATCAATGAGGATTGTTTTCGCCCACTGATCCGGATCTGTATTCTGAATCAGATCAATGGGTCCAAATACGCCCGCCGCGTTAACAAGAATTTGCACATCACCATGTTCACTCTTCACTTTACTTGCAAGAGCGTCAATCTCTTTGTAATCACTAACATCACACTCGTACGGAAAGATTCCGCTAGGCGATTCTTTTGCTAGCGACTCAAGCGCCGACTTGCTGCGGGCCACCGCGATAACTTTATGCCCCGACTTCGCTAAGCCAAGTGCGATTTCACGACCGAGCCCACGACTAGCGCCCGTTACAAGAGCAAGAACATGATCTGACATGACAATACTTATCTACTTGTTGCCAGCATTAGTGCGTAGATTAAATACCTCTCGCACTTCGCTTGAATCAACAATACCTTCAGCATTGAACTCCATTAGAGGTGCCATGTACTCGCCCCACTTGTCATGAATCTCTGTGTGCCAAAGTCGATCCCACGCGTCAGGATCGGAAATCTCTGAATACAAAAACAGCACAGGATCATTTTCGAAAATAGTAATCTGCGCGATGCCTTGTCGTTCAATCTCAGCAACTAACTCTGGCCAAATCTCATCGTGATGGCGCTTGTACTCTGCCAATCCGCCTGGCTTTAACTTCATAGTAAATGCTCTTTTAATCATTTCTCCCCCTGTTTATTGGTTTCTTTTTTA
>JBIJBY010000109.1:0-4218 GCA_044344975.1 Candidatus Nanopelagicaceae bacterium | reverse complement strand
CTACATCGATTGCACGCGCTAAGGCTTCATCAAAAAGATCGGTTGCAGTAACTTGCTCTGCTCCGGCGCTCTTTGCTGCAACAATGGAGAGTAAACCAATGGGTCCTGACCCCGAAACGAGAACCTTCTTTCCAGTGAGCTCGCCGGCAAGCTTCATGCCATGGAGTGCAACTGCAAGTGGCTCAGCTAAAGCTCCAGCTGCAAGCGATACTCCTGTTGGCAATTGTCGAACCATCCCACGCTTCACGATGATGTATTCAGCCATCCCACCTTGGGTATGTGGATTGGTCGCCGCACTTCCCATGTATCGAACTCCATGCCAGAGATGAGGACGCTCGGCTAACCCTTCAATTGGAACTCCAGGTTGCGCTGGGAAAATTGCTACAGGAGTTCCCTGCGTGAATTCGCCTTGGGGATCGTTATCAATTACTCCTGCTATTTCATGGCCTGGCACAAGTGGCTCTTTAATGGCAAAGCTTCCATTGGCCCCTTCAAAGTAATAGTGCAAATCCGATCCGCAAATTCCGACATGGGAAACTTTTATCCGAAGTTCATCTTCCGACGGCTCAGGAGTCTCACGAGTGGCAATTCGCCCATCTTCTTTGCCATGAATCTCAAAGAGTCGATATGTCGCGGCCATAACTAGAAGCGTATACCCAAGCTCGGAGCTGTGAAAGAATGACACCATCGCGGAGAGAGGGCGGGACGGATATGGCAAAAATTGAGAAAATTGATGTGCTTATCTCTAGCCCAGGCAGAAACTATGTCACCATCAAAATTCAAACAAGCGATGGAATCATCGGCTGGGGTGATGCAACACTTAACGGTCGCGAATTATCTGTAGCTTCATATATTAGTGATCACGTTGCGCCGCTCTTAATCGGCTTAGATCCTGATCGAATCGAAGATATCTGGCAATTCCTGTATCGCGGGGTGTATTGGCGGCGCGGACCTATCACTATGGCTGCAATTGGTGGAATAGATCTTGCTCTCTGGGATATCAAAGGTAAGTCAGTTAACCGCCCGGTTTACCAATTACTCGGGGGTGCAGTCCGAGAAAAAATTCTTGCCTACACCCACACTGTAGGTTGGGATTTAGCTGAGTTGAAAGATGCGCTCGACAAAAATCTAGCTCGAGGCTTTAAGGCGCTCCGAGTACAAAGTGGAGTTCCCGGCCTCGATTCCGTATATGGCGTATCTCAGGGGAAGAAGAGCTACGAGCCAGCCTCTCGCGGTGCCAGCGCACAATTAGAAAGTTGGGATTCTGGTAAATATCTTCGCCACGTTCCCACCATTATTGAGGGTGCGCGTGATCATGTTGGGGGCGATATCGAACTACTCCACGATGCACATCACCGATTAACGCCCATACAAGCTGCTCAACTTGGAAAATCACTAGAACCGTATGGTCTCTTTTGGTTAGAAGATGTCACGCCGGGAGAGAACCAAGAAGCGCTCAAGCTCATCCGACAGCACTCCACAATTCCTCTTGCAATTGGTGAAGTATTTAATACGATTTGGGATTTCAAAGATCTGATTATTAATCAACAACTCGATTATGTGCGCTGCTCTGTAATGCATGCTGGTGGTATTTCACATACTCGAAGAATCTTCGATTTGGCTGCGCTTTACGGCATCAAATTTGGCCCACATGGTCCATCAGATGTCTCCCCGATCACCATGGCAGCCTCACTTCATGTTGATCTCGCCACGCCAAATCTAGGGATTCAAGAGTTCATGGGGTACCCAGCCCAAGTCAGTGAAGTTTTCTCTCATGCCTACACACTCAAAGAGGGTTATCTCCATCCGGGAGATGCGCCAGGTCTTGGCGTTGACTACAACGAAGAGGTCGGCGCGAAATTTCCTTACGCGCCAGCGTATTTGCCATACGCGCGAACTCTCGATGGCACAGTTACTGACTGGTGATTATCTAATGGAGCACGTTCCACTCAACAAGGAGAGTGCACCACCGGCCGCCTTGATATTGCAAGACCCTCCCGCGCTAGGCATCGTTCATATCGGGATGGGTAATTTTCATCGCGCTCACCTGGCGGTACATACTGCAGCAGCCGTTGCGAAGGCTGGTGGAGAGTGGGGTATCTATGGGTATTCGCTCCGGAGTAATACGCTTGCCAATCAGTTAGCCAATCAAGATTTTCTCTATACAGTTCTTGATATCCATCCTGATTCAGCAAAAACCATCATTCCAAATATTCATGTTGGCGCATTAGGTGGCCCAGAATCCATCAATCAAATTATTGAAATTGCAGCACAACCATCAGTTAAAATTATCTCGCTCACCATCACCGAAAGTGGCTACTGCTATTCAACGCAAACTGGTGGCCTCGACCAATCTCGCCCAGAAATCATTCACGATCTGGCAAATCTTGATTCGCCTAAGTCAGTTATAGGGCTCCTTTCGCGAATTCTTCTTACTCGTGCTGAGCAACATCAAGCGCCCGTGGCAATCGCCAGTTGCGACAACCTCACTTCAAATGGCTCCACAACAAAACAAGTGCTACTAGAATTTGCAGCGCTCTTGCCTTCGTCTAAACGAGAACTTTTAACGCAATTCATTGAATCATCTTCATCTTTCCCAAACTCGATGGTTGATCGAATCGTCCCAAGCACTGAAGATCGACATATTGCCATGGCTGCAGAGCGCCTGGGTGTATTTGACCTGGCTCCAGTCCCAGCTGAGATGTTTTCGATGTGGGTTTTGGAGGATGACTTCATTGCAGGGCGGCCGGCATGGGAGAGAGCTGGCGTGATTTTTTCTGATGAGGTCGACGCCTACGAGACTATGAAGCTACGGTTGTTAAATGGTTCGCACTCGCTACTTGCTTACGTAGGAGCGCTTCTTCACAAAGAGACCATTCCAGATGCGCGTCATACACCGTTAATTGAAGAGGCGGTCCGAAAATTCACGGCAGCGGAGATGCTTCCCACCTTCACCATGCCCACATCTATTGACTTCGACTCGTATCTCGCCGATCTATTTTCCCGCTGGTCCAATACTGTCCTCAGCGACAAAATCGCTCGAATCGGCTCTGATGGTTCTGTAAAACTCCCGCCTCGAATCACTCAAACCACCATTGCGCGCTTTGCAAGTGGTAGCTCTGCACCACTCACCGCCCTCACAATTGCGGCATGGGTTGCCTGTATGGTTTCGATTCCCTCCTTTGAACCAGGAGAAGTTGCTGCCGCCATGAAAGACCCCTCTCTGGAATATCTTCGCGCTCTCGGCCAAGCCGATGCTTCACCTATTGCGATTATTGAAAAGTTATTTGGTGAGGGGAAAATTTTCTCCGCCGAACTCGGCGCGATTGCACCGTTCAAAGCAGATGTAGCTTTTTACCTCGAAAAAATCATTAACGAGGGTATAGAAAGTGCACTTGTTGACGCACTCAATAAGTAGCTTCTATCTCTTCTTGAAACCTGTCGGACATTTTGGCGCAGTTCCAGATACCTTACGAGTGATTTTTCCCTTGACGCAGGTAATAGAAATTCTCTTTGCAGGCGCCGCAACGCTCTTTTTACTCTCGGCAGCGGGAGCAGCAACTTCACTCTTAGCTGGTTGAGTTGGAGCGGTTGGCGCATTTTGCGTTAATTTAATTTTCAATGTTGGTGATGAGAAGGTGAAGCCGCGCGCTTTAAGTCGAAGCCAGCCACCCTCTTCTTTCACACTCTCCGTAGCCAGTGTGGTCTCGCCACCATCGCTATTAACGACAGAGACAGTTGCATATAGTGGACCTGCTCCTTCGAAACCGTAGATACAGCGCGCAATTTTTGAGCTCATGACTAAATCATAAGAACCTTGAAAAACAGAACCATCTGGATTGAGATGTAGGCCAGCCACTTTGTAATTTAAAAATCCGTCGGTGTATTTCGGTGGTCCCGCCGCATAGGTCAGAGAATTTGTCGTAACTAAGCCGATTAACGAACTTACCGAATCAGTGCCGAGAATGGCACCAATTACCTGGCTTGCCTCCGGCACGCATTTTGCAGCGCTCGCACCTAAGCCGGTGAGGTCGCTAATGGATTTGGTGCCCGTACCCGATGTCAGTGGATTACTCAATCCCCCTAAACCACCCGCGCCCCCGCCACCTAGTACTGAGGAGATACTCCCAAGTGGATTGCTCACGCCCAAGTTATCTGCAGCCGAACTTGCCACTGACTCTAAGCCCAAAGATCGAAATGACCAGACTTCATCAAGCA
>JBIJBY010000108.1:0-4223 GCA_044344975.1 Candidatus Nanopelagicaceae bacterium | reverse complement strand
CAACTTGCAGCGCTCTTTAACCACTGTGCAGATGGTGGAATTAACATCGAAGATCTGCGAATTGAGCATTCTCCTGGGCAGGAGACAGGATTGATTACTCTCTATGTCCAACCTGACGATTTGTCGACTTTAAATAACCATTTGTCGATTCTTGGATGGGATGTCACAATCCTAGAAAAGGGTAATTAACATATTTATCGATTTACTGGCTTATTTATAGATTTACTTTGAAAGGAGAGCGCCATGGTCGTGATAGCCATTGACGGACCAAGCGGTTCTGGCAAGTCCAGTGTTTCTCGCGCTCTCGCACAAGAATTTGGTTGGGCGTATCTCGATACCGGTGCCCTTTATCGAACACTGACGCTTCTGGCCCTTCAGTCAAAAGCGGAATTTTTAGTGTGCATTTCTGAAAGCAGCAGCCAGGGTTCGGAACTTATTAACTGGATTGGAGACCCTCGGGACCCTCAGGTACTGCTTAAGGGGGAGCGGGTGGACACCCTCATTCGTTCGCAGGAGATTACTGATCGCGTTAGCGAGATAGCGGCCAACCCACAGGTGCGCAGTTATCTGCTAGAGATTCAGCGAACGCTGATCAATCAAGCTGCCAGAGGAATCGTCGTAGAGGGTAGAGATATCGGAACCACTGTTTGGCCAGATGCAGAATTAAAGATATTTCTTACTGCCGATCTTGAAGCAAGAGCTGCACGTCGAAGTGCGGAGTTGCAAGATCAAAACAACGAGCGTGAAGTCGGTCAATCTTTAGCGCAGCGGGATGCTATTGATTCTTCGCGAAGCATCTCACCGCTTCGACAGGTAGATGATCAGATAGTTGTGGATGCGACACATCTCACGCTCGCAGAGGTCGTTGCGGAGATATCAAAAAAAATAAAAGAGCTTAGATTGATGAATGACGGCGCAAATAATGAGTGAAATAAATAGCGAACTCCCAATTGTTGCAGTTATCGGCAGACCTAATGTTGGAAAATCAACTCTGATTAATCGTTTAATTGGCAGACGAGAAGCAATCATTGAAGATCAGCCAGGCATCACCCGTGATCGAATCAAATATGAGGCGCAATGGAATGGGCGCAATTTTATTGTCATGGATACCGGTGGTTGGGAACCAGATCCGGATCCTGCATCGATAAACGCACAGATATCTGCAAGTGCAGAGTTAGCGATACGCGAAGCTGATCTCATTCTTTTTATTATCGATATTTCGGTAGGAGCGCTGGATGAGGAAGTAGCGTTAGTCAACGTCATTCGAAAAAGCGGCAAGCCAGTTATCTTGATTGGTAACAAGGCAGATTCACCAGAAATCGAATTGGCAATCCATGAATTGTGGCAATTAGGTTTAGGGGAACCAATTCCGGTTTCAGCGTTACACGGAAGAGGTAGTGGTGACTTGCTTGATTTAGTTGTCGCAGCCCTTCCCGATCGACATGTGCTCGAAGAATTCGATCAGATTCGACGTGTAGTTCTCCTAGGGCGTCCAAATGTGGGTAAATCGAGCCTGCTCAATTCGTTAGCAGGAGAGACTCGTGCGATTGTTGATTCCGTCGCAGGTACTACTCGCGATCCCATCGATGAAGAGTTGGAATTCGGTGGGGAAACTTGGCGCTTTATCGATACTGCAGGCATTCGCAAGCACGCTCACCAAGCAAGTGGCACTGAGTATTACGCGATGTTGCGCACTGAATCTGCTTTGGAGAGAGGAGAGGTCGCAATACTTGTTATCGATGCATCGGAACCCATTGCAGAACAAGATTTGCGCATTATGTCCAAGGTGGTTGATTCTGGAAGAGCACTTGTCATCGCGATGAATAAATGGGATTTAGTTGATGAAGACCGACGTGAAGCTTTAGAGCGAGAGAAAGAACGAGAACTCAATCAAGTGGAATGGGCGGAGCGAATTAATATCTCAGCGAAAACTGGGTGGCATAAAGATCGCCTTGCACCGGCGCTACGCCGCGCACTCGAGGGTTGGCAAATGCGAATCCCCACCTCAAAGCTCAACTCATTTCTCGGTGCACTTATTGCAGCAACTCCACCGCCAGTACGCGGTGGTAAGCAACCAAAGATTCTTTTCGCCACCCAACCAAGTACCTGTCCACCGCGTTTTGTAATTTTCGCGAGCGGATTTCTGGAGCCCTCGTATCGTCGCTTTATCGAACGAAGACTTCGCGAGGAGTTTGGCTTTGCTGGCACACCGGTGGAAGTTTCGGTTCGCATCCGAACTTAACGTGACGAGCGTGAGTAATTTCCAGGAGATAAGAGTCAAAGATTAGAAAGTTTCAGCGCAGATGCGTAGACTTTGCGGAGCAAAACCGGGACGTAGCGCAGCTTGGTAGCGCACCAGGCTGGGGGTCTGGGTGTCGCAGGTTCAAATCCTGTCGTCCCGACGTTAATAGAGCACAAGAGCACAAGAGCACGAGAGAACGTGAGTGAATATGAGTAACGTGCGTGGCGGTGGTGAACGTTCGCCGTCCAATCTCACGATTCCAAACGCATTAACGTTGTTGCGTGCTCTAGGAATTCCCGTTTTCTTATGGGCCCTTTTCGCCGGCAATCAAGATTTTTTGGCGATAGTAATTCTTGTGCTGGCAGGCGCGACAGATTATCTCGACGGAAAACTCGCTCGAGCGCTCAATCAATATTCTCGATTGGGAGAGCTTCTTGACCCATTGGTTGATCGGCTGTACATCGCTGCAGTGCTGATCGGTTTAACCATCAGAGGAGTGATTCCGCTATGGCTTCTGACTCTACTTATTCTCCGAGATCTGATTTTGGCCACTACCTTGCCGGGGCTATATCGGATAGGGAAGGGGCCGTTACCGGTCACATTTCTCGGGAAAGCGGCAACACTCAACCTTTTGTACGCCTTTCCGCTCCTACTTTTGGCAGAGCAAAATGGCGCATGGGCGAGCGGTGCCGGGCTCTTTGCCACTGCTTTCGCCGGCTGGGGCGTTCTGCTTTATATATTGACAGGAGTGCAATATTTTTTTGAGGCACGCTCGCAGATTCGTGGGGCGAGCGATACGGTAACGCCCTGAACCAAAGTGCCTGCCATATGAATAACCACAGATAAATAGAAAGATTTAAGAATAGAAAGAAAGGTGCGCGTACAGATGAGTTCAATCCCAACGCATTTGAAATACACAGCAGAGCATGAATGGATTGAAGTTATCTCTGACAATCGAGTACGAGTTGGAATTACTGATTTCGCTCAACATGCGCTCGGTGACATTGTTTATGTTCTGACGCCGAAAGTTGGCGATCATGTGCGCGCTGGTGCAGTTTGCGGTGAAGTTGAATCGACGAAGAGCGTGAGCGAGATTTACTCACCCGTGGCCGGAGAAATTTCTGCCATCAACGATGCGGTCATCTCGAACCCAGAATCGATCAACTCGTCGCCTTACGGCGCGGGCTGGCTCTTTGAAATTAATGCGGTCTCCCAAGCAGATATGGCTGCCTTACTTGATGACCAGGCTTATGCCAAGCTGACGGCAGCCAACTAGAGGCGCTGCAAACCCTCACTTACAAGCAGGCTTCAAGCAAGCTACAAGCAGGGCGCTCTTCTGTAAGAACTTCTCCACTGGGCTTGACCGGCGGGCTTGCGCTCTTTAGGGTCGCGTGTAAAGGTTTACTAGAACCTTATCCAGCAGAGAGCTGGATACGCCGATTGGTAGAGGGGAATGGGTGGGATAAATGTCCGACACCACTTCTATCAAACGTGATGCACCGACACCTCTGCCGGAACGAGCTTTAGAGAACTTATCGCCAGTTGATCGCGGAGTAATTAGTGAACTTGGCGAAGGCAACGCGCTTCTTTTAGTGCAGAAAGGTCCGAACGCCGGTGCGCGCTATCTGCTCAACAGTGACCTTGTTACCGTGGGCAGAAATCCAGAGAACGAAATCTTTTTAGATGATGTCACTGTCTCTCGTAAGCATGCGGAGTTCCATCGCATCAATGGAGATTTCTCGGTTCGAGATAGCGGAAGTCTCAATGGAACCTATGTCAATGGCGAACTGGCAGAGAAGACCGATTTGGTTAACGGTGATTCCGTCCAAATTGGGAAATATAGATTGTTGTACATAACTAATGGAGGTAAGAAGTGAGCGTTCCAGCCCGCGCATATTTGAGTATCGGGGAAGTTTTAGGAAAGCTCCGCGGGGAGTTTCCTGACGTCACTATCTCTAAAATTCGTTTCTTAGAATCCGAA
>JBIJBY010000022.1:0-14612 GCA_044344975.1 Candidatus Nanopelagicaceae bacterium | reverse complement strand
TTTAATTCTGGTGCGAACCGAGTGAGTTCGGTTCGCAAGATTTTCTCAGCTGCTACGAGCGAAGTTTCAGTCGTAAATCGAGTGCGCATGCAGAAGAGACCAGTAATGGGATCAGTGAATTGCTGATTCTCAATAATATTTCCATTGCATTTCAAGACTGCATCGGTCATCGTATGAACGATTCCCGAAGTGTCCTTGCATGTGAAGGTTGCTAGCAATTCCATCGGGCTAGTCTAGTTGATGGCTAGTGTGAGATGGAAAAGCGTTTGAGCCCGGCTGGAGCCCACCAGTTAGCTTTGCCAAACATGCGCATGAGAGCAGGAACTAGGAGAGCGCGCACGATAGTTGCATCCAGAAGAATCGCGAATGCGACGCCAAGCCCCAGGATCTTTATAGAAGTCACTCCGCTGAGAATGAAAGCGGCAAAGACTACTGAGAGAATCATCGCAGCTGCGGTCACAATCCGAGCAGATTTCTGAAGGCCATATGCGACGGCTTCAGTATTGTCGCCTCGCCGGTCGTACTCTTCTTTGATTCTTGAGAGCAAGAAGACCTCGTAGTCCATAGATAGACCGAAGGTAGTCAAGACCATCAAAATAATCATTCCGGTATCCACGGTACCGGTGATAGTGAAATCACCAAAGAATTTAACCAGGTTACCTTCGATGAAAATCCATGTAATCACACCAAGGGTTGCACTCAAAGACAATACATTGAGAAGTATTGCTTTGATTGGTAAAATTATTGAACCAGTGAAAGCGAATAGCAAGATTAAGACGCTCAGGAAAACCCAACCAAGAGCCCATGGGAGTGCGCGCGCAATTCCATTCTGAGTGTCGGTGTAGTCAGCGGCAACTCCACCAATGAGTAAACCTTCTGGCGCTGGTATTGAGCGAATATCATTGATTAAAGCTTGCGCAGCCGAAGTGCGTGGGCTCATTTTGTGCACTGCTTGAAATCTAATTATTCCATTAGCAGTGGTATTGCCTGTTACTTCAATAATTCCTGGAACTTCTTTGATTTGGTTTTTGTAAATATCAATCTCTTGAGGAGCGAGCAATTTCTCTCCATTTACGAAAAGAAATTCAATTGGCGTTGCTTCGCGACCAGGAAAGCGCTCATCGATCAATACAGATGTCATTGCAATTGGATGAGTTTTAGGCAGAACTGTCACATCGGTCTGACCGAAGGCAATATTGCGGATTGGCGATGCAAGGATTCCTAAAACAATAAGAGTAAGTAGCGTGATCGATAGTGGTTTGCGCATCACAAAGCGAGCAAGATCAGCCCAGCGACCATTCTCTTTAGGAGTGATTGAAGATTTTCTAATCGCCCAGGAGTCAATTCGCTTCCCGAGGAGCGCCAATGTTGCAGGCAGTGGAACCAGCGCCCCCAGTACTGCAAGGGCAACGACAGCTATGCCGGCATATCCAAAAGATTTGAGAAAATTAAGTGGGAAAAGCAGAAGTGAGGCGAGGGTTACCAAAACCGTAAGGCCCGAGAAGAAAACCGTTCGTCCGGCGGTGGCAACCGTTTTGACGATGGCATCGTAGATGCTTTTGCCTTGATGGAATTCTTCCCGGAATCGATTGACAATCAGGAGCGAGTAATCGATGCCAAGGCCAAGCCCAAGTCCAGTAATGAGATTTAACGCGTAAATGCTTACATCAGTGATGAGCGTCAAAAGATAGATAATGAAAAAAGAACCTAAAATCGCGCTAATGCCAACAATAAGAGGCATGCCTGATGCAATGAGTCCGCCGAACACGAAAAGCAACAAGAGGAATGTCAGTGGAATTGCAATTGCCTCTGATTTCTTGAGGTCCTCGCTGATTTTAGTGTTAATAGCATCACCGACGGCACCCGTTCCTGTGTAGTAAATGGATAAGTCTTTGTACTTACTACCAATTTTCTTTTCTACTTGTTTTGCCACATTACTCAAGCCATCAAAAGATTCATCAACACCGTAGACAAATAGGTAGCCTGCTTTTTTGTCAGCACTTAACAATTGTGGGGCGCCAGTCGACCAGTAGGAGAGAGTGTTGTCGACACCTTCGATTGTGGAAATTTCGCTGACAATAGAAGTTACTGCTTGTCGGACCAATGAATCATCAGCATTTGTGGTGGGAGAATCGATAACCAGCAAAACAGCAGGATCTTTAACTTGGAAATCAGATTTGAGATATTCGAAAGCTCGTGAAGATTCGCTCTTTGGATCGTTATATCCGCCGCCATCTAGTTTTCCAAAAGCCTGAAAACCGATCGCTCCCGCTACGATCAAAGTAAGAACTGAAATAAGGAGCACCAGTTTGCTTTTGCGTGCTACTAAATGGCCAAGTTTCTCGAACATGTCTTTCCATTCTTTTGGTTGCTTGGGGGAACGCTTTAGGCCATAATGTAAACAATGTTAACACCTAAACGCAAAGGCTCCGAATATCATCACGGTGACCTTAAAAGCGCCGCCGTGATTGCCGCACGAAACCTGATCGAACGCGGTGGCCAGCAGGCTTTAGGCATCAGACCGGTAGCGGAGAAACTTGGAGTCACGGCGCAGCAAAGTGCCGACAACGAAAGATAAGAAACGGGATGAGCTAGAAAAGTTTTTTGCAATTGGTGACGCTTATGTTGATTACGCGCAGAGTTTTCCGAGACTCTTTGAAATCGCCTTTATCCACCCGGCAGAGCACAAAGTCGGTGAGTACGACGAGTTAGCTTGGAAGAATCTGAATGAGAGCGTGGAGAACTTCGTCATGTTAGGTCTCACGCCACTTGGCAAGCGCGAAACTGCCCCCCTCGTGGCATGGAGCGCCGTGCATGGACTTGCTACCCTTGTTGCAAATCAAAGTATCGCGCAATCAGATTTACCATTTTTTCGAAAAGCTGTAATGGAAGGCATCCAGGATTCATTGGTAAGGAAGAGTTAACAAATATGAGCGAAAAAAAATTAGAACCCAAAGAAAGTGATAATCAGATAGATCAAGAAGAGAGCCAGAAAGGCTCCAGCCGCGATGAGGAAATTCTTCGCGAAAAACCCCCGCATCACTAACCTCGAGAGAAACTGTCGAATTTCAACGAAACGAGTTATCGCGAACCCAAACGAATGAGCGATGACCTGTCGATCAGCTCCAGTTGTTAATCGAAGAAAAAATTGCTCAAACTTTTTTATAGCCATTTCACCAGGCTCCCATAATCTGGGTCACCTAAAATTGAGCTACTCCTTAGATGTGGAAGAGGGCGCACTGCTATCGGATGAGCCACTCGAGTTGCCGCCACGCGAGTCAGTTCGGTAAAAGCCAGATCCTTTGAAATGGACTCCGACGGGAGCGAAGACCTTTCGCGCCACTGCTGCACATTGCGGGCACGGTTGATCCGAAGAATCAGTAAATGAACGGCTCGCCTCAAAATCTAGCGAACAGCTATCGCAGAAGTACTGATAAGTCGGCATTCTGTCCCTTCCTTAAATGACTGAGAATCACTCGCCAGATAGTCCCCGACAAGTTTAGAACCGTGGGACGATAGGGGCTAATCGGGTGGAAACTCAGGGGAGGTATACCCATGGGGCAAGAAGTAAGGGCGCGGCGATTTCTCGCATCGTTGGTTCTCGTAGCGAGCGGATTGCTCATCTCCTCACCTGCGCAGGCGCTGGACTTGGTGGAAGCTGACCCGGTTGTCAATTCAACTATCAAGAACGCGCCGAGCGCCATCACTTTGAAGCTCTCTGGTGAGATCGTTGAGTCAGGTAGTTCAATGAGCGTTCGCGCTCCGAGCGGAAAACTCGTTGATGACGGATCTCTGTTAATTGATGGCGCGCAAGCTCTAATTGGCCTAGGAGAGTTAAGCGAAGCTGGGCGCTACACGGTGACCTATCAATTCATGGGCATTGATGGCGAATTACTTTCCGGTTCATACATCTTCACATTTGATGCTCCAGCAGTTGTTACGACCCCAACTGCCAATCCATCAGAGTCGGCTAGTTCGAGTGAGGGTGAAGCTGGTGCGGCAGGCGCTACCGGTGGGAGCTCTCTGGCAACTGACATCTTTATGATTTCGCTACTGGTAATTTCATTTGTAGTGTTGATTTTTATCGCAAGGTCTCTTCGCAATCCAAAGCCAAAAAAACGAAAGAAGAAATGATTTCGCTCTTCAAGTACCTCTCCTTAGCAAGTGCATTTTCCTTAGTTGGAATATTTATGGCGCTAGCTTTCCTTCTCGAAGAAGTCGAAGGATACTTTCAGGATTCAGGAGCTAAGTTAAAGCGGCTTCTTCCGCCGATAGCAGCAATATGGTCGCTCTCAAGTATCGGAGTTTTTCTTACCGATCTCGCTCTGATTGTGGATCGGCCGTTGCTTGAAGTTTTCGATGGTAACTTAATTAGATCCTTCGCTCTGCAAGTGGTTTTAGGCAAGGTACTGTTAATTAATATCATTGCCGCGCTAATTGTTCTGACCTGCGTGCCTTTAGTGAAACGAACTGGTGGCGCTGTCGCGCTCATGTTTATTACTCTCAGCGGCTTACTCGCTCCATATCTTGAAAATCACAGCGCATCATCTGGTCATCACATGCTGGTAGTGGGCCTCGTGATTGTGCACGTGCTGGCACTTTCACTTTGGATTGGTGGCCTCATAGCGCTTGCGCTAATGAATTCAAGCGGTCGCAAAATCGCGCACCCCCGCTTTCACACCATTGCGCTCTGGTCTTTGGCTGCCGTAGCCCTAACCGGAATCGTGAATGGCTGGATACGCCTTGGATCATTAAGTCAGATTGGCAGTAGTTATGGATTGCTACTTCTAGGAAAATCACTCCTACTTGTTTTGATCTTTTTCGTAGCCTTCAACAGCCACAGAAGGAAGAGCGGAGAAGTAAATGAGCGCTCCCTGGTTCGTCAGCTAACACTTGAAGGAGCGCTCTTCGCCACGACAATGGCGATGGCGGTAATACTTGGCAGGACTGCGCCACCAGAGGTGAAAAATAGCCAAGATATTCATCCGATTCTTGGCTCCGTCATGCCAGAAGCGCCCACGCTCTCGAGGGTGCTCCTTGGATATGAACCAAACGGGCTCTTCCTTGCGATTCTGATCTCGCTTGTCGCCCTCTATATAAAAGGTGTTGTCGTTCTAACTCGACGCGGTGATAAGTGGCCAATCAATCGAACCATTTTCTTTGCACTTGGAATTAGCGTGGCAGATTTTGCTGTGAATGGTGGGCTCGGCCTCTACTCTCATGTCACTTTTTCTTTTCACATGGTGGCGCATATGGCTCTAGCAACGCTAGCGCCAATCGGAATTGTTTTGGGTGCACCGATAACGCTCGCCTTACGCACATTGCCAATTGGAAGGGCTCCTCAAGAACGTGGCATTCGTGGGTTTGTTTTGACGTTGTTGCACTCCCGATATTCTCGCTTCTTCACCAATCCAATAGTTGCCATGCTTGTCTTCGATGGATCAATGTTCGCACTTTATTTCACTGATTTATTTAAGTGGTTAATGAGCTACCACTTTGGACACTTCTTTATGGAGATGCATTTCTTTATCGCAGGCTTCCTATTCTTTGCAGCGTTGATTGGCGTCGATCCCATACCAAATAGATTTCCGTTCGTTGCTCGGATAGTCATAATTCTTGCTGCAATGAGCATCCACGCATTTTTCTCTGTTTCACTTATGTCTTCGAGCGTTCTTGTCGATGGCGGTTATTTTGCTACGTTAGATCGACCATGGTGGCCAGATTTACTTGCAGACCAGAGGACTGGTGCTGCATTTGGTTGGGCTTTCGGTGAGGTGCCAATTCTTCTGGCACTTGCAGCGACGTTTGTGCAGTGGATCCGATCGGATGCACATGAAGCTGCACGTATCGAACGAAATTCTGAACGTGCCCGGAAGGCAGGAATACCTGATGAGGTGGACCGGTACAACGCGTACCTCAAATCGCTCAATCGGGCCGAGCCAAAAGATGACCAGCAGTAGCAAAGTCGACCAAATTCTGCCTTAATTGGTCTATGGATCCGCTTTTCATACTCCCCCCTGAATATCAAGCGCTTCGCGAATCTGTCCGCGCACTGGCTGACTCAAAAATCGCGCCAGTTGCTAGAGAGGTGGATGAACAAGCGCGCTATCCGCAAGAGGCCGCTGACGCGCTGCAGAGCGCAGGACTTGCCGCTGCACATGTGCCTGAAGAGTTTGGTGGCGAGGGGGCCGATGCACTTGGCGTGGTCATCATCATCGAAGAGGTTGCACGCGTCTGTGGTTCGTCATCATTAATACCTGCTGTAAATAAATTAGGTTCGCTACCGCTAATGCTTGCCGGAACCACGGAGCAGAAGAAGCGTTGGCTCACTCCACTTGCCCAAGGTAAAGGGTTCTCTTACTGCCTCTCTGAGTCCGAAGCCGGTTCCGATGCTGCCGCAATGCGCACCAAGGCAGTACCAAAAGATGGTGGTTGGGTGCTCAACGGAAGCAAGAAGTGGATTTCTAACGCTGGTGAATCAGACTTTTATACCGTCCTGGCAAGCACAGATAGTTCGAAGGGCGCCAAGGGAATTTCAGCCTTTGTTGTTGAGAAAAGCGATGCCGGAATTTCTTTTGGTGCGCACGAAAAGAAGATGGGTTTCCGCGGTTCGCCAACGCGCGAGGTCTACTTCGATGATGTCCAACTAAGCGCTGATCGAATGCTTGGCGCCGAAGGAAGTGGATTTGCACTTGCAATGCGGACTCTTGATCACACACGGATTACCATTGCAGCTCAAGCGCTGGGAATTGCTCAAGGCGCCTTCGAAGTGGCAATGAACTATGCCCATCAGAGGAAACAATTTGGCAAGGCAATCTTTGACTTCCAGGCTATTCAATTTATGTTGGCTGATATGGCGATGAAAATCGAGGCAGCTAGACAATTAACATATGCCGCCGCTGTGAAAAGCGAGAATGGCGAGGCTGATCTAACGTTTTTCTCAGCCGCGAGTAAGTGTTTTGCCACGGATGTTGCGATGGAAGTAACGACAAATGCTGTCCAAGTTCTGGGTGGGTATGGCTATGTCTCTGATTATCCAGTTGAACGGATGATGCGTGATGCGAAGCTCACTCAAATTTATGAAGGAACGAACCAAGTTCAACGAATTGTGATGGCGAGAAATCTCCCGCACTAATCAAAGAAAGCGAGTGACACCTAGTTCGGTTGCAACCGCGTTCACGCGCACATCATGCTCTTCTTCGATTAAATTATCGACTGAAAGAGATGCGCTATCAATAAGTGCAACCTTCCATCCGGGTAGAAGTGGCAGCGCTCGGTCGAATGAACCGCCGCCTTGCCCAAGTCGAACTCCGCGCACATCAACCGCGAGCGCAGGCAGAATGACTACATCAATCGAAGCTAACTCTTCGTCAGACACCTGCCTACCTTCATGGAGCCAGGTAAGTGATTTATCAGGGTTCATCCGGGGGAGAAATATCTGCTTACCTTGGGTGCGGAGTATTTCATTTAGCGAAAAAGTATCTGGCTCATCACCATAAGATTGGAACGAGGCAATCACCTGCGCTCGCTCTATTTCGGGAGCAGTTAGTAAGCGTTGACCCGGGGCAGTCCGATCGGCTGCGCGCCCTCTCATCCGAAGTTCACGGAAGCGCCCACGCGCCTCTTTCTTACTCTCCATGCGAGGAGCGTAAGGTGTAACCACTATGAAGAAGCAAGCGGGCATCAAACACGCAGTAATTCCTGCCGCTGGACTTGGGACCCGATTTCTCCCTGCGACCAAGGCAATCCCCAAAGAGATGCTCCCTGTCGTTGATAAGCCAGCTATTCAATATGTTGTAGAAGAGGCCTACTCCGCAGGCTTCTCTGACCTGCTCTTGATCACCGGCCATAACAAGGGAGCGCTGGTTGATCACTTTTCACAAGCGCCGGAATTAGAACAGACTTTGCATGCGCGGGGTGATGCAGAGCGATTAGCTGCACTTCGCCACTTAAATGCACTTCCTGCGCTCCACACCGTTCGACAAGAGAGCGCACGCGGGTTAGGTGATGCGGTTTTGACTGCTGCTGATCATGTAGGCGATGCGCCATTTGCTGTCTTACTCGGCGATGACCTCATCGAGCCAAGTGATCTGTTGTGGCAAGAGCTGCTTGAAGTACATGCACTTCATGGAGGATCAGTACTGGCATTGATGGAAGTATCAGATGACGATGTTTCGAAGTATGGGATTGCAGCAATTTCAAATACGAATCCGGCCCGAGTTCTAGATCTCGTCGAGAAACCATCTAAAGCAGAAGCCCCAAGCAATTACGCGATTATCGGGCGATATATTTTGTCGCCTGCAATTTTCTCAATACTTCGCCACACCTCTGCAGGCAAAGGTGGCGAAGTGCAACTCACAGATGCAATCGCTACGCTCGCTCGTGACGAGCGAATTGGTGGACCTGTCCATGCAGTTGTAGTTAACGTTCGACGTTTTGATACAGGAAATCGATTAAGTTATCTCAAGACTGTTGTGGAATTTGCAACTCGTCGCGAGGATCTTGGTCCAGATTTTGTGGCCTGGCTGAAAGGATATGTGCGAGGGCTTGATGATTAGCGTTGACAATTATTTACAAGAGGTCCTAGCTATCGCTCATCCATTAGCGCCACTTGATATGCCGCTGTTGGATGCGCATGGCGCGACATTAGCAAGTGATGTTTACGCGGGAGAGCGCCTAGTACTCCGTGCGGGGCGAAGGATTCGATCTACCCATATTGGAATCGCTGCGTCGATTGGTTTGGATCATCTACCAACTAGGCCTCATCCGCGAGTAGTAGTCATTTCTGCAGGCGAAGACCTCACCGAGCCTGGCCATCGAATCGATGAGCAACATTCCTATGAGGCAAATTCTTGGTTACTCACGACAGCGGTCCGTGAAGTTGAAGCGATTGGCTATCGAGTCCATACCATTCCCGACACGACCCAAGAGTTGACCGACCTAATCGAAGATCAATTGGTCCGAGCAGATTTGGTCGTCATCACTAGCGGTCCGCGCTCAGTTGAAATGATGCGCCAGTCGCTTAACTCGCTTGGTGAAATTCATGAGCGAGAGGTTGCTATGGAACCGCAGGGCCACCATAGTTATGGCTTGATTGGCCCAGATCGCACCCCAGTCATCACGTTACCTTCAGATTCGAAGGGCGCTTACATAGCGTTTGAGCTATTTGTTCGCCCGATGATTCGACAGATGTTGGGGCGAAAAAATCTTTCGCACCGCGTATTGAGTGCAACGTTAGCCGAAGATATTTCCAGCACTTCGGGGCTTCGCTCTTTTTTCGAAGCTCTCATAAGTCATGAAAATGAAGTTTTGCGAGCTACCCCCGTTGCTCTGAGCGAACGCGGTGATGCAAATGGATTGATTGTCATTGATGACCAGGGCGCTGTTCTGAGAAGTGGCAGTGAAGTTTCGGTGATTCTTTTTGATAGGCGAGCTGAGTAGGTGGAACTTTCAGACGGAGTAATTCTTCTTCGTTCAATTAAGTACCGAGATCGCAAGTGGTGGGAACGAGTACATGTCGAGAATCGAGCTTGGCTCAATCCCTGGGAGGTGACCTATCCGGAAGGGTCGGGCGCGCCACCTAAGTTCTGGAGGATGGTTCACTCCTTCAAGAAAGATGCCCGGTGGGGGAGATCGGAGAATCTCGTCATCATCCTCGGCCAGGAGCGGGTGGGATTCATCGCACTGGGTGGCATTTCTTATGGTCCCTCACGAAGCGCCTTCATCGGATATTGGGTAATCGAGAAGTTTGCCAATCAAGGAATCGTCACTCGAGCGGTTACGCTCCTACGAAATCACGCCTTTGATGACCTGCGATTACATCGGATCGAAATCAACATTCGACCAGAGAACCAACCATCAATACGAGTAGCGATGAAAGCTGGATTCGAATTAGAGGGAAAGCGCTCGAAGTACCTTCATATCGATGGTGATTGGCGTGACCATATTTGTTTCGTAGCAACACGAGATTGAGCACGTTCGATATCCCTTATTTTTAAGGCTGCCCCTTCTATTCTTACCCCATCATGAGTTCAGGTTTGATTTACTTCGCTGTCATCGCGCTCTGGGTTGCATACTTTCTTCCGCGCTGGCTTCGTTCTCATGACGAGGTTTCCGAGAGTAAGAGTCTCGAGCGATACCGAAGTGCGATGCATGTTGTTTCGATTGGCTCATCCCAAAATACGTATATGACTCATGCTGAAATAGCAGAGCGTGAAGCGCGCGCGCTTCGAAAGCGACAGATTTCTCTTGTCACTTTAATCGCTTTTTTCTTTGCAACAATCATCGCAGCTTTTGCAAATACCGTACCTTTTAAATCCTTATTACTTCCGTTATCCCTTTTGGTCATTTTTGTAGTTCATGTTCGTCGTCAGAAAGTACAAGATGATGTACGACGTCGACGTCGTGCAGCGACGATGCGAAGCAAAGGGTCAAGCTTCAATTTCGCAGAAATTACCTATCGAACTCCCGAGGGTCAAACAAGCCGATGGATTCCAATTAATCACTCGCGTACAGTTACGGTCATTCCAAACGATACGTGGCAGCCAAGTGATATGCCGCTACCCACATATGTAAATGCACCCAAAGCACCCGCTCGCCCAATTGTCGGACGGAATAATTCAGAGCCATTTAACACTTTTAATGAAACAGATAAAGAGCAGATCGAAACATCTTTTGAGAAAGTTTTTGATCAAGAAGAGGATCGCAAAGCGTCAAACGGTTAAAAGCTTCCTAAAAGTAAAGTTAAATCCATGACTGTAGCCACATCAAACTGCGCCAGTAATCGTATGAGACGGTAAATGCAAGAAAGATCGGCGAGTGATAAATAAAGTTTGCTCCAACCAGGCCTAGGAATAAGGCCAACCAGGCTTTTCGAGTTCTACGAGGAATGCGCTCAGGGAGCCTCTCATTTATCTCTTTTATCGCCGCCACAAGAGCAAGGATGATCCACGGTTCAAAAACAATTGAATAGAACGAGAATGTGGTCCGCTCTGGAAAGGCGAACCATGGCAGCCAGCCAGCTGCAACCCCGAGAAGAATGAGCGAATGGTTTCGCGTTCTCATCCAGAGGATCAGCAGAAAGAGAAGCGATAACGCTCCGCTCCACCAGAGTAGCGGCGTGCCTATCGCAAGAACTTCTTGGGAACAATTCTCAGAGCCGCATTTAGGTGATTCGTAATAGAAAGATGTCGGGCGAATTTGTAGTAACCACTGCCAAGCGGAGGAACGATAATTGTGGCCAGAATCTAATCCTTTGTGAAAGTTGAGGATTTCAAATTGGTAGTGAATGAAGGAGCGAAATGGCGCAAGAAAACCAGCACCGTTATCTGCTGACCATGACCGACTCCACCCACGTGAAGAGAGAAACCAGCCAATCCAACTCAATAAATAGATGAAAAGTGGGAGAAGAACCAACTGAACCTTTCTTATGGCAATTAACCATAAGAGATCTTTGCGATTAGTTCGCTCTGCACTTTCTCGAATTTCTTTGATGACAAAGTAAAGTGAAAAGAACAGAATATAGAAAATGGCGCTCCATTTAGTGCCCAGAGCTAAGCCAAAGAAAATTCCCGCAAGTAAGAATCTTCGATCTATAAGAAACCATGCAGCCACTAAAAGGAAAGTTGTTAAGGTCATATCCAACAGCGCAGTTCTAGACATCACTAAATTCAAACCATCAAAAAATGCCAGTAGCGCTGCAATCAATCCATACCCAAGGGCTCCAAAGATGCGCGAGGCAATCTTTGCAATGAGAAGTATTGATAAAGCGCCGAGCAGTGCGACGATAACCCGCCAACCGAAAGGATTATCGCCGAATACCTGGATACCGAGCGCGATCACCCATTTACCAACCGGCGGATGCACAATGAACTCTGGTTTATTGGCGCTGACTTCGACGCCAAATTTGAGAAGATCGCGCGCGCCATCTACGTAGTAGATCTCGTCGAAAATCAATTTGTCGGGAGTGCTCAATCTGAAAAGGCGGATAAAGAGCGCTGCGGCGACAACAGACCAGATGGCAACAGTGCGGTTTCCAAGGGCGCGAATCATGCCTAACAGCGTAGAACCTGGGAGGATAAGAGTGTGAATAACGGACGATTGATTCTTGCAGGCGCGCCATTGGGCAATCCTGAGGATGCATCGCCACGCCTAAGAAGAGCGCTGACCGAATGCGATGTGATCTTTGCTGAAGATACCCGTCGATTTCGACATCTTGCTCAAGATCTCGGTTTAACGATTGGCGCGCAACTTCGTTCTTTCTTTGCTGGCAACGAACAAGAGCGGGCTGGTGAACTTCGTCAAGAGCTACTCAACGGCAAGGTGGTATTGCTGATAACGGATGGCGGCATGCCGGGGGTAAGCGACCCCGGTTACTTAGCGCTCAAAGCTGCTCTTGAGATCAGCGCGCACGTTGAGGTGATACCGGGGCCAAGTGCAGTCACCACCGCGCTCACGCTCTCAGGATTACCAATGGAGCGCTTTCTCTTCGATGGATTTGCGCCGCGTAGCGAAAAAGCTCGAGCGGATTACATACATTCCATTAAGAATGAAGTACGAACGATTGTTCTCTTTGAGGCGCCACATCGCACCAAGGAGCTAGTTCGGGATTTGCTTGAGATTCTCGGCGGCGAACGAAAGGTGGCGCTCTGCAGGGAGATGACGAAGAGGTATGAAGAGATCTTTCGGGGCACGCTCGACGAACTCGATTATTGGGTCAGTCAACGAGAAATTCTTGGTGAGATCACAGTTGTCATTGAAGGTGCACAGCTGAGTGAGGTCGCCGCTCGCACCCCAGAAGAGATTGCCGCACAGGTCGCGCTTCGCGAATCGACAGGGATGGAGCGACGCGAGGCGGTAACCGCCGTGGCAGAGCAATTCAGGCTTCGCAAGCGGGAAGTTTTCGACGCCCTTGTCGCCTCTAAGATGGAGCAGTGATGTCTCAAGCCACTGGCAAGAATTTTTATCTAACGACGCCGATTTACTACGTAAACGATGCGCCGCATATCGGCCATGCCTACACAACAGTCGCTGGCGATGTGTTGACCAGATGGCATAGACAACGTGGCGAGGGCGTTTGGTTCCTTACAGGCACCGATGAGCATGGTCAGAAAGTCTTGCGCACTGCAGAAGCGAATGGAAGTGATCCGCAGAGTTGGGCTGACAAGCTGGTAGAAAATGCGTGGAAACCGACATGGAAAGCTTTGAACATTGCAAACGATGATTTTATTCGTACTACCGAACCTCGGCATATGGAACGAGTACAAAAATTCTTGCAAGGCTTGAAAGATACGGGGCACATCTACGAAGGAAAATACGAAGGCCCATATTGCGTTGGCTGTGAAGAGTTCAAATTGCCCGGCGATCTGCTTCCTGGCACAAACGATCAAGAGAAATTATGTCCGATTCATTCGAGACCAGTAGAACTCGTCAGTGAGACTAACTGGTTCTTCCGGTTATCGGCATTTGTAGAACCATTACTCGAGCACTACCGAAAGAATCCGGATGCTTGCGAACCTGCGAGTGCGCGGAATGAGGTTGTTGCTTTTCTCGAAGGTGGCGTCTCCGATCTTTCTATCTCACGCTCCTCATTCTCTTGGGGAATTCCAGTTCCGTGGGATACCAAACAGGTTGTGTACGTCTGGTTTGATGCGCTGTTGAATTATGCAACGGCAGTTGGACTCGGCGATGATGCGGGAACGCCTGGTGCTAAAGATTTCGCCAATAAATGGCCAGCTGATGTGCACCTTGTTGGAAAAGATATTCTCCGGTTCCACGCCGTTATCTGGCCGGCCATGTTGATGGCGGCGCAGTTGCCGGTACCGAAAAAAGTTTTCGCACACGGTTGGTTACTTGTCGGCGGCGAGAAGATGAGTAAGAGCAAACTTACCGGAATTGCTCCAGCCGACATCACAGATTTCTTTGGCGTAGATGCCTTCCGTTATTACTTTTTACGCGCGATTCCCTTCGGTACAGATGGCTCTTTCTCTTGGGAAGATATGGTTGCTCGTTATACGAGCGAACTTGCTAATGATTTTGGCAATCTTGCATCAAGAGCAATTGCGATGATTGAGAAGTACTGCGATGGACGTATTCCAGCCGTTGCACAAGAGCCGGAATTGGCAAAAGCTGCTGCGATTGCAGCAAAAACAGCTGATGAAAAGATTGCTGCCTTGGATTTCCAGGGTGGGATTCTTGCAATTCTCGAATTTTGTAAGAGCGTCAATGGTTATGTCACTGAGAAAGCGCCCTGGGTGCTTGCCAAAGATCCGGCAAAGAAGAGTGAACTAGATCGCGTTCTTTATGCAACCTGTGAATCACTTCGAATCCTTGCCGTTCTCTTTCACTCGGTGATGCCAGAGACAAGCCAGAAGCTCTGGACTTCACTTGGCGGAACAAGTTTGGGAGAGCTATCTGAACAACGGATCGATGATGTTGCGCGTTGGGGTCAATTGCCAGCCGGTGCAGCAACTTCTCGAGGCGAAGTACTCTTTCCGCGATTGCCAGAGAATAAAAGCGAGGAGCAGCAGGGGTGAGTGATCGCCACAATCGGGATATTGATCGAATCCCCGCACCGCCACCAGAACCACTCCCAGTTCCAACTATTGATTCAC
>JBIJBY010000107.1:0-4338 GCA_044344975.1 Candidatus Nanopelagicaceae bacterium | reverse complement strand
CAAAACCACTCGAAAGAACTTCTTCAAATAGAGGAATAACCATCGCAGGAGTTCCCGCGAGTAAAATTCGCACTAGATTCCAAAACCGCGCGTGCTATGTGGTGAGAGGCGGATTTCGGGCGCTTTGAGGCCAAACCACTCGCTCTCTTTTATATCGCGAAGAGCTTTTTTGCGTAACTCTTTATCTAAACGGTCCACAAAGAGAATTCCATCAAGATGATCGGTTTCGTGTTGAAAGATTCGCGCCAACAACTCCTCGCCAACTAAACGCACTGGCTCTCCATGCATAGTAAATCCCTCAGCCACCACTCGAAGCGCTCGTTTGCAGTCATAAGCCAACCCTGGAATAGATAAACATCCTTCATCACCCTCTTGCTCTTCTTCGCCAAGAGAGAGGACTGGATTGATAAGATGACCAACTTGATCTTCAATAGACCAAGTAAAGACTCTCAGCGAAACACCAATTTGTGGAG
The DNA here is from genome assembly GCA_044344975.1 of Candidatus Nanopelagicaceae bacterium. Classification (GTDB taxonomy): domain Bacteria; phylum Actinomycetota; class Actinomycetes; order Nanopelagicales; family Nanopelagicaceae; genus IMCC26077. The sequence goes on along the minus strand of JBIJBY010000107.1, from coordinate 3,865 downwards.
CGGCCAAACCAGCTCCCGGCGCATCAAGCATGGTGTCGGTCAAATCTGCGACGAGCTGACGAATCTCTTTGTCGAAAGAGTCCACGGCTATAGCAGGGGTAGCCAGTATCGGATCGCCGAAAAGTCGGATTGGTTGAATTGCCACAACACCATTCTACAATCCTAAAAAGAGGTTGGATCTACCTTTACGCGTGCGACATGAGCACCTCTTGTTGATTGCGTCCTAGCTCGACTGAAAATCTCCTCGAGAATATGGTTGTTTCCCGCCGATAAGAAACGTAGCAGGGCGACCGTTTCACCATTCTCCACCAGTTTTGGTGTGGAAATCAGTACTTGCGGAGGCAATCCTCGAATTAGTTCTGCTACAGAATTATATTCCCCTCGAATCTCTACTGTTTTCGCATGAGGGGGAAGTAGGAGGTTTTCGCGTTCTTGCAACTCTCTTAAACTAGCTCCCAACCCATCCCATCGAACTAAGGATTGCAAATTACGATTTGTGTATTCACAATCTATGAATAACTCGGAACCAGGTTGTAAAAGCGTTGCAAAAGCAAACCACCTCCTCCGCGAATCCTCCTCCGCGCTCAGTGTCGCTCTCTCCAGGGAGAGACGCGAATCAACGATAACTCCGGCGGTGTATCCATTTTGTGCAATTGGCTCAGTACCTGGTGTTGCCACAACTATCGCCGAATGATTTGGGGCTAAAAGCACCCGATGTTCGGCGTTGGAAGAAACTATTAATTGATTTGGGAAGGCGCGACCTAGCTCTTCCACTAAACGTTCATCACCTATTTGCGAATTTCGCAATTCACGATGAAAACAGAATGCACAACTCCAATTGTGATGAATAGATCCACAGAGAAAACACTCTGGAATTCTTCTCTCTTCTTTTGTGATGAGTTTCCCACCGCAAGCGCAGCGCGCTAAATTGAAACACCTACTGCAAGAGAGCCCTTGTATATAGCCACGAAGTTGAGCTTGAACTATTACCGGACCTAATTCCAAACCACGACGTAGCGTTTGCCAGGCAATGGTAGGAAATCTTCCACTTTGATTGGGGGCAGCGCGATTAGTTATCGCCTTGATGGAAGGCATTTGCTGCTTAATAAAATTATTCGAGGGTGCGAGATGTGTAAGATAGCCGCGATGCAGATATTGAGCTGCTGCTATTGAGGGCGCGTAACCACCAATTACTAGATGCGTTTTGTCGATACGAGAGCGCATTATTGCCACTTCTCGAGCATGATAATACGGAGCCCTCTGCTCCGCATATGAGGGATTTCCCTCATCCCAGAGAATGATGAGTTGGACATTTTCCATCGGAAGCAAGAGCGAACCACGCACGCCGATGAGAACTTTTACCTGCCTATTGATGATTTTCAAAAACGTTATTTCTCGTTCGCGACGTTTCAAACCAGAGTGCCAGATTTCAACTTGTTCCATGTTGAAGGAACCTAAATTTCTCATCCGGGAAACCATTCGTTCGACATCATTTTGGTCAGGTAACACAAGTAGTACTGGGCCTGAGGTGAACGCAAGTAGCTTTTCTAAAAAGATAAATGGATCAGAAGCTGGTGGTGCAGACCAATATGCTCGAACTTGATTATGGAGTGCAGGATTTTTGGTTATTGCCTGCCAAAAACCTTTGGAATAATTTGTATCAGCCATTTCGACGGAGATTTGCGCTGGCTTTGATTCTGGCTTGAGGGGCAGATCTATACTCGAGATGGATTTGGAAAATTGCGGGAGCGCGAATCGGAGCGCATCCCAACGGTTTCCACCGTAGTAGCGCTTGATTTCAGCTACTAAAGCAAGAATTGAATCAGTAACCACTGGAAATGGTTTGATAATCTCGGTGATAAATCGAAGACGCCCTGCGAATTGACTCACCTCTTTTCGGGAGAGCACAATTCCTTGCGTTCGTTTGCCGCCAAAGAAAAATGAAACGAGCGTACCTGGTGCTATCAATTGCGAGAGTTCTTCTGGTACGAGAAAATCAAAAGCTTCATCGAGATGGAGCAAGCCGGTATCTACTAACACGCTGGCCACAGGAAGGTACTGCGCCTGCACTGAAGGAGGTTTCGGAAGGAGAATTTTCTCCCGTTTTAAACGTAACGGAGCTACTTTATTGATTGCACTCGCCTCATTGTTCATTATGCGAGCACCCCTCCCCTAATTCACGGGAGCGTTAACGTTAGAAGCCGGTTGCGCTCCGCAATTGCGCCACTCTATCGCTTTGTTCCCAGGTAAACTCTGGTAGCTCTCGCCCAAAATGGCCGTAATTACTTGTTTTGCGGTAGATCGGTCGAAGTAATTGTAAATCTCTAATGATGGCCGCTGGTCGCAAATCAAAAACTTGAGTTACAGCATCTTGAATTCGTTCAACTGGAACCTGCTCAGTGCCAAAGGTTTCAACAAAAAGTCCGACTGGTTGCGCTTTGCCAATTGCATAGGCAACTTGAACCTCGCAACGTTTGGCCAAGCCGGCAGCAACAATATTTTTTGCCACCCAACGCATTGCGTAGGCGGCGGAACGATCAACCTTCGATGGATCTTTTCCACTAAAAGCACCGCCACCATGACGTGCCATTCCACCATAAGAATCAACGATAATCTTTCGCCCCGTTAATCCCGCATCTCCCATAGGGCCACCTAATACAAAACGCCCAGTGGGATTAACGAGGATTCGCATCTCTTGAGTGGAGAGTTCATAGCGCGAGAGTACTGGATCAATCACGTGTTTCTTTAGATCTGATGGAAGCGTTCTATCGAGATCCACATCCGGGTCATGTTGCGTAGAGATGACTAAAGTATCGAGGCGCTGCGCAATGTTGCCTTGGTATTCAACCGTTACCTGAGTTTTGGCATCTGGACGTAAATAGGTAAGCACGCCAGACTTTCGCACTTTCATCAGCTCATTAGAGAGCGCATGAGCTATTGCTATGGGAAGTGGCATCAATTCGGAAGTCTCATCAGATGCGTACCCAAACATCAAACCTTGATCACCTGCTCCCTGTCGATCAAGTGGATCGCTGGATTCCTTTGACCTCTCTTCAATAGCTACATCAACACCCTGAGCAATATCCGGGGATTGCTTGCCAAGAGATAGGCTGATTCCACAGGTATTGCCATCAAATCCCCGCTCGCTGCTGTCATAGCCAATATCTAAGATCACTGATCGAATCAAACTCATTAAATCTGGATTTCCTGTTGTCGTTACCTCGCCCGCGACATGAACTTGACCGGTAGTTAAGAGCGTTTCAACGGCAACCCTGCTCTTAGGATCTTCTCGTAAAAAAGCATCGAGTATGGAATCAGAGATTTGATCTGCCATCTTGTCTGGATGGCCCTCAGTCACAGATTCTGAGGTAAATAAACGTTTGGACACAGGATTAACCTAGCGCCTTTGCTACCTCATCCAAGAGCGCATCGCTGAGCGTGTCTTTACTTTGGTACGGAAATGATTCCATCTTTCCATTCGCCGCAATTAAGAAACCTCCATTAGAAGGGGAATTGAAGACAGATTGACTAGAAATGTCATTGACGAAGAGGTAGTCAACTCCTTTTCGGGCGAGCTTCTTAGATGCTTGCTCAACATCGAGCGAGCTTTCGGCGGCAAAACCAATAAGCAGAGCTGGGCGAGTACTTTTCAAAGCCGCCTCTTGCTTGTGGCGTGATGCGAAATCAGCAAGGAGATCGGGATTTTCCACTAATTCCAGTACAAGACCCTTGCCCGATCGCTTGATTTTTGTAGCGCTCGTGTGAGCAACCCGATAATCAGAGACGGCAGCAGCCATAAAAAGAAAGTCAAAAGAGGAGAGTGAGTTCAGTTCTCGGGCCAAATCTGCTGTGCCAGTTACCTCAA
>JBIJBY010000106.1:0-4345 GCA_044344975.1 Candidatus Nanopelagicaceae bacterium | reverse complement strand
CAACTAATTGATTCAAAGCGTTATGTAGCGGAAGTAGCAAGATGTAATTTCGAAAACCCCAGCGACCGTTGCTGCGCGGAAAACCCGTCAATTCAGTATTGGTAGCCATTTATACGCTCCGCACCATACGAGGAACGACGATATCGCCAACTTTTTTCGCCTCAGATTTACTCTCTTCACCGTTGGCAATGTTAATTACCTTTTGAAGTAATTCTTGTGCACTTATTGAATGAGGCGCATCAAATTCAGAGGCGAGCGCTTGGTGGAGCGATGATTGCTCGTTAGCAACTGTAATTACTGGGATGAGCGGCAGACCAGTTGGTGGTTGATTGGCATCGGGGAAAGAGAGGATGACATGACATTTTCTCCGGATGAGTTCGGCAAAGTTTCGTGCAGGTTCCCGTTGGGCGTTCGAGGCGAGAACCTTGTGCCCTGAATTTTCGGCCAGGAGTGTGAACTCATTTAGGAGGGAAGGATTAGGAGCTCCTTCGACGCCAATAGTGAGGTGTTCCAGAGCTGTTCGTTGCGGAGCGCATGAATCAAGAAGTGCGCGCGCTGTAGCAATACTTGAATCAAGTGCACCAGCCATACCAGCGCTCTCTTGGATTACGACATATTCCGTCTCTGGATAATTACTTGTGATGCTCTCGGTGAGTTCGTTTCCTTGGATCGTTTCACAGCCCAATCCGAGGACGACCGTGGACTGGATATTTGGATGACCAGCGAGCGCTACAAAAAAATCATTTACTCCCGCCACATCAGGTCCAATAATTCCGCATCCATGCTGATGGGAAAATGTGACCCCACCAACCTGCTCTGCCACCTTTTTAGCTAAGTGGGTAGAGCAGACAACGGAGGGGAGTATCAATTGGTATGACCTGACTCCAATGCCACGTGAATTATTCGAGTAACCAGTGATCATTCGGCTGCCACTGGTTCAGTCGATACTCGATCGCCAATTACGTTATGAGTATGAACGTGGGTGCCCCGATCAATGGAGTGATAGGCGTGCCCCATCCGTTCACCATATTTAATGATGGCCGCTCCTTTAGCAATATCAGTCAGAGCAATTTTGTGACCCCGGGGAATCACGCTCTGCACTTCTAGGGGGATCGCTAGGTCTGATTGCGTAATTACTTCTCCTACCTGAAGTTCCTGCAAAGCAATTGCAATGTTATCTCGGCTATCGAGAAGAATCAGGACATTAGTTCTCGCCATAGCGCGAAACTCTAGCGACTCATTTCACGAAAACGTGAGGGTTCTGCTAGGTTTTCGCCAAGGTTAAGAGAATCAGTGGTAAGCCCCGGCTCGCTGATCGGCAACCCTCCACCGCGGTGGGGTGCTCCGGGTGATACCTGGCCAGAAATGGCAAGCGCGGGCCTTGACCCTTCATCACAAGGCCCGATTACCGGGCGCCAAGGTGGTGCTCGTGATGTGGGAAAGAGGTAAACATATGAAGATAAAGAAGAAATTTGCCGCTGTTGTATTGGCATTCTTTGCATTAATCATCAGCGGTTGTTCCGAGAGCACAACGGAAGCTGCACCAGCAGAATCTGCTGCAACGGCTGCCTGCACGCCCGAGAGCCTCCAAACTCTCGAAGCGGGCACGCTCACTATTGCTACCGGTGAGCCTGCATACGAACCCTGGGTACTCAACGATGCACCTGAAAAGGGTGAGGGATTTGAAGCTGCAGTTGCATATGCAGTCGCCAAACAACTTGGGTACGAAGGCGATAAAGTGAAATGGGTCCGCACAACATTCGACTCAGCAATCACACCAGGTCCAAAGACTTTTGATTTCAACATTCAGCAATACTCCATCACCGACGAACGTAAGAACGTTGTTGATTTTTCCAGTGCGTACTATTTCTCAAATCAATCAATCGTTTCCTATAAAGGAAGCAAAATCGAGGGAATTACCACTATTGCTGACCTCAAAGCAAAGGGCGCAGTGTTGGGTGCTGCAGTAGCTTCTACTTCACTCGACACAATCGAGCAACAATTTGGGTTAAAGGCCCAAGTCTTTAACGACAACGCAGCTGCCGTCGCGGCTCTTAAGAATGGTCAAATTGACGGTCTCGTAGTTGATTTGCCGACCGCCTTTTACCTTTCTGCAGTAGAGGTGCCAAATGGCATCATCGTTGGACAAGTTGAGAACCGTGATTCCAATGATCAAGGCGCTGGCCTTCTTCTTGCAAAAGATAGCCCACTGACCAAGTGTGTTACTTCTGCAGTAGATGCCATCCGTGATAGCGGCGAATTAAAAACAATCACTGATCAATGGTTGGCAACTTCAGCTGGAGCGCCATACCTTTCATAAGGTGTGACAAACGCGTTCACTGATGAGTCGCAAAAGTAATCGAAAAGGTGCGTTCCGAAAGGAGCGCACCTTTTCTCCTAGCGACAGAGCGTGGCAACCCAGCGATCGAGAGCTCAAGCGGCGTGCGTATCGTCGTCGTGCGGCGTTCAAATACGGCGCCATCTCGGCTCTATCGAGCATCTTTGTTCTCGGTGCTCTAGTTCTTGTTCTTGTCACTTCACCAGGATTCAAAAGCCTCTCGGACACCTTCTTCAATTGGGTATATGGAGCCGAAGTGCTTCCAAAAATTCTTTTAGGATTTATGACCAATGCTGTTCTAACTGTTATTGCTGCTAGTTGCGTGGCAGTTCTTGGCCTAACTATTGCGTTATTGCGCACATCGCGCTCTCCTGCGCTTACCCCATTTCGATTCCTTGCGACGATATATGTCGATCTATTTAGAGGAATTCCGATGATTCTGGTAATTCTCTTGGTTGGTTTCGGAATTCCAGCGCTACGAATCAAAGGTTTGACCAATAACGTGCTTATTCTCGGCACGTTAGCTGTGGTTATCACCTACACAGCTTACGTAGCCGAAGTTTTACGCAGCGGAATATTGACTGTTCATCCGAGCCAGCGTGCAGCTGCTCGATCATTGGGACTCTCACACTTTCAGGCACTTCGCCACGTAATTCTCCCACAAGCTTTACGTCGGGTTACTCCGCCCTTGCTCAATGATTTAGTTGCCCTTATTAAAGATACGGGCTTGGTCTCCATTCTCGGTGTCACTGATGCAGTACGAGCAGCTCAAATCGCGAGTAGTAGATCATTTAATTACACCCCATATGTGATGGCTGCCATCGTTTTCTTACTCGTGACAATTCCGTTAACTCGATTTACGGATCGAGCTATGCGTCGAGCAATAGAGCGCCAAAATGCGCAAGGGTTAGCATGAGTCAACAAATCGCACTCAAGATAGATTCGGTGCGCAAATCTTTTGGTTCCGACCTTGTTCTAAATGGCGTCTCGTTTGATGTCACGCAACAGAGCGCTACTGTGCTCATCGGCGCCTCGGGCTCGGGTAAATCAACGCTCTTACGCTGCATCAACTTACTTGAGGGTATAGATGACGGTGCAATTCTCCTTGATGGAGAAGAGCTGACCAACCCCGAAATTGATATCGATAAAGCTCGTCGCAAAATAGCCATGGTCTTTCAATCTTTCAATCTTTTCCCACACATGACTGTGCGAGAGAACATCACTCTTTCGCCATCTATTGTTCATCGAATTGGCAAGGACGATGCGAACGATAGAGCTGAAAAGCTGCTCAAGCGCTTTGGACTATTTGATAAGCGTGATCAATTCCCAGATCGGCTAAGCGGAGGTCAGCAACAGCGTGTGGCTATTATTCGGGCGCTAGCAATCAATCCACGCGTGCTCTTATTGGACGAGGTAACTTCTGCGCTTGATCCGGTATTGGTCAATGAGGTGCTCAATACTGTTAAAGAACTAAAAGAGGATGAAGAGACCCGAATGACGATGGTTATAGCCACGCATGAAATGGGTTTCGCGCAACAGGTGGGCGACCAAGTTTGTTTCCTTGACGGGGGAGAGGTTGTTGAACTGGGCAGCTCTGAGCAGGTATTGCAAGATCCTCAAGATAACCGAACTAAAGATTTTCTGCAGAAAGTCCACGAAGCTGGTCGACTTTAGGTGGCAGCTTCAAATTTTGAGATCCTTGAGGGAAGTCCTGATTCCAAAGTAGTGCTCCATGTGCCGCATTCTTCCAGGATTATTCCTGCCAAAGTTCGCAAAGAAATTAAATTGACTGAAGATGATTTAGCTTTCGAACTCGACGAAATGACCGATACGGATACAGATTTATTAGCCTTTCGTGCGAGAGCTCTGGCGCAAGTGCAGCCATGGATTTTCAAAAATAATCTCTCACGACTTGTCATCGACCCTGAGCGTTTTCCTGATGACCGGGAGATTATGAATGAGATCGGAATGGGTGCGATCTATCTACGCTCTTCTACGGGCGCTCCA
>JBIJBY010000105.1:0-4387 GCA_044344975.1 Candidatus Nanopelagicaceae bacterium | reverse complement strand
TGAAACCCGGCGCTAGTGCAGTGACGTGAATGTTTTCTGGCGCTAAATCTACGGAGAGATATTCGGAAAAAACTGTGACCCATGATTTAGATGCGCTATAAGTGCTGGCTGCTATCCAGCCCGCCATGCTACTTACATTAATAATGTATCCGCGTTTATTCTCGCGCATATAGGGGAGCGCCGCGTGAGTCAACCGCAGTACGGCACCAACGAGAACTTCAAGATTCTCGCTCTCTCGATCAATGTCTCCGTCAGCAAATCGTTTGTTAATTCCAAAGCCTGCATTGTTAACTAAGAATTCCACCCCACCTTGAGCAAGTCGCGCTTCTACGCGTTTGCTCTCTTCACGACGTGAGAGATCGGCTACCAACACCTCACATGTGATGCCATAATTTCGCTCTAGATTTTCTGCACGTTCCCGAAGACGATTCTCGTCACGCGCAACCAATATGATGTCGTAACCTTTACGGGCAAGCTGATCAGAAAATTCTGCACCGATTCCTGAGCTTGCTCCGGTTACTAATGCCCACATTGTTAAATTCGCTTAGCTCTTGATTATCCGTAGAGCTGCGGGCGCATGGATCGGCACAACTGGATAACGTGGGGAAATTGGATTCACTGGTTTATACGATTCGCCCTGCACAGGGCGCAGATCTGAATCACCAATATTTGGCCAGAGCGAAATTGCTCGTTCAGCTTGCGCGGTGATTGTCAGTGAAGGATTGACGCCAAGATTGGCAGTTATTGTGGAGCCATCAATAACATGAAGCGTTGGATAATTCCATATTCGGTGATACGGATCGATGACGCCCTGTTCGGGACTCTTTCCGATAACACAGCCACCAACGAAGTGCGCCGTGAACGGAGCATTCACCAAATCGCCCACATGCCCACCGGCGATTCCGCCGTAGCGATTTGCGATGCTACGCGCTGTCGCATTTGCTGCAGGGATATATGTTGCATTTGGGCGAGCTGTATCGTTCTCAGAAGTTAATCGCCAACCGAATAAACCTCGTTTACTCCGCACCTTTATAGCAGAATCAACATCTTGCATAACTAGGGCAATAACTGTTCGTTCACTCCATTTTTTAACGTTGAGTATCGTCGCAATCAAACCTGGCCTTTGGATCAAGGTTTTCAACCATTGTTTTCTGCGCTCGTTGACATTGGCACCATCAGTCATCGCGGTCTGAAGTAATCCCATCAGATTACTCCCTTTGCCGTAACGAACTGGTTCTACATGCGTATTCTCATCTGGAAAGAATGAAGATGTAATCGCTGCTCCATGACTGAAATCAATATCTGTGTTTGGCATGATCGCGCCAACTAATGATTCACTATTGGTACGGGAGAGTTCACCAAGACGGTCGGAAATTTTTGGCAACTTCCCAGAATCTTTCATTCTATGTAGCAACTTCTGGGTGTTGTAAGTCCCTGCTGAAATGATCACTTGATCTGCTGTAAAGATTTGACTTCTTCCAAACCAGGCCATACTTCGGGTGGCGACAACTCGCCATTTTCCCGCACTCTCCTCGATTGAGTGCGCTGTCATTAATGGAAAGATTTCCGCGCCAATTCTCTCTGCAAGGCCAAGGTAATTTTTAGGGAGAGTATTTTTTGCATTATGACGGCAGCCGGTCATACAGCTACCGCATTGCACACAACTCTTTCGATCGGGACCAACGCCGCCAAAATATGGATCTTTGACAAACTCGCCAGGTTGATTGCCAAAGTGGACTCCCAGCGGAGCCATAGTGAAGGTTTCACCAACACCCATTTCGTCTGCAACTTCCTTCATCGCCTTATCAGAGTTAGTGAAATAGGGATTAGTCTGTACACCAAGCATTCGCTCAGCTTGGTCATACCAAGGTGCGAGCTCTGATTTCCAATCTGTGATTTCACTCCATTGCGGATCATTGAAATATCTATCGGTAGGGCGATACAAGGTATTCGCATAGACAAGCGAACCGCCGCCAACTCCTGCGCCAGCGAGAATTAGTACATTTGGGAGCGCGTGAATGCGTTGAATTCCGGTAAGCCCTAACTTAGGAAAGAAGAGAAAACGAGAGAGGCGCCACGAAGTTTTTGGAAAATCTTTATCAGAGAAGCGACGTCCGGCTTCCAGTACGCCAACTCGATAACCCTTTTCGCTCAGTCGAAGAGCACTGACACTTCCACCAAAACCTGATCCAATAATGAGGACATCAAAGTGTTTGGTCATACAGTTATATCGCTTGCATCCTCTTCACGTAGCCCCCAAGTGGTGCCGTACTCTTCTAATTTATCCAAATATGGTTTGGCAGGGAACCACTCAGGGCCATTTATTCCCTCGGGTTTCCACTTTCCTTCGTGAATTAACTCCATGGCAATTACCGGGTTTATGGCAGTTTGCCAGACCACAGCTTGGTCACCGTAATGCTTCATTGACCATTCGTTATCTACTACGTGATAAAGGTAGACCGCACGTGGCTTGCCTGCCTTATCAAGCCCCTTAACTAGAGCACCGGCGCAGGTCTTGCCCTTCATACGTGAGCCGAGCGTCGCCGGATCCGGAAGTGAAGCAGAAAGTAGATCTCGTGGCGAGACTGGAATGCCTTGAACGTCCACACTCTCTTTGCGATCCATGCCGAGCAAATGGATAGTTTTCAAAATGGTGATGAATTGATCGCCAAGTCCATATTTAAAGTTGACTCGCTTTGCATCAATTTTTTGTGGAATAAGTACGACCTCTTCGTGTTCAACGTTGACACATTGAACCGGGCCAATTCCTTCTGGGAAATCAAATGTTTCAATGCCGCTAAATGGTTCTGTGGTGAACCAACCTCGACCATCTTCCCAAACTATTGGTGGGTTTAAGCACTCTTCAATGGTGGTCCAAATAGAGAATGAGGGGGCAAATTCATATCCCTCAACGACGATATTCGAACCATCAAGAATCGTTATCTGATCAATCCTGGAGAAAAGTTCCTCAGAAGCATGTTTGGCAAATACATCGCTCAAACCAGGTTCGATTCCCATTCCAACTAGGGCATAGATTCCGCGTTCAGACCAATTCCAATCGCGCGCAAATTGTTCATCACCAAGTTTCACGCCTGTTTCGCTATATGGGTAGTGCGGGTGCGGGCGAGAGAGCGACATCGCCATATCCATGTAATTAGTATTTTCAATTTCACAAGCCAAGAAGATTGGCATCACAAAACGCGGATCAACAGCGTTGATGACGATATCTGGCTTTGCTTTTCTAATCAGGTCGCGCAAATCTTCGAGTTCGGCTGCATTGACTTGAGCGGCTGAGAATCGTGCGTCTTTTACTCGAGTAACAGCCTCTTCCGCTCTGGCAAGGGTCCGATCCGCGATAATCATGCTGGTAATAAAGGGACGCCTGGATGCGATGTTGGCTATTGCGCGCCCAACACCTCCGGCGCCAATAACGAGGGCTCTCATAAAAATAACTCCTGAACTTTGGCCCTAGGCTATTACATATAGTAAAAGTCCGCAAAACCAATAGATATTAGGAGATAATTCAGATTAGTTAATCACAAGTCCTCGTAGCTCAGTTGGATAGAGCGATCGCCTCCTAAGCGGTAGGTCACCAGTTCGATTCTGGTCGGGGACACAAGAACTAAACAAATATTACGGTGCGATTGCCAAGCAGGAAAATTCTATCTTCCGCGTATAAACGAACTGCTTTAGCCAGAACACGGCGTTCGATGTCGCGCCCAATAGCAATCAAATCATCAGGTGTCGACGAGTGCGTTACGTGAGCGATATCTTGTTCAATAATAGGTCCTTCATCGAGATCTTCAGTAACAAAGTGCGCAGTAGCGCCAATGATTTTGACTCCTCTTTCATACGCCTGGTGATATGGACGCGCACCCTTGAAGCCTGGGAGAAATGAGTGATGAATATTAATAATGTGTCCAGCGAATTCATTGCAAAATTCCTTGGAAAGAATTTGCATGTATCGAGCAAGAACAACTACATCGATATCCAGCGCTTGAATGCGAGCCATGACTTCGCTCTCTTGGCTTTTTTTATTACTTGAATCAACCGGGAGATGTTCAAAGGCTATTCCATGAGATTCGACGAGCCCTCGAAGCTCATCATGGTTTGAGACAACCAGGGGAATCTCTACGGGAAGTTCACCAAGTTCACGCAAGTAGAGCAAATCGCGCAGGCAGTGACTCTCTTTGGTCACCATGATTAAAGCGCGCGGACGTTTACCAATCTCGCGAATCTTTAATTCTGGTGCGAACCGAGCGAGTTCGGTTCGCAAGATTTTCTCAGCTGCTACGAGCGAAGTTTCAGTCGTAAATCGAGTGCGCATGCAGAAGAGACCAGTAATGGGATCAGTGAATTGCTGATTCTCAATAATATTTCCATTGCA
>JBIJBY010000104.1:0-4446 GCA_044344975.1 Candidatus Nanopelagicaceae bacterium | reverse complement strand
TTTGGCGCCTAATCAAGTCAAAGAAGCGACATGGAATGGAGTCTGCACCTTTGAGAGCCAAGATCACTTCTCGTTTCGGCGCGAACAGGTCACTGGAAGACAGGCTGGGGTTGTCGTCAATGGATCGTGAACGCGAGATAGCCGAAAATTTATCGGAAGTGCAAGCGCAGATAAGCGCTGCGGTTATTGCTGCTGGGCGAAAGCGGTCAGAAGTTGCGCTTATCGTTGTGACAAAAAACTTTCCTGTTAGTGATTTGAAAATTCTTTATGATTTAGGAATTCGTGATTTCGGTGAGAATAGAGAGCAAGAGGCACGCTCGAAGGTGGAGTATTTTGCAGCCGCGAGCGATCACGACTACAGCGACATTCGATGGCACTTCCAAGGTCAATTACAGCGAAATAAACTTCCGTCGATTGGGTCATGGGCCGAGGTAGTCCATTCGGTCGACGATAAGAAATATCTCAAGGGACTCTCAGATTCTGCAAAAAAGAGCGGGCGCTCGCTCCAATGTTTCATCCAAATCTCTCTGGACCGAGAGTTTCGAGGTGATAGGGGAGGAATTGATCTGATGGGCGCCCGAGAACTGCTCACCTTCTTTGGCAGTGAGCAGAGCGCAGGGTTTTTGCCAGGGATTTCCATCACAGGCTTGATGGGAGTGGCTCCATTAGGAGAGGAGCCTGAACTCGCCTTCAGAGAGCTACATAAGGTGTTCGTTCAACTGAAGGAGCAATTTCCTGAATTGGAGAAGATTTCAGCAGGCATGAGCGGAGATTTTCTTCCCGCTATCGCTTGCGGTGCGACACATCTACGGATTGGCTCCTCAATACTGGGTTCCCGCTGACTTGGGGTCTACATTTAGTGATTATGTCCAGCCCTCTTCGTAAAGTAGCGCTCTATCTTGGTCTCGTTGACGACGGAAATGACGAGCCGATGGCTCCCGTCGCACCGCGTCCAGCAGTAACCGCTCTCGCTCCTGAGGCGAAAAGTGGTGGGAGCAGATTCTTTACCTCCCGCTCCGAGCGTGCAGAAGCGCTTCCTGAACCAGCGCCACGATTTCGTGCAGTCGAGACAGTGACACCTGTCTACAAAGAGGAACCAGTTGTCGATCGGATTATCACCCTCCACCCGCACAGTTATAACGATGCACGGATGATCGGTGAGCACTACCGAGATCACACACCGGTAATTATGAATCTCACCGATATGGACGATTCTGATGCCAAGCGTCTGGTTGATTTCGCAGCAGGTTTAGTTTTTGGACATCGCGGTTCTATCGAGCGCGTCACTGCGAAAGTCTTCTTGCTCTCGCCACCAAATGTGAAGGTAAGCGCAGAAGACAAGTTTGCAGCAGCTGAGGCAAGTTTCTTCAATCAGAGCTGATCTCACCTCATGAGCGCCTTCGGTGCATTACTTGCCACAATCCTTCAGCTCTTCATTTATATTCTTATTGGCAGATTGATTATTGATTATGCCCGAATGTTTGCTCGGAATTGGCGCCCTAAAGGAGTCGTCTTAGCCCTCGTGGAGCTTATTTACGCCATAACCGACCCACCACTAAATTTTGCACGGAGGTTTATTCCGCCAATTCGAATGGGTGCGGTGAGTTTTGACCTGGCATACATCGCGGTCTTCTTGCTTGCTTCGCTGCTTATTCCATTTGCCCGAATGTTGTAGAAATTTATAACCTTTTTAGGCTTTCATTATCTTTATCGCAATTGGCAATTGATCATCACCACTCTCTGAACTTGGCAGTGCCAAGTTTTCGTCGCGTGAAATGTTGAGCGCCAAGACTTCCTGAGCGATTTGCTCGCTTCCTGAGTCAAAGGCGCGAACGATCTCCTCATCACCATTCCACCTGATGTGGATTCGATCAGAGACGTGCAAGCCGCTTTGTTTTCGCTCTTCCTGGATTACGCGAACGATCTCGCGAATAAATCCCTCGGTGATCAGTTCAGGATTTAGTTCTAAGTCGAGCGCTACAGATTCACCTTCATGAGTGGCAACTGCCCAACCAGACTTTGGTGTTTCTGTGATGACAAGATCTTCTGCGGAAATCTCAAACTCACCAATTTTCACAACGCCCGCGCTACCGTCCTGTCCACTCTTGCGCACTGCACGAACAAGTTCGCCAGGCTCAAAACCTGCGATAGCTCTAGCTGCGTCTTGCACCGCTGCGCCATAGCGGGTACCTAAAGTGCGAAAGTTTGCCTTAACTGCATAGGTCACCAGGTCGCTACCCACTTGTGAGATATCTTCGATGCGATGGACGTTGAGTTCATCAGCAATTTGCTCTTGTAGCTCTTTATCTAAGAGCGAGTAACCCGCAACAAGAGCTCTTCCAAGGGGTTGTCTGATTTTTACCTGTGAAGTTGCGCGTGCCGCTCTTCCCAATTCAACGATTCTTCTCGTCGTGGCAACTTTATTGATTAGTGAGTGGTCAATTAATTTCGGATTAGCGAGGGGGAAATCGGCAAGATGAACTGATTCGGGCAGCGCGAGATCAACAGGTCGCAGCGCCTTCTGCCATACCTGCTCAGTTATGAACGGGACCATTGGCGCCATAAGTAGTGTTAATTTCTCTACGCAATGATGGAGTGTTTCTAACGCATCAACCTCGCCGTCCCAGAATCGTCGACGAGAACGCCGGACATACCAATTCGAAAGATCATCAATGAAATGCGCGAGCGCCCGTCCAGCCTCCTGTGAATCGAAGTTACTTAGCGCATCATCAACTGTGGCGATTGTCTGGTTCAGTTCGGCGATGATCCAACGGTCGAGCGAATGGGTGAGGTTGAGCTCCCCAGTTGGTGCGAAATTTGCGACACTTCCGTAGAGGGTGAGGAATGAGACGGTATTCCAATAGGTGAGCAGTGATTTGCGAATCACTTCTCCGATCGCATCGTGTCCCACTCGACGCGCCGACCAGGGTGAGCCGGCCGCCAACATGAACCATCGCACAGCATCCGCACCATGGCGATCCATGAGTGGAATTGGCTCCAAAACGTTTCCTAGATGCTTGCTCATCTTTCGGCCATCTTTATCGAGGATATGCCCAAGACAGAGCACGGTTTTGTAAGAAGATTGATCGAAGACAAGAGTGCCAATTGTCATCAGGGTGTAAAACCAACCACGAGTCTGATCAATTGCTTCGCAAATGAAGTCAGCTGGATAGGTTGCTGCCAACTCTTCATGTGAACCCGGTTTATGTGGATAACCAAGTTGGGCAAAGGGCATCGCGCCAGAGTCATACCAGCAGTCGATGACTTCTGGCACTCGCGTCATCTGCACTCCGCCGTCGCTGCATTCGGAACACTCAATAACTACCGCATCCACGTAAGGACGATGCGGATCAAGTTTCGAATAATCCTTCCCTGTGCGCGCTGAAAGATCAGCCAATGATTCGATGCAGATCATGTGGCCATTTTCGCAGCGCCAAATTGGAAGAGGGGTCCCCCAGTATCTATTTCGTGAGAGCGCCCAATCGATGTTGTTCTCGAGCCAATCTCCATAACGCCCGGTCTTGATGGTGGTTGGGTGCCAATCAGTTTTTTCGTTCTCGCGAAGGAGCGCATCTTTAATCGCGGTAGTGCGGATGTACCAAGAAGGTTGCGCGTAGTACATCAATGGAGTGTGGCATCGCCAGCAGTGTGGGTAGGAGTGCTCGTAATTCTGTTGTTTGAAGAGCAGTCCCTGGGCTTTTAACTCTTTAACTAGTGGCTTATCTGCCTCTTTGAAGAACAATCCAGCAATGACAGGAAGCGATTTTTCGAAAGTTCCATCACCCAATATTGGATTAACAACCGGGAGGTTGTATTTTCGACAGACTTGAAGATCATCTGCACCAAAGGCGGGGGATTGATGGACCAAACCCGTGCCATCTGTCGTCGTCACATACTCGGCGAGTACGACGAAATGTGCATCAGGAATTTCAACCCAATCAAATGGTCTGCGATATTTCGTGTGCTCTAAATCTTTGCCAGAGATTTTCTTGGTAACAGTGAAACCCTCACCAAGTGAATTGAGCAGTTCTTCTGCAACGATGAGCTTCTCGTTCTCGCTCTCTGCCAACACGTAGGTAACGTCAGGATGTACGGCAATTGCAGTGTTGGATACAAGCGTCCACGGTGTTGTTGTCCAGACTAAAAACGATGCGCCGCTTCCTTCGAATGGTCCTGAAGTGATCGGAAACTTTACGTACACCGATGGATCAGTGATGTTTTCGTAACCTTGTGCAAGTTCGTGATCTGAGAGGCCAGTGCCGCAGCGTGGGCAGTATGGCGCAACGCGATGATCTTGGACGAGTAGGCCTTTCTTCCATATTTGCGCCAGCGACCACCAAACACTCTCAACATATTCACTCGACATCGTCCAATAGGCTTTATCAAAGTCAACCCAAAATCCCATTCGCTCAGTCATCTCGGTAAATGCATCGACATGTCGCAATA
>JBIJBY010000021.1:0-15201 GCA_044344975.1 Candidatus Nanopelagicaceae bacterium | reverse complement strand
CAAATCAAGAGTGAAAACATGTGGATCTTTCTGACCCAAATTCTCGATGAGATGTATGAATTCCAGAATAAATCTATAGATAAGAGCTATGAGCGCAAAAACCAAGCCTACGTATAACGGGGCAAGAACCCAGCGCGCTTGGAATAGCATGTTTTCTAAAGTATGTGCGACTTTTGATGCTTTCTTAGACATGCGATGAGAATAATCAATCTACTGAGATATTTCCACTCTTAAATTCCTGCTTAAATAATCGGGAATCGGCCTGCTCTACCAAGCAAGAGCAGGGCTCGCCAAGATAGTTTCTGCCTCTTACCTGCCTTTACAAAAATGCCATTTAAGAAGCCTTGCATCCACGCAGCAAAAGAGCTCACTTTTCGCATTCGTATTATTGAGATTAACGTCCATACGCTGATATAAATAACTGAGATCGGAAAAGGTAGATTTCGTTTTGCCAACCAAACTCGATTGCGAGCATTAAGGCGATAAAAATTTAGATGCCTTGTTGGATTTATAACTGGATGGCGAACTGTTATATCCGCTGCATACCACCCGATATAACCATGATTGTAAACCTGCCAAACTAATTCAATTCCTTCGTGCGCATAGAAGAAATTACTCGGCCATCCACCAATGTCGTCGAAAAGTGCACGTCGAATGATTACTGCACCCTCCCACAGAGTCGTTGCCGGTGAACTTTGTAGCGGATCGCCCACTCTAAGACGTGGAATCCATCGATTAGGAACTTTTCCTGTCCCTTCAGGCACCACTCGCGGTTGAATTAATCCCCATTCTTGATGGGTTTCTAGTTTTTCCGCTAGCGACAAAAGTGCACTCTGATTCTCTAGATAAGCATCATCATCTAAGAAAAAGAGATATGCACCTGAAACTAATGAGACGCCAGCATTTCTTCCAGCTGGAATACCCAAGTTCTCTGGTAAGTAGAGAGTTTTTTCATTTGGAAATTGCTCGGCTGGATTCCAGCCATTTCCAACAATCACTACATCAAGGGTGATACCTCGTTGATTTTTAAGCGATGTAAGAGCTCGTTGTAGCTCTTCAGGCCTTTTGCCCATCGTAAGAAGGACGGCACCCACTTGAATTGCCACTTGAATTGCCACTTGATTATTCACTCGCTCTTAACTTACTTGACGTCAGGATACTAATGAGATGGCCGAGAAAAACTAGTACAACTATTGGGATAATTACATCAAAAAGTCGATTCAATATCGCAACTTCAAATACAGAATCAATCACTGTTAACAGGAAAATCCAAATTGTCATCTCTACAGAGTGAAACATTCGATGAATTGGAATAAAGGTGAATACTCCCTTGGCAAAAGCGACAATTGAAACTCGTGAGCTGCTCGCAGATTTACGATCTTCAAGTTTCGGCAGTCCAGCAAAATACCTGGAAACATGGACGGCATCGTTGAGCGCTTTGTTCAAAACAATTATTAATGCAAAAAACGCGGCTGTAAATGGGACAGTTGACGAATTGATTGGTTGCTCTGGCCATTGCGCTATCCGTAGACCTAAGACAAGAGCAATCGTTCCTTCCGTTAAATAGTGCCCGAGCTTGTCGAGAAAAATACCTGCTGGCGAGAAGCGCTTTGTCCAGCGTGCGACTTCACCATCACAACAATCCCAAAGCATCTGAAGTTGCCCAAGGAGTAAGGCAAGTACCACGCCCATCATTCCCGGAATTAGTAGCGAGAGACCCGCTGCAACCCCTGTGAGAATCATTAACCATGTAATCGCATTAGGGGTGAAATTGAGCTTAAGAAGTACACGAGTTAGGTACGGTGAAATTCGACGAAGGTATAAATCTGCTACCCAGTGCTCTGAGTTTGCTCGGCCACGAACCGAATCTGGTTGGGTGATGGCGCGCAATTGCGCGATGGTGATCTGCTCGCTCACTTAGCCCTCCCTAACACATTATGCCCGCCACGAAGAGAAATAAGTGCCAATAAATAGATAGAAAGAAAAATAACTACCTCAACCTCGAGTGATAACAACTGTGCGGCAAAACAAAGTGAGATTCGTCCAGCTACCCTTAATCCTGCTGCACCCCTGTACGTAGCCCGCCCTTGCAATGCATCATAAAGATTGGCGTAATGCCAGAGGGCTATTGCGAATACGAGAATAAATTTTAGAAATGGTGAAACATCAGATGTAATCAGAAGCAAGGAAGCGAATTCAAGAGCTCGAAAGAGCGAAGGAAAGAGCCAAGACGCCTTGAACCCAGATAAATTCAAAGGCAACAATAAATCCCTCTGGAGGTTAAGAAAATCGATCGACAAACCCGCGCTCTTCCAAAGACGCATTCGACGAAACCTAGTCAAGAGAGCGTAACAAAAAGAAATTACACTTAAAGAAATAATGACGCGAAGAGTTTGCTCTATTGAGAAGAAAATTGGAACTACTGCTAACAATAGCCAGCGTTCACCGATAGGTAAGTGAATTACTTTCTTTATCCAATAAATAGCGCCTGCACGAGATGATTGTTTAGATTCCTCTTCATAGAATTTTTGCAACTTTGCAAAATTATAATCAGAGAGATGGCGCACAGTTTGTAAGGCAACAATTATGATTCCGCTCCACCAGAGTTGAACCTCATCAATACTGTAAATCAATGCAAAAATGTAAACGAATTCTTTAATGCGATCTGAGAGCGCATCAAGCCAAGCGCCAAGAGCAGAAAACTTACTCTTGTATCGCGCGATTTCCCCGTCTACGCAGTCGAGAACAAGAGAAAGTAAAAAAAGAGATCCTCCTGCAATGTAATTTCCCTGTGCTGCTATGTAAGCTGCAATTAAGCCGATTACTAAGGAGAAAAGTGTGACTGTGTTTGGCGTGACACTTTTCTCAACCAGAACGCTAGTGATACGTAGCGAGATTTTTCGGAGAATAAATGTGGAAAAGAACCCGTCATCTTCGCGTGACGCTGCTTGTAATCGGAGAGATTTCGCGTTGATTTCTCTCGGTTCCTTCGCCATAACGGGTACTCTAATGCCTAGACCTGTACATACTCGGAGAAGAGTTGGGGAGAAATGGCACAACGGCGAACGGCTCGTAACCCAATTACGCGCCTCTTTCGTGTGCTCCGCCGGAAAGCGCGGACGCTCTGGCGCTTGGTGTTTCCACCAGAAATGGTTCCTTTCACCGCTGAGAGTGCTCAGGGTCGCCAGATTGCTGCCTTCTTTGCAGACACACCATCAAAGATTTATCAGATAGCTCAATGGATCCCAGTTTTTGAAAAAGCACCTCAACATCTGCAACCAGTCATCATTACTCGTCATGCTGCAACCACTGAAGAATTACAAAAGATCACTTCTTTGCCGATTATTCATGCGCGTAAATATGACTTATTAATGCAATTACTTGAACTATCAAAATTTAAAGCGCTCATTTACGTTAACAACTCTTACCAGAATTTCCAAACCCTTGCTTATCAGCAAGCCGTTCATATTCATGTTAATCATGGTGAGAGCGACAAGATTTCGATGGTGAGTAATCAATCTAAAGCTTATGACAAGGTCTTTGTTGCGGGAGCCGCTGCAAAAGACCGATACCTCTCTGCAGTGGCATGGGTTGACGAGAAGAAACTTATACCTGTCGGAAGACCTCAACTTGATTTAGATACTCAACCAATTCTTAGCAAGAGTTCGTTGAAGACTATTACCTACGCCCCTACATGGGAGGGCGAAGACGAAGCCAATAACTACACCTCCATGGATTGTTATGGGATGGCAATTATTGATGCAGCTCTACAGCAACCAAATTGCCGAGTTGTTTATAAGCCGCACCCACGAATTCTGGACTCAAAAGATCCACTAATTAACGGCGCACACAAACACATCACTCAACGGCTTGCTCGGGGCCATCACGAAATCCATCTTGCTGGGGATGTGCTGAGCGTGCTCAAGGACACTCATATACTTATAAGCGATATTTCAAGCGTAACCCTTGACTACCTTTATTTGCGACCAGAAGGTTCGATCTTTCTCACAGATCGCCGTGGCAATCGAGAGCTATTGATAGCTGAGTCGCCCGTGGCAAAAGCCTCGTACATCGTTGATTCTTCAACTATTGGACAGTTAGCAGAATCTCTTAAGAAGGTTCTGACAAGTGACGAGTTGTTCGAGAAACGACAAGAGGTCTGCCGGTACTATTTCGGAGGAATTGTGGCAGGCGAAAGCACTGCTGCTTTCTATCGAGAACTTGAGCGCGCCGTTGCTGAGCATGATTCAGCGGTTTCTCAACTCTCTCGAAGTCGTCGAGGGCATTGAATTAGCTAGAAACTTATTGAAGGAGAGCTGTGGTTCAACAAGTAATTATTCTCGCTGCTGGTATGGGAACACGACTTGGCAAACCATGGCCAAAGCCGCTCACTCCACTTCATGATGGTCGAACCATCATGGAACAACAAATGTCGAATATCGCTGCGGCTTTTGCAGAAAGCGCCCGAATAGGAGTGGTTGTTGGCTTCAAAATGGAAATGATTATGGAAGCGCACCCACGTGCAACATTCATTTACAACGAGTTGTTTGATCAGACCAACACTAGTAAAAGTCTGCTACGCGCGCTTCGATCAAGTTGTGATGGTGGAGTGCTTTGGATGAATGGTGACGTGGTCTTCGACGCCAAGGTGTTGGAAAGAGTGAAACCTGCGATTGCAAAAGATCAATCATTTATCTGCGTAAACACTTCTAAAGTCGCTGAAGAAGAGGTGAAGTACACAGTTGATCAGAAAGGCAATATCAACGAACTCTCCAAGAAAGTAGTGAATGCTCTCGGAGAAGCTGTTGGAATTAACTTTGTCGCAGCAAAAGATAAAGATGCTTTAATCAGACGTCTGGAGGAAGTTGCCGATAACGATTACTTCGAACGAGGCATTGAAGTATCCATTGAAAAAGACAGTGCATCTTTCATTCCGATTGACATCTCAGATTTGTTCGCAGTCGAAGTGGACTTTCCTGAAGACCTTGAGCGCGCGAACGAAAGCTTTAAATAACTAACCGTTATTTGAGTTGTTATCGTCGAATTCGAAACTGGCATCTCCTTCTAAGACTTCAGTTTCTATTTCTTCAAATTCAGCGTCACTAAAGTCTTCCTCAGTTTCAGAATCCTCGCCTAAAATTTTGAGAGCCTCTTCGAGCGACATCTCGCCATCAATTTCATCAGCTTCCAGGCTCTCTTCATCTTCGAGAAGAATTTCTTCTTCATCTTCAACGTTCTCTTCAGTTAAGGCAACTTCTTCACCTGCGATTGCATCGATCAAATCCTCTTTGCTCAAGTTGCGAGGATCAATGCCGTTATCCCGCGCGATATCTTGTAAGTCCTTCAAGGACATCTCTTGAAGTTCGTCGAGGGAATACTCCACTATCTCTTCAGTGACATCAGCATCTGCTGAAGCTGCTTTTGCGGCGGTCGCTCCTGTCGCAGCACCCGCGGCAGTTGCTGAATCCGCTTTCGCGTCTTCTGCTTTGAGAGATGCAGCTCGAGGAGAATCGGGAGCAGGAGCTTTCGCCTCTTTATTCTGCAAATTAAGTCGACTCATTTCAGCCCATGGATTGTTACTAGCTGCCCATGGCTTATCGGATCCTGAGTTTTTGCCGGCCATATTCTCCCTCTCCCAAATTGATTAACTAATTTTTACTGTTGCGGAAATTGCTGTATTGAATCTTCTGCTTCAAATGACTCAAATTGCAGGGTATCTAGATTTGCATTTACTGATGAAACATCAGCGAAGTCAGGTCCTGAACTAAAGCTACTTTTAGCGTTAAAAACGTTAGCGCCTGAAGTTGCGATTGGAAATCCGGAAGCGTCCATCGGTGGCATAGGCGCAAATCCCGTTGCAGTTGGTGGTTGGTAATACATCGGTTGGTTATACCCGCCATCAAAATTCTGCACTGGAGGCGCGTATGCCGCAGGTGGTTGGTAATACATCGGTTGGTTATACCCGCCATCAAAATTCTGCACTGGAGGCGCGTATGCCGCAGGTGGCTGGTAATACATCGGTTGGTTATACCCGCCATCAAAATTCTGTACTGGAGGCGCGTATGCCGCTGGTGGTTGGTCATAGCCAACGTCAAAGTGTTTTACTGGCGGCATAAATGCCGCTGGTGGTTGGTTAAAAGTATTGTCGTTGTGTTGGTACTGATTTTCTTGCGAAAAATTTAAAGAAGATTGATAGTCATTTGCTTTGAAGCTTCCTATCGTATTTTGAAAAGTTTGCTGCATAATTTGAAAAGTTTCTTGTATGTCTGATTGCTTCACAACGGGATTAGTGTTCCAATTTGCTGGTGGGGAAATTACATTGAGAATATTGTTGGATTGATCAGTGGAATATTGAAGAAATTGACTATCACTATCATTAATTTTTGCAGCAAAATTAGTAACAGCTTGTAGCAAGTTGTCCGAGTCGAATTGGTTATTAATATCGTTGGTTTGCTTCAAACCGTCATACTGCTCTTGCGCACGGAATTCCTCAGCTTGTGTGAATGCCTCTACCTCTCTAAAACTCTGCACGAGTTCTGTTGCGCTCTCCGGCACAGCGTTTGAAACCTAACCCGCAGCAGAAATTCGCTGCATGCTTGCACCATTTTCATTAAGAGAGAGAAACGTTTTCTCGCCTGTAGAAGAAATTGAAGCGACCGTAACTTGCCCATTTCCCACGGTGAGGTCAGATTGAATTCGAGCTCCATCTGCGAGAGTTGTAATCATGCGCCCTTCACCCTCAGCGCCGGGGATAAGTTCTCGAACTGAACCATCTGGGAAAGCAGCTCTGATCGAACCATTAGCCAACTCATTTATCTTGAGATCGGTTGGAAGCGGTTTAATTGCACCATCTTGGGGTGACATTGCCAAAATCATTCGCACTGTTGGGTCCGCCAATGGACTTTCACCCATCCCGCGAATAAGGCCAGTGCTTGGCTGCTGCGGGTAATTCGTCATGGCTCACTCCAAAGATTGATGGTGCTAAGGACGTACTGAAAGGGTATCGGCTAGCCGGAAAACGGGGCAAGAAATCGGCAGAATCGACAGGGTTTTCCCCACAAAATTCATCAGATTTACCTAATTAAATCGCCTCATGGGTGTGGGCGAATCACCACTTGGCGAGTAACCTGACCCCGTCAAATCCTTTCGAAAGGTACATATATGAGCACGCCTTCAGGCACTGAGCGTTCGTACGGAGCTCAATCAGCAGGTTCTTCAGATAATCCTGCACAACAAAATAACTTTGGTCGCAAACTCCGTTATCGGTTTGATAACACGCTTGCTCGCGGACCTATCGTTCTCGTTGGTTGGTTGCTGATTGCAGCTGCGTTACTCAGTCTTCCTTTCTGGCTTTACTTGCAATTAGACCCAGATGGAATCGACGCATCAGGAACAAAACCAGGTCCAGATAACTTGTTCAGTTCATTCTGGGCAGTCCTTGGTAAAGGTGGATTCCCGAGCAATGGTTGGGAAGGTCGCTCATTTAGCATCTTGATTACCATCGCCAGCCTTGTCACAGGTGGCGCGATGTTCGCGTTCATCACCGCAACTACAAGTAAGAAGCTCACAGATCTCAAACGAGGTAAAGGTCCAGTTGTTGAAAGTGGACATGTGATGATTCTTGGTTGGGGACCGCAGGTCTATTCAATTTTGCAACAACTTGATGTTGCTAATCAAAATAGTCCAGGAACAGCCGTCATTCTCTCAACTACTCCACAAGAAACCATGGTTGATGAAATTAGAAACCGAGTCGGTAAGTTAAAACACACAAAAATAATTACTCGTTCGGTTGATCCTTCTAATCCAAAAATTCTTGCTGATATGTCGGTTGCACGAGCTAAGAGCGTGATAGTTCTTGGAAATAAAGGAACCCCTGGTTCAGTGACCGGAGTACTTTCAGCGCTATCGAATCTCGCTGCAGATTCCACAACAACTGTTATCGCTGATGTCAACGACACTGCAGCAGCTAACGCGCTAATGCAAAGCACTCAAGGTCGAGTAGTGACAGTCGAGTCTCAAGAACTTATCGCCCAAGTAACGGCCCATGCATGCCGCC
The DNA here is from genome assembly GCA_044344975.1 of Candidatus Nanopelagicaceae bacterium. Classification (GTDB taxonomy): domain Bacteria; phylum Actinomycetota; class Actinomycetes; order Nanopelagicales; family Nanopelagicaceae; genus IMCC26077. Next base: position 7,145 of record JBIJBY010000021.1, on the reverse strand, counting down.
AACCAGGCCTTGCTGCAATCTACCTAGATCTCCTTGATTTCGAAGGAAACGAGATGTACTACGAGCCTGCCGCTGAGGCTGCGGGACATATGTTCGGCGAAGCGTTACTTGCTTATCCAAATGCATCGCTTATTGGTATTCGCCGACCAGATGGTGCCATTTGGTTATATCCACCTATGAACACAGTAATCAATGCCGATGATTATGTAATTGCCATCGCACAGGATGATGATCAAATCATCTGGAGTAAAACTCGACCGGAATTGGATAGCTTCGGCGCCCAAACAGCGCTCTTTGCTGCGCCACGAACACCACCATCTCAGACGTTGGTCATCGGGTGGAATTCGATGGCAAAGAAAGTGCTCCGCGAAATTGGAGATTATGCAACTCCAGGATCGGCGGCTCTTGTTATGGCGCAGGCATCTCGAGTAACTTCGGATGAGCTCAAGGACTTGAGCACACAGAACATGCAAGTTATTACTCGTGCCTACGATGGAAGTTTCCAAGAGTTAGCAGCAGCGCTGCCGGGTTCAAACTTCGACCAGGTAATTATCTTCGGTTATCGAGGTAAAACCCAACCTGCTGATGCAGATGCTCAAACGCTGTTATCACTTCTCGCTGTAAATACACTTAAGCAGTGGGGCGCTTTCGGATATGGACGCGCGCGCATCATCGCTGAAATTCTCGATAGCAACAACGTCGAATTGGCTCGAGTAGTAGCAGTGGAAGATCTCGTTGTCAGTGATCGCCTAGCGAGCTTGATGATGACCCAACTTTCACAGTCGCCACATCTTTCGCCAATCTTCCAGCAGCTCTTCGGGCCTGGTGGTGTCTACCTCAGCGCTAAGCCAATCAACTACTACGTTCCATCTGGTGAAATCTCCTATGCCCAGCTCGTTGCTGCAGGACGTGCCCGAGGCGAAGTCATCATTGGATACCGCGACAACGAGGCAGGAACCGGCCTAACAGCAGGTATCCACCTCAACCCATCGAAAGACTCAACCTTTATCGCCAAGCCAACCGATCAAGCAATCGTGATTGGCCCGATGGAGTAAGCGTCAGAAGAGGTAATTCTCAGAAAAGCCCCAGAGGGAAAACCCCTCGGGGGCTTTTCTTTATATATAGGTGCGGGAGTATCCTTTAACGTATTACTTTCCCTCGGAGGTTGGCATGAAGCGCTTTCGGGCTCTCGCATCAATCGTGATGCCATGCGTTCTCGTCTTTTCCAGTTTTAATCTTGCAACAGCGAATGAGGTCGCACCACCACCCACCGGATATGTCGCACCACCACCCACCGGATATGTCGCACCACCACCCACCGGATATGTCGCACCACCACCCACCGGATATGTCGCACCACCACCCACCGGATATGTCGCACCACCTACGGGAACAACCGGAACAATGGGAACAGGAACCGGAATTGTTTGCACACCCGCTATGGGTCCGCCTGCATGCCCAGCACAAACCTCATCTAATTTTCCACAGACAACAACTTCTCCCGCCGGTGGCTTAAATTGTATGAATGGCATGGTGCCAAATCCACAAGGCACAGCATGTATCGCCCCTGTAGTTGGTACCACGACTGCACAGGGGCAGATTGATTGCTCTGTTCCTGCGAATCAGGCGCTCACTGCTTGTGGAGGCATGACTGCTATGCCAAGCGGTGGGACTGGGGCTGGAATTACCTGTCCTGCAGGATCATTTTTTGATCAAGGAATTAATGGATGTAAAAGTTCTACCGCCACTGCGGGAGCAACGGGCGTAGGGGCTGGCACCGGTGGAATCGTCTGCACGCCAGCAATAGGTCCCCCAGCATGTCCAGCGCAAAGTGGCACAACGACCTCAACGATGAATAATGCCGCAGGTTGTATGAATGGAATGATTCGTGATGCTAACGGCGCATGTATCGCGCCCGTTATGACTGGAACTGGCCAAATAGATTGTTCTGCTGCAGCTAATAAAGTGACAACTGCGTGTGGCGGGAATATTGCTATTCAAGCACCTACAACTTCGACAGCCACAAATAACTGGATTAATTGTGGCGCTGGGTTCTTTTATGATGAAGGAACCAAAGGATGTAAGAGCACGGGAGCTGCTGGTGGCGTAGTTAATCAAGTTGCAACTATTAAATGTAAAGATGGGTCAGTCCGTGTAACTGCAATTGAGTGCGACAACGTGGGTGGCGGCTCTGCAGGTGTAGCAATTTCATGTCCTTCGAACCAGGTTCCATCACCTAGCGGCACTTATTGCATCTATCCATCGACAGGCGGTACTAATGCAAATGCTGGAACATATCGCGCTGAATGTGCGGCAAATCCACCACCTGCTAGCTGCTTGGGCCAAACTGTGAATACTTTTGAAGGCAACGCCACAATGGCAAAAGCCGCTAACTTCACTGCTTACGATGCAAATGCGCTACAAATCAAAAACGGTGTCGCACTTAACGAAAATGGTCAAGCAATTGGCCAATTAGCAAGAACTACTTCTGGACAAAGCTTTGCTGTCGCAGCGCCCCCACCTCCACCAGCAACGCCCTCTACAGGCGGCAAGAAAGCAGCTCCTGCTCCAAAAAAGAAGGCATCCACCGCGCCAGTGATTTTGCTCAATGTGAAGGATGCAAATGGTGACGAGATAAAAGATTCTTCAGGCAAGGCGCTTACTACTGCCCCCGTAGTCAAACAAGGAAACTTCGTCTTCTCGGATCGAAATGGAAAGCCTGTCATGGCGACACCCACTTTGGATCAAACTGGAAAACCGGTTGAGCACCAAGGAAAAGTTCTCTTCACCAAACTTGTAACTATCGCAGGACAAGAAGCGCTCACAGATGCTGATGGAAATGCAATTATGGCGGTGCCCCTTCTTGATGAAAATGGGAAACCTCTTTTAGCAAAGAATGGTGAAGTGCTCTACGCACCACCGCTGACAAACGCCTTTGGTGAAACCATCATCAACCAAAAAACTAATCAGCCAGTATTAGCGAGCCCGATGGCTGATGCTGATGGCAATGCTGCATTAGGTGCGAACAAGAAACCATTCATGGGACAACCAATACTTAATAGCGATAACCAAGTACTTACCGTCGCTGGCCAACCTGTTTATACAGGTGCTGCAGGAATGCCAGTAACAACATCGAAATTGCAACAGGTGCGAAGTGCTCAAGGACAGGATCTCCAATTCGCATTTGGTGGCACGCTCGTCGATGAGGGTGGCAACACTGTGCTTGGTCCTGATGGACGCCCAACTATTTTGAGCGTTAATGCCACACCACTTATGGCAAATGGCCTGCCCCTTGTCGATAAGAACGGCAAAGCGTGCCGAGTAAATAACAAGGGCCAGATAACCGATTCTTCTGGTCGATTGATTCTGGGAACTGATGGGAAACCGATGGCACTTGGCAAATGGGAGACCTTTGAGCCAGTCAGGGTGGGAGCTACAAAAACAACAGTGAAAGACCCAACTGGAAAGACTGCGGTTTTGGGATTAAATGCGCAACTCTTCGATTCCAAGGGCAATCCAATAGTTACCACTACGGGAGCGCCAGTTTATTTCGATGGTAGAACTAAATCTCTCATCGATAATAAAGGAAAATTAATCAGAATCGACGCCAATGGACGAGTGCCAGGCAAGATTGCAACTCTCGCCTTCCAGACAGTTACCTTTGCTGCTTAGTTTGTAGAAGTTATTTCTTCTTAAAACCAGCCGGGCACTTTGGATTAGCTCCAATTACCTTCTTGGAGATTTTCCCCTTGACGCAGGTAATGGTTTTCACGGTCACTTTAGGAGCAGCTTTTTTCGGAGCTGCTTCTTGGGTAACGGTAGGTGTGCCATCTTTTGTCGGTGGCGCAGAGAGTTTGATCTTAATTTTCGGACTACTGAAGGTGAAACCTACTGCGCTAAATTCGTAGAGGCCGGTAGATGCATTTAATCCACCAGTCACCTTAACGCTGTTATCAAGAGTGCCATCAGTCTTTTGTACTTCAACTGACACAGTTGGAATTCCATCCTTCAGATTCCACACACATTTTGCATACGATTCGGTAAGCAATAAGTCGTAACGTCCCTTGAACGCATCGGCATCATAATCTTTACCACCTGGGTTGTAGTGTGGAGATGCAACGTCATAACTCATCGTTGCTCCGTCATACTTGGGCAACGCGGTTCCGTAGGTCATCGCGTTAGAACTCACAAAACCTTGGAAATCTGAAGCAGCACATCCATTAACTCCTGATGGAGCATTTGTTGGATCTAGCACTACGCGCCAGACTTGAGCTAAGCGGTCTGCTACGTCGTATTCCTTACCTACACCGGACGGCTTGCCATCGTTCTGACGGTCAATCGCTACTAATTTATTAAAGGTATTGAAGGTATTAGGCCCATAAACACTGATCAATTCACCTGAAGCAACTTCGCTCACCTTATCCCATGGATATTGGGTAACAACCGCAGACGAGATTTTTTCCCAAGCGCTTCGCTCATTGCTATTTGAGTAGTCATAGCGTTTGGTAAGAATTGGAACAGAGAGATTTGCACCAGTAATTGAAACATCTACCCGCTTAGAAGCATCCGCGGCACCAATCACTACCTTGGGTGAAGTTACCCGGCCAGATATCCAACCTTGAGGCTTGACTAACAACTTCATATTTAACTTGAAAGTTGTTCCCGCATCACTGGCTGCAAACTTCCAACATTTCACATCGTTTGCATTGACATTAAAGCAATCGGTGCGCGCCTCTTTGTCATCCACATCCACATTTTCCGAATAGACCGGAGCAATAGATGCAACTATTTTTGGCGCTGATGGAGTGCCATTCACAACATCTTGCGTTACATGGCCGGTTACTGCGTACGAAGTGCCCTTACTGTGCGAAAGTCCAGCAAATGTAAAAACTTGAGGAGTTATAGATGCGCCAACATTAAATTTCTCTTGACGCGAGAATGAGAAATCGGGGTCAATAGTTCCACGTGTCTCTTTGAAAGTTCCCTTTACCTCGGTTCCGTCAGATTTAACCCACGTTACCGAATCGATACAATTTAATACTTTCTCATCTGCGCAAAGTGGCAGGTAGTTATAAACCTGGAGTGTGTTGGTCGCCGGTGCACAAGCAGGGTCATCCCAAAGATCTTCATACTCAGCTCCGCAAGGTGACTGCTTTGCTCCCACCACTTTATAAAGGTAATTGCCCGAGATTGGGTCAGTGTCATCTCTAAATTGCATGACCACGTAGGAATCTGGATTTACCGCTGCCTCTGCCGGTAGAGCGACGGCGAGCGCCATTGGGGAGAGCAGGATTAGGGCGCTGAGGCCTCGGAAAAAATTCTTTCGCATGGTTCATTATCGCCAACGTGCGGGTAAAAAAGAAAGTGGACGCTCCCACTAGGCTTAACCGCATGTCCCCTGATTTCGATGATCTTGCCGAGGCAAATCTAGAGTTCGCCAAGCATTTTGTGCCCGAAGGGCTTAGTGGGCGAGCAGCCCGTGGTTTGGCAATCGTTACTTGTATGGACTCTCGAATTGCGCCATTAGCAATCGTTGGCATGAAGCCAGGAGATGCCAAGATTCTTAGAAATGCTGGCGCTCGAGTTACCGAAGATGTCCTCCGTACGCTCGTTTTAGCAACGCACTTACTTGGCGTCAATCGCGTCCTTGTCATGCCACATAGCGATTGCAGAATGGCTACCGGTAGCGAACCAGAAATTCATCAAGCGATATTTGAAGCCTCTGGCGTGGATACGCGGAGTATGGAAATACGAACAGTAAAAGATCAACAAGCTGCTCTTGAATTAGATTTGGTGCGATTGAAGACCTACCCACTACTTCCTAAGAATTTGGGAGTTGCCGGAGCGTTTTATGATGTCAAAAGTGGAAAGCTAGATTTCATTTAGGTTTTTATTGAGGCGGGGGAGTTACCCCAGCAGTTGCACGTGTTCCTAAAACTGCGAACCGCCTCAATACCGTCTCCGGAAGGACATTTAAATCTTCCGACCTTTCCTTGTGAACTCTCTGTGAAATAGGATTGACCTGAATTGGAAGTGAATCTCTCTCTGCCTTTGAATGTGAGGAATTATGACTAACCGGACAATGCCCAATCTCTTAGATATGACCGGCCGAATTGCCATTGTTACTGGTGGCGGTACTCACCTGGGCAAAGCTTTTACTGAGGCCCTCTCTGAGTTAGGAGCGCATGTATACATCGCCTCACGTCGCGCTGAACTTTGTGAGGATACTGCTGCCGAACTTCGAGCCCGTTCACTTAAAGTTACCGCACTTTCCTGTGACGTTACCGATGAAACGAACGTGAACTTACTAGTCGAACAGGTCATGGAGCGTGAGGGAAAACTTGATGTATTTGTCGCAAATGCAGGTGGAAGCGCCACAACTGCGCATCCACCGCATGGAAAGGTCGATGAGTTTCGCTGGACGCTTGAGAAGAACCTCACCTCAACATATATCTGTGCTCAAGCGGCTGGGCGCGTCATGATTCCACAGAAAAGCGGCTCAATTATTACCGTTGGTTCAATTGCTTCTCGCCTTGCCAGCGATCCTCGTATTTACAATGAGAACTTCAAACGCTCTGGAGCGCCCTACATGGCTGCTAAAGCTGGTGTACTTGTTTTAACAAAAGCACTTGCTGCGGAATACTCTCCACATGGCGTACGAGTGAACTGTATCTGTCCTGGCCAAATTCCAAATGACTTAACTAATGCTGATCAGGTAGAAAAGTTTCGAACTATGAACGCTTTCCATCGCACTGGGCTAGCTGAAGATATCAAGGGTGCGTGTGCACTCCTCGCATCAGATGCTGGCAAGTGGATGACTGGTACCGACATTTTGGTAGATGGTGGCTGGTCAATCTGGTAGTTGATTACTTCCAGGAGGAGTGGAGTGGGCGACCTTCTGCATAACCTGCCGCAGATTGAATTCCCACGACCGCTTTATCAGCAAACTCAGCGAGGCTCTTTGCGCCTGCATAAGTGCATGAAGAACGCAATCCAGAGATGATGTTATCGAGAAGATCTTCAACTCCGGGTCGCTCTGAATCTAAATACATCCGCGAAGTAGAGATTCCCTCTTCGAAAAGAGCCTTACGAGCGCGATCAAAAGCATCTTCATGCGAAGTGCGCGCACGCACCGCCCTTGCCGA
>JBIJBY010000103.1:0-4494 GCA_044344975.1 Candidatus Nanopelagicaceae bacterium | reverse complement strand
AAGCAAATGACCGACCCGAGCGCTAGTACCCGCAGGAGGTCTATGTAATCAAGTCGTTTCTGCACACTCGACATGAGAGAGAATTATACGAGAGGCAATCTCGTTATAAGCGAGGATCTGTGAGAGATAGCGCACTTAGCGCATCGGCATGAATGATCGCCTCTATTTTCTCTGATGGAATCTTGGGTAGAGCAGTACCGGCCACAATCTCATTTACCGCTCGCAACCGCTCCATCGCATATGCAGGAGTCGTCACTGGAAAATCGCTACCAAAGAGCAACTTATGCATCGCACTCCACTCAAACGCCATGAGAAGTGCTTCATATGTCATCCATGGCCTTGTGTAAATAGCCGAGACATCGGCGTAGACATTTGGGTGTTTCCTAATCACCGAGACTGTGTCCCGCACCCATGGGTGGCCAATATGCGCCATAACAATCTTCAGATCAGGGAAGGCAATCGCAATCTCATCAACGGTAAGGGGGTGCGCATTCTTCAGTGGTGCAAAAGAGATTGGGGAGGCGCCAATATGAAAGAGGATCGGCAAACCATCTTTCTCTGCCCGTCGATAGAGCGCAAAAGCTTCTTTACCTAGCGGCTCAAAGCGTTGGTAATTCGCCCCCAACTTGATTCCCTTGAGGCCTAATGATTTTGCGCGCTCGTACTCTTCTAAGTAATCTGCAAGATTTGGATCGACTGACATAAACCCGATTCGCGACTTATCTGCCGCAACAAAATCAGCTGTCGAATCATTGATCCGAGTGGCATCGCCCGAAGTGCCCGTGAACTTCTCGACATCAGGGACGTGAATGTTAAAAACGATAGATATCTCTGCCGCTTTCATGCCGATCTGATAGTCAGCCCAACTGTTGGTCGTAGAGACAGGTCCGCCGGAATGCCACCCAGTGAAAACCTTCTTTTCGCTCTCCGGAACTTCATCTTGATGCGTCGGGGTATGAGTGTGAACATCGATTATCACAAGGGCCTCCAATAATCCCCCATGCTATCCTCACTCGGACTACAGGAGGAATACATGAGTGCAGATCAAAAACTAGCGAGCCTTTCGGCAAAGCCGCACGGAAATTACAACATAACCCTTGCTCCCATTCGCGAGCTCAACAACAGTTTCTACGCATCCGGTCAGGTAGCGCGTCGTGGCGAAACGATGATTGCAACTGGCTTGGTAGGCCGTGAAGTCAACATGGAACTTGCTCAAGAGTGCGCATGGCAATGTGCCATCAACGTGCTGGAAAGCGTTCAAAAGGCGATTGGCTCCCTCGACAAAATCGAGTACGTAGCGCGCCTAGGTATTTATGTGGCAAGCGCCGATGATTTCTCTGATCAACATCTTGTTGGTCACGGTGCTAGCCAAGTCATCCTCGATGTCTTCGGCCCCGAGGTTGGCCTTCACACTCGAACCGCAATCGGAGTTAAGTCGCTCCCTCTAAATAGCCCAGTTGAGGTTGATGCAATTTTCGTGATTAAGAAGTAGTCAACCACTTCTCAATATCTGTAAGTGATTCTGGATTGGCCAGTGAGGCAAGATTCCTCACTGGCCTTTTATTTGCAAGATCAGTGACGGCAACTTCAGCCAACTTCCCGTTGAAAGTTCGCGGCAAATCAGAGACGAAATAAATTGCCGCTGGCACATGTCTCGGTGAGGTTTTCCTTCGAATAAGCGCCTTCATCTCATTTGCGAACTCTTGGTTCTCTTTTGTCGCGATAAGAAAGAGCACAATCCGCTGGTCTCCCTGCCACGGTTGTGCAATAGCGAGCGCACCAGAAATCTCTGACACCCCATCAAGGGCAGAGTAAATCTCGCCTGTTCCGATTCGCACTCCCGAAATATTTAACGTCGAGTCAGATCTGCCGTGAATAACTACTCCGCCATGAACTGTTTTTGATGTGAGGTCGCCATGGACCCATACTCCGGGCCAGGTATGAAAATAAGTGGAAATAAAGCGGGAATTACTGCTATCTCCCCAAATGCCGAGCGGCACACTTGGGAAGGGCTTCTTGCAGACCAATTCACCCATCTCATCTTCACCAAGAGAGCGACCGTTCTCATCAAAGACATCAAAATCCATACCAAGAAGCGGCCCTTGCATCTCACCTGGGTAGTAAGGGCGAAGTGGGTCGGGACCAGTAAAGCTGCCAGCGATATCTGTTCCTCCAGAAAAAGGTGAAATAAAAATCGCACCAGAGAATTCTTCGCTCAACCATTGCGCAGTACTCGCTGAAAGCGGTGAACCAGTGACCATGATGGTTCGCAAGGAAGCGAGATCACCGACCTCTTTAATCGATCTACCTGACTCCTTAATAACATCGAGCAACCGTGCTGAAAGGCCAAGGTGCGTTAATTTTTGCGCTTGAGCAAAATGAAAGAGTCTAAGCACATCTGGAAAACTCGGAGACCCATCAAAGAGAACTAAATCTGCACCTGTTCCTAAAATAGAAATTTCCCAATTCCACATCATCCAACCGGTTGTTGTATAAAAGCAGACTCGATCCCCTGGACGAATATCGCAATGTAATTTCTGCTCCAGCAAGTGCTTGAGCATGACCCCGCCCGAGCGATGGATCAAACCTTTTGGAACTCCCGTCGTACCCGAGGTGAAGAGCACATAAGCGGGGTGATCAAAGGCTCTCCTTGTTAGCGCCAGAGCGCTGGATGCTGGAATATCGCTCCAGAATGTGACCTGAACACCTGCCGGCGCCGTAATTTGTGTGCTGCCATCAGTGAGTATCACATGTGTGATGCTTGGAATCGCTGCCAGAACTTTTTCAATAGTCTCTCGCCGATCGAAAACTTTCCCATTCCATTGATAGCTCGTTGTTGCGATAAGTACTTTCGGCTCTAACTGACTAAATCGAGAGATGATCGCGCTATCACCAAATTCCGGCGAAGCGCCTGCGACTGTTGCGCCTACTTCAAAGCCAGCGAGCAAAAAGGAGAGTACTTCGAAGCTGATAGGGAGAATTGAGACTATCCGCTCCCCTTCGCCAACTCCTGCGCCTTTCAAAAAAGAGGCGAGCTTACCGATGTTTTCTACTAACTCTTGATGACTCAGCACGCTTCCAGCATTATCGAAATCAGATTCAACGACTAATGAAAGATTGGTTTTAGGGGCAAGTAGATTCTCTAAGTAACTTAAGCGAGCATCAGGGAAAAACTTTGATTCTGGAAGTTGTGCCGGAAGGTAAGTCCGTTCACCCTTTTCGCCGAGTACGCCCAAAAAATCCCAGAGCGCGCTCCAAAACTCTTCCGGTTTTTCAATAGACCATGAATGCACATCACGAGTGGTTGATCCACGATGAAAGTTTTTTGTCTCTTCGATAAATGCAAAAAGGGCGGTTTCTTCGATATCTCGAGGGAGCCAGACCGGAGTCGATTGGCTCATCGAGCCACCCAACCATTATCAATGCCAAATGATGAACCAGTAATCGATTGAGAATTTGGTCCGCAGAGGAAGAGCGCCAGCGCTGCAACCTCATCAGGTTCAATCAATCGCTTGATTGCCGCAGGAGCCAACATAATCTGATCGATTACTTCTTCTTCGCTAAGGCCATTGACTTCGGCTTGATTAGCAATCTGCTTTTCTACTAGTGGAGTGCGCACATAAGAGGGCGCAATGGTGTTTGCAGTCACGCCGTGCGCTCCCCCTTCAAGGCTTATCGCCTTATGTAAACCCTCCATGCCATGTTTTGCAGTGACGTAAATGGATTTAAATGGTGAAGCAACGTGGCCATGGATACTTGAGATACCAATAATTCGACCCCAGCCAGCTTTATACATATGTGGCAAAGCTTTTTTCGTTAAATAAAAAGGTGTACGCAACATTAGCGAGAGCATGAAATCTGCCTGCTCCATCGGAAAATCTTCAATCGGCGAAACATGTTGCACGCCGGCATTATTTATCAGTATGTCTACCTCAAGATTATCGGGGAAATAACGCTCTGGGTCAGATAAATCAGCCACCACTGTCGTGACCTGCCCTGAGGCTAATTTCGCGAGCGCTATCTCATCGCGATCAACCGCGATTACCTTGGCACCTGCAGTAGCAAATGCCTGCACGCATGCTTTGCCAATACCAGAGCCAGCCCCTGTTACGAGTGCGGTTTTACCAATTAGCGATGTGCCCGGCATGCCTTGATTCTAACTAGAGGAATATCGCTACGGCACCAAGGATTATCGAGGTGATGTAGAGCCGTTGCATCAGGCCATGATGGAGGCTAATTGCGGCACTGGCCCCAAAACGCTTGTGATTAAAGGTTCCCATGATCGTTGCAATGACGGGGTAAGTAGAGAAACCGCCAGTGAGCGCCGGGCCAAGGGTCTGTGAAAATTCGGAGAGGACGAAGACGAGCGCAATGACAAGTGCGATCCGTAAGTACAACTCCCAACGCGGTGACGAGAGCGGTGTAGTAAGTGGTTCATATTTCGGCCAGAACTTATTGACTAAATAAAGCGCGCTCGCCAGAAGGATAAAAGTG
>JBIJBY010000101.1:0-4651 GCA_044344975.1 Candidatus Nanopelagicaceae bacterium | reverse complement strand
GGCCAGACGATAGATATTCCCATCGGGACCATGATTGAAACACCGCGCGCTGCAATCACCGCTAAGCGCGTTGCCGATTACGCAGATTTCTTCTCCTTTGGCACCAACGATCTCACCCAATTAACGTGGGCATTTAGTCGTGATGATGTTGAATCGACCTTCTTGCCACGCTATCTCGATCTTGAACTATTGCCATTTAATCCCTTTGAATCTCTCGACCAAGATGGCGTCGGATTATTTGTGAAGATGGCATCAGAGGCCGCTCGTGCGCTTCGATCGGATTTCAAGCTTGGCGTCTGCGGTGAACATGGTGGAGATCCGCGAAGTATTCACTTCTTCCACTCTGTTGGGCTCGATTATGTCTCCTGCTCGCCATTTAGAGTTCCAGTAGCGCGTCTTGAATCAGGGCGTGCCACGATTGTTAAAGGTTCTACTTCGAGTACGGCATAACAAAGTTTCTATTCCATCGAGCTTCGGAGGATTGACATGCAACTTGCAGTAATCGAGAGCGCAGAGAATCCATTTGCCTTGGCTAAGTTCCTTGATGGGAAGTATTTTGCTATCAAGGAGCTTCCGACCCTGACAGCAGCGCTAAAAATTCCACTGGCGCAGCTTCGGGAAATTCTTGAACGCAGCAATGGTCCAGAGATCCATGGGCGGGAGCTACCACCACTTGCGCCAGAGAGTGAAGTCTGGGGAGCTGGGGTTACATACCTTCGTTCGCGCGATGCTCGCAAAGAAGAGAGCGGCACCCCCGACGTTTACCAGAAGGTTTATGAGGCTGATCGTCCCGAGCTATTTTTCAAAGCAAATTTCCGTCGAACCGTTGGTCATGGCGATGTAGTTGGCAAACGCGCAGATTGCACCTCAACTGTTCCCGAGCCTGAAGTGGCAATCGTTATTAATGCGCATGAAGAGATTGTTGGCTTCACCATCTGCAACGATGTCACATCACGCTCCATTGAAGGGGCGAATCCACTTTATCTACCACAAGCGAAAAGCTATCTAGGTTCTACTGCACTTGGCCCTCGAATTACTCCGAGCTGGCTCGCGCCAGAACACTCCAAAATGACGATTGCTGCGCGGATCACTCGTGCTGGAGAAGTTGTGTGGAGCGCCGATACCGCGTTAAGTTCATTAAATAAGTCACTTGAGCATTTGGTTGGATATCTATTCCGCTGCCAAACCTTCCCAGATGGCGTCGTGCTCTCAACCGGCACTGGAATTATCCCGCCACTAGATTTCATCATGAATGAAGGGGACATTGTGACCATCGATGTCGCTGGGGTTGGCACGTTAGAGAATGAAGTTATCGAAATCCCTCTCGATATTAATAAGAAAATGCAAAAGGCGATGTCGCTGTGAAGCACGTTGTTTGGGCGCAATGGGATGACTTAGTCGTTCCCGAAGGTTTCACGCTTCGATCTCCAGCCAATACTGATCTTGCAAGCGCTAGCGCTGAAGAGCTAAGCGATATCACCTTTTATGTACCCAGCTATATGGGCGGACGTGCCGCTCTCGAGCAATCGAGGAAAATGTCGAACCTCCAGATCCTGCAGATGCCTAATGCAGGGTACGAAGATGCCATCGAATTTACCCGTCCGGGAATGACCTTATGTAATGGCCGGGGAATTCATGATGCCTCAACTGCCGAACTTGCAGTCGGACTTACCATCGCTTCACTTCGAGGCTTTCCAGAATTTGTGCGCAATCAAGATAAAGGGCAGTGGGTGCATAGCCGACAACAATCTCTCAACGATAAGAAGGTTGCCATTATCGGGTATGGCTCAATTGGGAAAACAGTCGCGCGCAATCTCTCTGGTTTTGATGTCACGGTTCTGCCCTTCTCACGCTCGGGTAGCGATGGCGCGTTAAAGATTGCCGATCTAGATAGCCACTTACCTACCTTCGATGTGGTGATTTTGATTTTGCCGCTCAACGATGAATCTCGGAAGATGTTTAATAAAGAGCGACTTGCGCTCCTAAAAGATGGTGCGCTCTTGGTAAATGTTGCTCGCGGTGGCATCGTCGATACCGATGCGCTAGTTGCAGAATTACGCTCAGGTCGAATCACTGCAGCTCTAGATGTCACCGATCCTGAACCGCTGCCTGCAGGGCATCCGCTCTGGAGCGCTCCTGGCGTATTGATTGCACCTCACGTTGGCGGCAACACCTCAGCCTTTGAGCCAAGAGCGCGACGATTGGTCGAAGCGCAATTGGCTCGGTTAGCTCAAGGCAAAGGTCTAGAGAACGTCATCATCGCCGGAGCGATTAGCTAACACTCTTCAAGAGCGATTACTCGCTTTTATTTGTAAGCAACGACCTTGTTGGTGAATTGACCAATACCGTCGATACCTGTGACAACAGTCTGGCCAGCGCGAAGGAATTTCTCTGGCTTGAAGCCCATGCCAACGCCCTCTGGAGTGCCGGTGTTGATGATGTCGCCAGCTTGTAGCTCCATAAATTGGCTGATGTACCAGACGATGTGATTGATTCCGAAAATCAAATCGCTAGTCGATGAATCTTGACGCTTCTCGCCATCAATAGTGCACCAGAGGCGAACATTATGCGGATCAAAAGAATCGGATGTGACAACGACTGGACCAAATGGATTGAAGGTCGGGAAGGACTTTCCTTTTGTCCATTGACCGGCGCGCTCGATCTGCCAATGGCGTTCGCTGACATCTTGGCTGATGGTGTAACCGGCGATGTATTCCGGAGCCTTATCTACCGACGAGATGTAGGAGGCTTTCTTGCCGATGACAATTGCAATCTCTACTTCGTAATCTGACTTCTCACTATTTGGCGGAATGATGATGTCGTCATTGGGGCCGACTGCCGTATCGGGTGCTTTGGTAAAGACCACTGGCTCTGGCGGAGGAGTCATGCCGGACTCGGCGGCATGCTTGGCGTAGTTGAGACCTACACAGATGATGTTGGTTGGCCGGGCCAAGGGGGAGCCGATTCGGTAATCCGAAACTTTCAGCTTAGGGAGCGTGGAGAGGTCAGCGCTCGCCACCTTCGCGATAGCGCCGCCCTCGAGCTCGCTCCGGTTCCAATCCGAGATCAGATGGTCGACGAAGACCGCCTCGCTCTCAGAGACCATTACAGCGGGTTTTTCCTGGCCTTTAGCGCCGAGACGGGCAAACTTCATCGGATACTCCTCTTGTAGTCGTTTTAGTTAAATCGGGTACTCAGGTATTTATAAGTTAGCAGGATTTCTCATTGCCCCCGAATCTTATGGGTTTTCACCCATCCTCCGATAGGTTTGGCGGCAGGTTTCGATAGGTCGTATCCAGATCTATCTCGTTTCTAGGGGGAGAGCTCAATGCCAGCACATCACCGTACCCAACCCACCGGAGCGCGTAGCCGCGAATGGTTCGGCGCAGAAGGTAAGAACGGATTTATTCACCGTTCGTGGATGCGTAACCAGGGATTTGCTCCCGATGTAATGGATGGTCGTCCAGTAATTGGCATTGGTACCACTTGGTCTGAGTTCACTCCATGTAACGCACATCTTCGTCGCGTTGCAGAATCTGTTAAGCGTGGCGTATGGGAGATGGGTGGCTTCCCATTGGAGTTCGCAGCAATGTCACTTGGTGAAGCGACGATGCGTCCGACAACAATGTTGTATCGAAATCTTCTTGCGCTTGAAACAGAAGAGTTAATTCGCGCTAACCCCATGGATGGCGTCGTACTTCTCTCAGGTTGCGACAAGACAACCCCTGGCATGTTGATGGGCGCAGCGAGCGTTGATATTCCAACGTTGATGATGACCGGCGGCCCAATGCTTAATGGAAAATTCCGCGGCAAAGATATTGGATCAGGCACCGATGTATGGAAGTTCGCTGAAGAGGTTCGCGCCGGCACAATGTCAGAGGAAGAATTTACCGAGGCTGAAACGTGTATGGCTCGGAGCGCTGGCCACTGTATGACAATGGGAACTGCCTCCACCATGGCCTCTGTTACCGAAGCTCTAGGTTTGCAACTTCCAGGTAGCGCGGCAATTCCTGCCGTCGATTCACGCCGTTATGCGATGGCTCAATTAGCTGGTCGTCGAATTGTGAAGATGGTCGAAGAGCAACTTACCCTCTCCAAGATTCTCAACAAGAAAGCATTTGAGAATGCAATTAAAATCGTTGGTGCGATTGGTGGTTCAACAAATGCAGTTGTCCATTTACTCGCTATCTCACGTCGAATCGGCGTTGATCTAGAACTCAAAGAGTTCGACACCCTTACAAAGGATTTACCAGTATTGGCAAATCTCATGCCATCAGGTAAGTACCTCATGGAAGATTTCTATTATGCAGGTGGAATTCCAGCGGTCATGACTGAGCTTGGTGATTTGATTCACCGAGATCACATCACGGTAACTGGCAAGACTGTTGCTGAAAATATTGCTGGTGTGAAGAATTGGAATCGCGAAGTGATCACCTCAGTTGCTGAGCCATTCCAGAAGCCAGGCGGGGCAACAGCAGTTCTCTTTGGATCACTTGCACCTAATGGCGCAGTTATCAAAGTCTCCGCAGCCTCACCACATCTTCTTAAGCACCGCGGTAAGGCCTTGGTCTATTCCGCGATTGAAGATTATGTTGAAGATGCAGATCGTGATGATTTCATCGTTGATGAAAATGACATTCTCGTCATTCAG
>JBIJBY010000100.1:0-4662 GCA_044344975.1 Candidatus Nanopelagicaceae bacterium | reverse complement strand
ATCTGTCCTGCGATGAGAGCGACGGTCATGGGCACGCCAGTTGCACGGAGCGCCTCAACAATTGCAGCTTCTGAATCTGCATTTACCGTTGCAAGTTGCCATCCAGCATTCGGTTTTTGCGCAAGTACTGCAAGGCCATCAACCAAAGCAACGCTATCGCTGCTTCGAGGTGTCCATAGGACCAAGATGACAGGCTTCTGCTTGGAGAGTGGAATTAATTGCTCTACAAAGATCCGTTCATTGCATTCGATGATCTGACCTGCAGCAACTGGCTGTGGCGGCTTTAACGTACTTAAATCAAATGCGCGATTAAATTGACTGGGAAGTTTTGCCACGGCGGTAGTTTACCCCCTAGCGCGCCTCGATAAACTCCTGATGTTTCTTGATTGCTGCTACCACTTCTGTGATTCCTACCCGATCAAGCGCACTAGTCAGTATCACAGGCGCGCGCCATCCATCGTGTCGCGCAGATAACTCTTGCGAGCGAATCAATTCTTGGCGAAGTTTCTCTGCACCTTCGTTATCTCGGTCAATCTTGTTGATGATAAAAATATCAGCGATTTCTAAAATCCCCGCTTTTGCACTTTGAATATCATCACCTGCGCCTGGTGATAGCACGACGATTGTCGTATCTACATAATTCATTACCTCAACTTCACTCTGCCCAACGCCTACCGTCTCAACAATTACTGGTGCATATCCGGCAATTGCAAGCAGTTCACTAGCAATCGGCGTTGCAATTGCTAACCCTCCAAGATGGCCACGTGCGCTCATCGAACGAATGAATACGCCGGGGTCAACATAATGTTCATGCATCCGAATTCGATCTCCGAGCAGCGCTCCCCCAGTCAAAATAGAAGAGGGATCTACGGCAAGTACGCCAACCTTTGCACCACTAGATCGAAATGCAGCAATAAGAAGGCTCGTTAAAGTGGATTTACCAACGCCAGGGCTTCCAGTAATTCCAATGCGCCGAGGTTGGCTCGCCTCTTTTGCAAGCAGATTTGCGCGCTCATGGATTTGCGCCAGCTCGCTCTCGGAGAACTCGCCATCTTCACTTCGGGAGATCGCAACGGCGAGCGCATCAATCTCGCCACGTGCGAGCGCCTCGAGATTTATCTCTCCCATATCTGCCACGATACGACTATATGAGCCCTATCGCGATTACTGGAATCCTTGGCATCGATCATGTCGGGATAGCTGTTCCAGAGCTATCGGCAGCTTTGGCCTTTTATCAGAGCTCTTTTAATGGACGGCTGCTCCACCAGGAAGAGAACCCAGAACAAGGAGTGGTCGAGGCTATGGTGGCGCTGGGAACGGATAACGATTCCGATACCGGGACGGTTATTCAGCTACTAGCACCGCTTACCCCAGAATCTACTATCGCTCGCTTTATCGACCGGAACGGCCCAGGAATGCAACAACTGGCCTTACGAGTTCTCAACGTTGAGCAGGCTGCAAGCCAGGCGCAAGCGCTGGGCATCCGAACTCTCTATGAGTCACCAAAACGCGGCACCAATGGAGCGCGGATCAATTTTCTCCATCCTAAAGATTGTGGGGGCGTCTTAATCGAATTGATTGAGAGTAGCCAAAGCGCGTAGGTAAACTTCTTAGGTGATATCAGATAACGCTCCCAAGTACGGCGAGGTTGGTGCACCTTTTAGTCGCACACACCCCTTCTACTTTGGATTTATTGGCGCGCTTGGCGCACTCGTTGCCATCACTATGGCAAGGGCGCTGGCTTCAGCGAGCCAAGTCTTTGTTCTGATTGTGATTTCGCTCTTCTTTGCCATGGGGCTCAATCCCGCAATCGAATTTCTTCGCAGTAGAGGGCTCAGTCGCCCGTTCGCAGTAATCGTGATGCTCTTTTCAGTTTTGAGCTTTGTCACCTTGTTCTCACTTTTAATTATTCCTCCAATTATTAATCAATCAAATCAACTGATCTCCTCTGCGCCGGACCTCATTAACCAACTGAAAAGCAATGCCACATTCGCGCACTTAAATGATCAGTATGGGTTTTTAGATACGCTGCAAGAGCGCGTGACGCTCTGGGTTGAAGATGGGAAATTTGTGCTGACAGCTTTTGGTGGCATTGTCGGCGTAGGTAAAGTTGTGCTCAATGGCGCTTTCGCAGCGCTCACAATTCTCATTTTAACTCTGTACTTCATGGCCTCGTTGCCACAGATTACAAAAATTGCCTACCGAATCGCTCCTGCTTCGCGCAGAGAGCGAATCGCAAAAATTTCTGATGAAATCATCGCAAGAATTGGCACCTTTGTTGGCAGTCAGATTCTTGTTGCTTTCCTCGCCGCAGTTTTCATCGGCATTCTCTCGGCAGCGCTTGGCCTACCCTATGCAATCTCACTTGCCATGCTTATTTTTGTCTGCGCTTTGATTCCTTTGATCGGGCACTTCATTGGCGCAGCGGTTGTGACAATAGTTGCCTTTGCCCAGAGCCCAACCCGTGGATTGATTGCTCTCATTGCATATATTGCTTATCAGCAAATTGAAAATTACATTATCGTCCCGCGAATAATGAAGCGCAATCTTGCAATTCCTGGCCTCGTGACAATCATCGCCGCGCTCGTTGGTACCTCGCTCTTAGGGTTGGTCGGTGCGCTGCTAGCCGTTCCAATTGCAGCAGCTGTCTTGCTGATTATTGATCAGGTAGTACTGCCACGGGCGGAACAGAAATAGTTAGTACTCGGTAGGTAACGGGTACTTCCCTGGATTTACTATTTTCACAATTTCGTTATGGATTCGTTGCACGGAAGGTTCGCCTACCCAGAGATGTTTTCCATTTGCTACTTCAACCATCTCTAGTTGTGTGAGCTTGGCAAATCGCTCACGCGCCTGCGCGGGTGGAAGGTAATCATCAAACTCTGGCACGATTGCAATTACCCGGCGGCCATCGTGAGTCCACCACTCCAAATCGCTCTCTTGTGAGGTGCGCAGAGGCGGGCTTAACAGAATTAAACCTTTTACTCGTGGATCACGCGCATGCTTTAGGGCAAGGTCGGTGCCAAAAGACCAACCGACAACCCAAATGTTCTCCACCTCTGGAAGTGCGTTGGCTACATAATCAATAGCAGCTGCCACATCAAATTTCTCATCGACGCCATTGGTGAACTCCCCTTCACTCTTGCCTTGCTCACTCTCTGTGCCGCGGGTGTTGAACCGGAAGATCGCCAGATCGGCGAGCGCGGGAAGTCGGAACGCTGCCTTGCGATAAATGTGGCTATCCATCATCCCGCCGTGGGTAGGTAGCGGGTGGAGCATCACAAGCGCCCCGGCAACTTTTTGGGTTTCCGGCAGAGCAAGCTCGCCAATCAGGGTGAGGCCATCGCTGGTGGTCAGGCGGACGGGTTGGCGACGTGCTGGCAGTACGGTGGCGGCACGGATAACCTCAGACATAAGGCCTTAAGTATCTCAGGGATTGTACGAGGTGGAGAAATTACGATGACTAAGCCGGGCAGCGCCAGCGATTTCACTACCTACCACCCTGCTACAGGTGAGCTCTTCGCCACCTACCCGGTCACCAGCGTTATGGAAATCTCGCAGCGCGTTGCCAAAGCGCGAGAGAGTGCAAAATGGTGGTCGGCGCTCACTTTCAATGAACGACGAAAGCTACTTCTGAAATGGAATTCGCTACTCGTTGCAAAACTTGATGAAGCGGTAGCGCTCATTGTTGCTGAATCAGGCAAACCAGTGAGCGATGCGACACTTGAAGCGACTCTTGCCTGCGAGCACGTAGCTTGGGCTGCGCAGAATGCGCATTTATATCTGCGAGTACACCATCGAGCGCCTGGATTGTTAATGGCAAATATGAGCGCTCGTGTAGATCGTGTTCCCTATGGAGTCGTGGGCGTTATTGGACCCTGGAACTACCCCATGTTTACGCCGATGGGATCAATCGCCTACGCGCTCGCTGCTGGCAATTCCGTAATTTTTAAACCAAGTGAGTTCACTCCAGCAATTGGCCTCTGGTTAGAAAAGACGTTACGCGAGGTTGTGCCAGAGCACGAACTACTTCAGGTGGTAACGGGAGCGGGTGAGGTCGGAGCTTCACTCATTGCACTTGGAGTGGATAAAATTTCGTTCACTGGCTCCACTGCCACAGCAAAGAAAGTTGCAGCTGCTTGTGTGGAGCGAATGATTCCCTTTGTTCTTGAGTGTGGCGGCAAAGATCCCGTGCTCATTGATTCAGATGCAGATTTAAAGCGCGCAGCAGAACAAACGTTATGGTCCGGCATGGCTAATGCAGGGCAGAGTTGTATTGGCGCTGAACGAGTCTACGTACATGAGAAGGTAGCCGATCGATTTATTGAACTTCTAAAAAATAACGCTGGAGAGATTAAGGCGGGAGTTAATTACGGTGCTGCAACGCGCCCTGCCCAAATCGATATCATCAAAGGCCATGTCGATGACGCGCTCAATCACGGTACCGGACTTGTTGGAAATCGCACCTCTGTGGGGCAACGACTAGTTGAGCCAGTGATTATCACCAACGTCCCTGAAGATGCAGTATCAATGCGTGAAGAGACTTTTGGGCCTGTGTTAATTGTGAACACGGTGCAGAATATGGATGAGGCGATTGCAAAAGCTAATGACACATCTTTTGGGCTAGCAGCATCGGTCTGGTCAAAACGCAATGGCGAGGAA
>JBIJBY010000020.1:0-15958 GCA_044344975.1 Candidatus Nanopelagicaceae bacterium | reverse complement strand
TTCGAATGCGCTCTCGGCAGGAAGTCCGAGGGGGCGAGATTTAGCGCGTCGAGTAGGCAGGAATCCGCCGAGCGCTTGCCTACGTTCCATCAGATACTCATGCTCTTTCGAACCCTTAGGGAGCGAGAGGTATGGCGGTAGATAGGGATCAAGTTCTTCATCTTTTACAGGTAGTTGGAGGCGATCGCGGAACTCTTTGAGATCTTCCAAGGTCATCTTCTTCATTTGATGGGTGGCGTTACGCCCCTCGAAGTGTGAGCCAAGCGTCCAGCCCTTGATGGTCTTGGCGAGGATTACGGTGGGTTGGCCAGTATGTGTCACTGCCGCGTTATATGCAGCATAAAGTTTTTGATAATCGTGGCCACCGCGCTTGAGGTTCCAAATTTTATCGTCGCTCCAGTTGGCGACCATGGCAGCGGTACGTGGATCTTTACCGAAGAAGTGCTGGCGAATAAATCCACCATCTTCTGCTTTATAAGTTTGGAAATCACCATCAAGAGTAGTGTTCATAATATTTACCAAAGCGCCTTCGCGATCTTGGGCGAGCAGCTCGTCCCACTCACGACCCCAGACAACTTTGATGACATTCCAGCCAGCACCGCCAAAGAGCGACTCTAACTCTTGAATAATTTTTCCATTTCCACGGACTGGTCCATCGAGTCGTTGTAAATTGCAGTTGACGACAAAAGTTAAGTTATCAAGTCGTTCGCGAGCGGCAAGTGAGATTGCGCTAATGCTCTCTGGTTCATCAATCTCGCCATCACCAAGAAATGCCCATACCCGTTGATCGCTTGTATCTTTGATTCCACGGTTATGTAAGTAACGATTAAAGCGCGCTTGGTAAATCGCATTAAGTGGACCAAGTCCCATCGAGACTGTTGGGAATTGCCAAAACTCCGGCATTAAACGTGGGTGCGGGTATGAGGAGAGTCCACCACCTGCATGTGAGAGTTCCTGTCGGAAACCATCCATCTGTTGTTCGGTAAGTCGTCCTTCAACGAATGCGCGACCATAAACGCCAGGGCTGGCATGTCCTTGAAAGAAAATTTGATCGCCGCCACCTGCATGCTCTTGGCCGCGGAAGAAATGATTGAAACCAACTTCATAGAGCGAAGCAGAAGAGGCGTACGTTGAGATATGTCCGCCAACGCCTACTCCAGGACGTTGTGCGCGATGGACCGTGATAGCTGCATTCCATCTGATGTAGGCGCGAATTCGCCGTTCTAAAAATTCATCACCAGGAAACTGTGGTTCGCGATCTGGTGGGATGGTGTTGATGTAATCAGTGGTGCGAAGTGAAGCAACCCCAACGCCATTTTCACGGGCGCGTTGCAACATACTTAATAAGAGGTAGCGAACTCGCTCTGGACCATCGCTTTTCAGTGCGGCATCGAGTGATTGGTGCCATTCATTGGTCTCTTCAGGGTCGCTATCAACCAGTTGATCAATCAACTGGATATCGGTGTCTTTGGGGAGTTCCCGAGACATATCACTCCTCGCCTGGGCTCGAAAATGTGCGTTCCCTTCAGCGCCTTATCTTCCCCCCTCAACCCCTTGTCGGCATAATCGAGGAGTTAACTGCTCTAACCCCTTGCCAATTGGGTGGCTTTGGTAGTGGGATTAAGGCTCACAGGGGGCGCATAGGGCGTCTTGCAGACTTTTGGATGGGATGTGAGTGAGCAGCATAGGAATGGCTGCCCGGTTAGGAATAAAGCCGGGAGATTTGATTCTGGAGAGCGGTCGGCGCGAGGATGCCGATGAGGCTCTGCGAAAGGAAATTTTCACCGCCGCAGGCAGTGAGCCGGTCGGCGATGGCGCACAAGAGGTTGTTGATGTGGTTCTCTTGTGGTGGCGCGAAGATGATGGCGATCTGATTGATGCAATGGTCGATTCACTGACCTTCCTTGATGCCCACGGAGTGATCTGGTTATTTACACCGAAGGTAGGGCGAGCAGGTCATGTTGAGCCGAGCGATATTCAAGAGAGCGCACAGACTGCCGGGTTGGCTCAGACCTCGACCTTTGCCGCTTGTGCGGATTGGAGTGCGACGAAATTAACCGCTCCAAAAGGCGGACGGCGCTAAATACCACCATAATTGCGTGAGGTTTTTGAGAGTAATTAATTAAACGAGAGAGAGCGAGAGCGAAAATGTCAGCACCTGCAGTGGGAACTATGGCACCAGAATTTGAACTTACCAATCAACATGGTGAGAAAATTTCGCTTGCATCATTTCGTGGCAAGAAAAATGTTGTCGTAATTTTCTATCCCTTCGCTTTCTCGGGAATCTGCACTGGCGAGCTTTGCTCACTACGTGATGACCTTGCGGCATTTCAAAATGATGATGTAGAACTTCTCGCTATTTCATGCGATCCAATGTTTAGCTTGAAGGCTTTTGCTGAACACGAGGGATATAAATTCTCGCTCCTTGCAGATTTTTGGCCACATGGTGAAGTTGCTAAGGCCTATGGAGTTTTTCTTGCCGAGCGCGGCATGGCATCACGCGGCACCTTCATTATCGATAAGTCCGGAAAGATCGCGTGGAGCGTTCTTAATGGCCCGGGTGAGGCTCGCGATGTAGCGGCCTACAAGGCAGCCCTAGCTTCGCTTTAGTTTTAGTCGCATTTCTAACTAGTTTTTATGGGTTAGACTTGCGCCTATTGGGTGGTTAGCTCAGCGGTAGAGCGCCTCGCTTACACCGAGGATGTCGGGGGTTCGAAACCCTCACCGCCCACGTTTATTAAATTCAATATCCAATTCCCTAAATCGCATGAGCGTAATTTGAGCATGAATGCGCACCTTTTCAATCTCAGATTTTGCCGCGAGATTCAATGGCTCCACTATTGGATCCCCAATATTGCACAAAATCCGAGTCAAATTGAATTGGATATCTCCATCTCCTCGCCCTAGTTGAGTAATCAGGATTTTTACAAGCATCTCTTTCTTCTCTTTCGGCACTAATACTGACGCTGCGCGCCATGCAGTTGACGCAACTACGTCATCAGGGTCAAAGAGATGGTCCGTGGCAATTAGGGAGTAGTTCTCTTTGTCCCCAATCTTTGAAAGAGTATGAAGCGCCTGACTTCTTGCCTGGGGGATTGCTGATTTCAATTCCGGAACAAGGTGTGTGAGAACTTGCTTTCTATCGTGGCGCATCAACGCCCACGAAAGCGTGTCACGTACGAAAAAATCTTTCTCTATTGCACATTGTGAAACAAGTATCTTGATGTACTCGGATTTTGGATAAGTCCCTGCCGTTAGGGCAGCCTTAAGACGCACAGATTGATCTGGAGAGTTAAAGTGATCTTGAAGTCCTGGCATGTGAAGTTAATCTTTTTGACTGGTGTAGGCCCAGACATCGTATTTATCTAAATCTAAATGGTGTCCATGCATTTTAAGAATCGTCGCAATCTGACCCTTATGTTCTGCAGCATGCATTTGAGCTTGAGTAAGAATGACAGAGCGACGATATGTAGCTGGGCCATTTTCGTCATCGAATGTCATCAGATCATCACCAAGTTGCGCCTGATCAATTAACAATTGATCAAGGCGTGCGAGCTTGCCAGCTTCCAAGGAGAGAATCTCATGGTTGTTTATCGGAATAACTTCACTCCACGGTTCAGAGGTGAGGCAATAGCGATACCACTCGGCAGCGCCAATGAGATGTGTGAGTAGTTGGCCAATCGGCCATTCGCCTTCTGCTGCCTTCAGCTGATAAATATGAGAGGGAAGCGCGCTTATCTCGTGAAATAACTTTTGATTGGACCAGGCCATATGCTTCAGAGCGGTTTCGATGGAAATCATTGCGTTTCGTACGCAGCCTTCATCGCAGCTAAATCAATCTTCTTCATCTCAAGCATGGCATTTGTTGCGCGCTTGGCTCCTTCAGGGTCGGAACCACCAAGGTAATTCATCATCTCAGGAGAGGTAACTTGCCACGAGATACTGAATTTATCTTTGCACCAACCACATTGGCTCTCTTCGCCGCCATCTTTGGTGAGTAAATCCCAGTACTTATCTATCTCAGCTTGATTAGCGCAGGGGATCTGAAAAGAAATTGCCTCGGAGTGTGGAAATTGAGGTCCTCCATTGAGCCCAATGAAATCCTGGCCAAAAATCTTGAAGTTAACGACAATCTCTTCACCCTGTTGGTTTCCTGGAGTATCGGCAGGCGCAATCCAATTATCTTGTAACTCACTTTGCGGAAAAATACTTGTATAGAAAGTGGCTGCTTCGCGGGCATTTCCGTTGAACCAAAGACAGGTAGTCAATTCCATATAAGAAGCATAAACGCGGAGCGCTCCCATAGGAAACACCCCGCGCTTTTGCTGAACTTTGCTTAGTAAAGATCTGCTTCCATCACTTTGCTCCACGCAGCGACAAAATCATGAACAAACTTGCTCTTGTTATCGTCTTGCGCATAGAGCTCGGCATAAGCCCGCAGAATCGAATTAGATCCAAAGACAAGATCCGCACGAGTAGCGGTGAACTTGACTTCACCAGTAGTTCTATTGCGAATGTTGTAGCTGTTTAGGCCAGATGGCTCCCAGACATAATTCATATCAGTGAGATTGACAAAGAAGTCATTGCTCAGCGCGCCCACATTCTCCGTGAACACACCATGCTTGGTATCTCCGTAGTTGGTTCCAATCACGCGCATACCGCCAAGCAGCACTGTCATCTCTGGTGCAGTAAGGGCCATTAACTGTGCGCGATCAAGGAGTAACTCTTCTGGTGAGACGACGTACTCATCTTTCTGCCAATTTCTAAAGCCATCATGGATCGGCTCGAGCGGAGCAAACGAAGCACCATCGGTCTGCTCTGGCGATGCATCCCCACGCCCCGGGGTAAATGGCACATTTACCGATACACCCGCAGCTTTCGCAGCGCGCTCCACGCCAATATTTCCCGCCAAGACAATGGCATCAGCGATGCTTGCGCCACACTCTTTTGCAATCGACTCAAGCACTGTGAGAACTTTCTCAAGGCGCTTTGGCTCGTTACCAATCCAGCTTCGTTGTGGTTCGAGGCGAATGCGCGCACCGTTTGCACCACCACGCTTATCAGAATGGCGGAAAGTCCGTGCACTATCCCAAGCAGTGGTCACCATTTCAGAGATTGTTAATCCAGAGCTTTCAATCTTCGCTCGTAATTTCGCAACATCGTACTTAGCGTTTCCTTGCGGAATGGGATCTTGCCAAATGAGATCCTCTGCTGGAATTTCCGGCCCGAAGTATCGCGACTTTGGCCCCATGTCGCGATGGGTGAGTTTGAACCATGCGCGCGCAAAGACATCGCTGAAATAAGCAGGGTCTTTATGGAAGCGCTCAGAGATTGCGCGATAGATCGGATCTTTAATCATCGCCATATCTGCATCGGTCATGATGGGGTTATAGCGAATTGAAGGATCTTCAACATCAACTGGCTTATCTTCCTCAGCGATATTTACCGGCTCCCACTGCTGGGCTCCCGCAGGAGATTTCGTTAACTTCCACTCGTATTTAAAGAGCAAATCAAAGTAACCGTTATCCCATTTAGTTGGGTGAGTGGTCCATGCACCTTCGATTCCGCTGGTAACAGTATTTCGACCAACGCCGCGAGAGACATGATTATTCCAACCAAGACCTTGCTCAGAGATATCAGCTGCTTCTGGTTCTGCGCCAAGATTGGTTGCTTTGCCATTTCCATGCGCCTTACCAACAGTATGACCACCTGCAGTGAGTGCGACAGTCTCTTCATCATTCATCGCCATCCGCGCAAAAGTTTCGCGAACATGTGCAGCAGTACGTAGCGGATCAGAGACGCCGTTCACGCCCTCTGGATTTACATAAATTAAACCCATCTGCACGGCAGCAAGAGGATTCTCCATCGTGCTCGCATCATTAATATCTCCATAGCGATGATCGCTTGGTGCGAGCCACTCTTTCTCAGAGCCCCAATAGGTATCAATCTCTGGCGCCCATACATCTTCACGACCAAAGCTAAATCCAAATGTCTTTAGCCCCATGGATTCGTATGCAACGTTCCCGGCAAGAATCATGAGATCTGCCCAACTAATTTTATTTCCATATTTCTTTTTGATTGGCCAGAGTAAGCGACGCGCTTTATCGAGGTTGGTGTTATCAGGCCATGAATTAAGTGGTGCAAAACGTAAGGTGCCACTTCCGGCGCCACCGCGACCATCAGCGGTGCGATAGGTGCCAGCAGAGTGCCATGCCATTCGAATAAAGAGCCCGCCGTAGTGGCCCCAATCTGCCGGCCACCATGCTTGGCTATCTGTCATCAGCGCATGGAGATCTTTCTTCAACGCTGCGACCTCTAATTTCTGCAGCTCGTCGCGGTAGTTAAATTGCTGGCCGAGTGGATTGGTTTTGTTGTCGTGTTGATGCAAGATCTCAAGATTGAGCGAATTAGGCCACCACTTCTCCGCCGCGGTTCCAAGTGATGTCAGGGATCCGTGGGGTACTGGGCACTTACCTGTTCCGGGATTGGCGCTCATAGCTCTCCTTCGTTTGTTCTCTATATATAGGACAGAATTCTTGACGCAGACAAGCGGCTAAATCAGGGCATGAACCTACCAAAGTTGGAGGGTTATCTCAGGTCGAAAATTAGAACCTTCAATCGCCTCGTTTTACGGCACATTGTGAGATTCGCGCTTTGATGAGTTTGCGAAGCAACGTCTTCGAAAGTGGCTTGCCCACAGGAACATGTAAGGCGCTCTTTGTTGTCGAGTATTTCGCTAACTCTTTGGTAAATAGATGTAGAACCGAACCGCTAAATGGGTAGAAACCCACATGGTTTTTCGCCGCCATAATTCCAGCAACGATATTTCCATCGAGGCGAAAAGCCGGCATTCCATAGCTGAGTACCTCTTCCGCTTTGGGAATTATTTCTAAAATATTTTTTCGGAGCGCGAGCATAGTTTTCTTATGTTCTGGTGGCGCTGCGTTATAGAGAGCTTGAACTTTCTTATCCATTACTTTCTCGCTATTTGCCATCTATATAAATCAGGAGATCTAAGGGCGGGAAACTTTAATGAGGTTTACTAAATACGAGAGCGAAAAGCCAAATCCGATTGCTGCATATAAGTAACCAAACCAAGTCAATGTTACGGGAACCAACAGAGTAAGTACACCTAATAATGCGGCGCTAAAACACATGACTCGCGCAACAGTAACAACTCTAGATTCATCAGTTTGTTTTGAGTTCTGCCACATATTTCCGGCAAGTGCGAAGACGGTAATTCCAATCATTCGCATTGACCACTCCAATTGATCACCAGAGTCCATTCCTAGTAAATCCAAAAATAATGAGGGGAGGAGAAAAAGTAAGAGAGCTGAAAAGGCAAATACAGTTGCACCGGCTTGCAAAGTCTTACGGATTCCGTTAATTCCCATAATGACAGTGTAAATCTCGCGAATTGCTAAGCCTGTGATTTACTCGCGAGAAACCCGTGAGAGTCTTGCAATCCCTCGAGATTAACTTCCTGTCTTAGAACGAGAAGTTCGTTCAGATGAGATTACAGGAGGATTTTGATGAAAAGTCTGACGCGTTCAAGCGAAACATCCCCAAAAATCAGTAAAGGAAGAATCGCAGCGGGGGCGCTTGCCACCTCACTCTTAGTTGGGTTGATGGCTGCGCCGCTTCCGAGCGCACAAGCAGCAGGGGAGAGCGCTTCGCTGTGGACATACCCGGTTCCTGAAGCAGTAGTAATGGAAGTTGATGCAGCGCGTGCAAAAGCACATCAAGGCTTGATGGATATTCCAGCGTGGAATGCAACGATCTTTGGGCCATTTCCAGCGGCAGCTATCACTAGCCAGGCAGGAAACATCACATTTGTGCACATCAATTTGCCATCAACCTATGCGAATAAAAGCGCGACAGTTCGGATGGGATCTCTAAGTGGCACCACCTGGGCAAATACCACGCTTGGATCCATTAAATTGAATGCATTTGGAAATGGTACGTATAAGACATCAGTTCAGATGCCCACAGGAACTCGTGCTCAAGTCTATGTCGGCGGGAAAGTTATCACGACAACTATTCGCCCATAATCTAGACACTTCTCAGTGCGTTCGAAAATCTCGAGCGCACTGAGATTTCCCTTCTCGAATGAATTCTTAGTTGAGAATCCAGCTCGTTAAATCTGCTCCTCGTACAATTTGAAGAACGATTAATAGGACTACAACCCCGACAAGGCGATATGCAACTCGACCAAAACGCGAGGTCTTCCAATCTTTTGCTGGAGAATCTGCGAACCAGCTAATGATTGATAAGAGGAATCCAGGAATTGCTACGATTACAAAGCACCATTTAAGAAATTCGGTCGGATCCGCAAAATTTTCTTGCAACATCGTCCCTAACAGCGTGCCAATAAATGCAAGTAAAACGAATTTCAGCGTTCCCTTGGGATTTAATCGATCGAAAACACTTGAACGTGGCAGCTTGTCGGCAAAAGTCAGCCCAGCAATCATAGGAATGACGAAGATGATGCCTGCAAGAATTAACTGCGGATTAAAGCCCACATATGGAGTCGCGAGTAGAACAAAGAAGAAAGTCTTGATAACGCCGGAGGTAATTTGTTGGCGCGTACTTGGCGCCGGTAAATCAACGGTAACGCTCTCGAGCCTTACTGGGTAGAGATATGTGGCAACATCCTCACCAATTATTCGAAGAGCAATCAAACAAGCCGAGACAATGGCAATAGTGCGCGCTTGATAGGTGACAGCAAGTTGTACACCCGCTAAGCCATTGAGTGCGTTAATCATTTTTTCAACAATCCACCCGGTCAATAAAATTGTGAGGGCATAGTCGGTAATTCGCTCCCATAATTCATCGGAGTCATGCACTAGCCGCCGCAATGGGCGAATGGCGCTAGCCAAAAGGGCCGGAGCAAAGAAGATTGCCATCAAACCAAGCACTGTTAGCGCCTCGGAGCGACTAAATACATTTCCTGCGATGAGAGTACCTACGAAGAAAATCGAAGCTGCGAGAAAACCAGCGAATGCATCGAGTACGGCCAGAGCAACAATGAAAAGGATTGTGGTGAGCACCGGAGCCAGCGCTTGCCCTCGAGTATCGATGAGCGCCTTCACTCCAAGTAGCGCACCCAAAGGGTAAAGAGAGAGCGAGTAGCCGCCGAAAATGGCTCGCAGATAACTACCATCAACACTTGTCCGCGCAACAAGCGGTGAGAATTTATTGGTGAGCGATGCCAATGAGGTAAAGAATGAATCACTCCACGGCGTTAATCGCATTAACCATGTAGAAGAGCGATCACCCCAACCGGGATCCCGCGCTACTTGTAAGAGCTTGCCAGAATCTATTGAGGTTAACTCTTCTTGTTGGTTCTCCGATTGAGCATCCAGCTCGCTCTCATTCTCAGAACGTTCGTTTCTCTTGGCGCCAGCAAGTGCGGCCAATGCTGCAAGTGCCCCAATCTGTAATTCACTGGATTTTTCGGGCTCCTGAGCTGGAGCGTATGGTGGCAGATCATCCCGAACTTTAATCTTCATTAACTGCTCAAAGGAAGCGAGCGCTACCACATCAGGACACTTGTTATCCCAATTGATTTGGCCGCGAAGGCCTTTGCAGAAGGGAATCTCCTTATCCTTGATAACTCCATTGTCGTCATACACTTCAATTGTTATGGAGTGGAATCCTGGGGGCGTTTTATTTGGGATAACAATATTTAGCTCTTCAGCTTGTTCTTTGGTGAGCCGATCTAAAATTACCTCTCCCTCAGCCCATGCAGGGAAGGCAATAAAATTAAGAGCTACAACGATAAAGAGCGCTAAACGTCTCATTTCACATTCACTTTAACGATCACGCGGATTTTCTGCCCAGGTTTTAAACCTCCGATACTAATAACAGCATCAGGTTTTTGAACATTTGCCGGTGTTTGTAGTGCTGCTGGAGCTTTTGGTTTAGCCGCAACAACTTGTTTGACCGCAGTATTTGCAGATTTAGCCGCTCGCTCAGCGACAAGTGCGCGAGCCACCACAGTTTGGGCAGATGTGCGTGCACGTGAAGCCTGGGTATTTGCCTTCCTGGCGCTCTGCGTTGCAGAAGTGGCGCGTGAGACTGCTGCATTCACACTCTGAGTAAGTTCACTCTCAAGTTCAGCCGCGGATTCAACTTCATCTACTGCTTGTTCGAGTGAATCCTGAGCCAACTCCAACTTCACAGTGAGAACTTCCAAAGCAGCTTGTGTTTTTGCAATCTGCTCTGGATCTTTTGCATTCATCAACTGTTCAGAGAGTTTCGCTTGCTCGGAAAGAAGTGATGCAACTTCTGTTGCTGCCTTCTCTGCTGTGGCTTTGGCTGTAGCTCGCTCTGCTGTGGCTTTGGCTAAGCGCTCTGATTCGGCTTGAGCGGCAGCTTGTGCAGCTGCAGCTAAACGTTGCTTCTCTGCAGCGGCCGCTAGGGCATCTGCAGCGGCTTTTGTCGCTGCCGCAGCTCGCTCCCGCTCGGCTTGCGCTTGCGCCGCAGCAGAATCTGCAGCTTGTTTTGCTGCAGCGCGTGCTGCAGTTGCTTGCGCTTCGAATGCTGCAGATTTTTCTGCTGCAGCTTGTGCAGAGTTGAGTGCGCCAACAGTGATCACAACTTCTTTACTTGCAGCTGCTGCATTTGCATTAGCTGTACTTGCTGCGCTCGCTGCCTGTGCAGCGCTCTTGACCGCAGCTGCAGCGCGAGCTTCCGCCGCTGCAGCTTGGGCAGCTGCACTTTGTTTTGCGGCGTTGCTCACCAGGTTACTTCGGGATAGAGCTGCAGCGCGCGCGGCAGCATCAGCAGCTGATCTTCGCGCAGATTCTGCGGCAGCAGCTCGAGCCGCTGCAGCTTGTGCTGCAGCTTGTGCCACGACCTGGGCCTGTTCAGCAGCAGCCCGTTTCTCTGCAGCAAGTCGCGCAGCAGCCTCTGCTGCCGCTCGATCAGATGCGAGCTTTGCGGCGGCATCTGATGCGGCCTTTGCGGCGGCATCGGCGGCAGCTTTCTCTGCAGCGGCCTTTGCGGCGGCATCGGCGGCAGCTTTCTCTGCGGCGGCCTTTGCGGCGGCAGCTTGTGCTGCTGCATCCGAACCCGGATTCTGTTGTTGAGTTGGAGCTGAATTATTTTGATTACTCTGATTTACCGCAGCGGGATCAACGACCGTAATGACAAATGTGATGCTACTTGTTGCTCCCTTTTGGTCGACCACTGTCACGGTGAGCGTTGCAGTAGTAGGTGCAGTTGGAGTGCCGGTGATATTTCCAGTAACAGGATCAAAGGTGAGTCCTGTTGGCAAAGTACCAGCTGTTATTGAATAGAGCAGTGGGGTCGCGCCACCAAAGGCGACAGTTGGCAATGTATAGATCTCATTTATATTCGCTGTGAGTCCAGTAGTGATTGCGGGAGTTTGTGGAATTCCGGTTACTTCATCGGTGGCAGGCGAGAGCGTCGTGAGATTGGGCGAGACTGCATTTGTTGCACTAGCGGAAACACGAATAAAGGATCCGATATCCGCGCTAGTCAATTGATACGTTGATTGCGTTGCTCCAGAAATGTTTACACACGTGGTTGGATCATTATCAACAGCGCAGCGTAGCCATTGATAAGTAGTCGTTGGGAATGGAATACCCGTGAAAATTTGTTCCGCAGCAAGAGTTTGACCAACAATCGTGGCTCCCGTAGGTATCGCGTTGTAGACCAGCGATGGCGCTACTCGGTCTTGAGGTGTGGTCGCAACTGCAGTCACCCCAGGACTTGATGAGCCGATTGCATTTGTCGCAACGACAGAGAATTTGTATGGCACACCATTGGTTAACCCTGAAGTGATCTCACAAGTTGTTGCAACACCTATCGGAGTGCAAGTGACTGCTGGTGAGAGCGGAACGCCATTGACATCTAGCGCGGTAACTAAATACCCAGTAATAGCAGCGCCATTTGAATTAGGCGCGGTGAAGGAAATTGTTGCCCCTTCATCGCCGGGTGTCGCTGTGACATTTAGCGGAGCATCAGGTTTAGTTTTTGGCATCACTGCTGCAGTTGGAGCAGAGACCGGTGAGCTGCCCTTTCCATTAAGTGCCGTCGC
Organism: Candidatus Nanopelagicaceae bacterium; assembly: GCA_044344975.1. Taxonomy (GTDB): domain Bacteria; phylum Actinomycetota; class Actinomycetes; order Nanopelagicales; family Nanopelagicaceae; genus IMCC26077. The sequence goes on along the minus strand of JBIJBY010000020.1, from coordinate 3,891 downwards.
AGTAAAGGTGTAGTTCACGCCATTTGTTAACAAACCATCAAACGAACATGAAGTGCTTGGTGAAATCACTAAACAGGTGAAACCACCAGGTGAAGAGGTGACTGTGTAACTCGTGATTGCGCTGCCGCCATTATTTGCCGGTGGCGTCACGGTGACTGTTGCCGAACCTGGAGTGGTTGATGTCGCTGAAAGTGTTGGCGATCCTGGGAATGTAATGGGTGTAACAGGAGCCGAAGCTGCCGAAGGATCAGAGGTGTAAGTGCCATTCGATGCGGTGACGGTAAAGGTGTAAGCCGTTCCATTAGTTAACGGCGTTACGTTGCAAGTGAGGGGAGTAGTAAATGGCGAGGTCAACGTGCATGTTTGGCCGCCAGGTGAAGCTGTCACTATGTATGAGGTGATTGGCGCACCACCATCGTTTAATGGAGGAGCGAATGTCACACTTGCACGTCCTTCGCCTGCAGTTGCCGTAACCCCAGTGACAGAATCTGGTTTTGTCGTTGGCGTTGCTGAGCTGCCTGCGCTTACCACAGAAGTGCCACTGCTATTTGTTGCAGTAGCAGTGAAGGTGTAATTAGTTCCGTTGACCAGCGGTGAGATAGTGCAACTTGTTGCCGGTGCGTAAACAATGCAGAACGCTCCGCCAGGTGATGCCTCAATCGTGTAGGTATTTGCCGCGCCACCATTTCCACTTCCAGGATTAACGGTAATTGTTGCGCTGCCATTTCCAGGTACGACCGTTGGTGCTGCTGGAGTATTTGGTGCGTTAAGTGACCACTGAGCAGTAAGGAGAGTATTGACCGCTGGCATCGTGAAGGATCCACCAGGCGCGATAAGTGCGCTGCCATCGCTCCAGCCGGTGAAGGTATATCCCGCGCGCGCAAATGTTGTTGGAGTACCAGCATTAGTTGGTAGCGAAATAACTGAGCCATTAATGGCGCCTTGTTGACCAGGAAGTGAACCAGAGGTCACTGTTCCGCTGTAAACAATTGTTAGTGAGGCTGCGCTCCATTGCGCGAAGAGCGGAACGTTTGCTAGGCCAAGTTGAAGCTGAGCACCTGGACCAAAACGTAAACCCGTGCCATCGGCATTTGTCGTCCAACGTAAGAATGTATATCCGGTGCGCGATGGCGTGGATGAGGTGAGTGAAACAATTTGACCAGTGATTCCCTGTTGCGTTGCAGGTAGTCCCGCCACTGTTAGGTCGCCACTATTGTCGCCAAAGGTGATCGAGTAATTGATAGGTGCCCACTGGGCGTAAAGAAGATAGTGACCGTCATCAACGGTGTAGGCAGAATTTTCGCCAACTATTAATCCGCTCTGATCTATCCAGTTAAGGAATGTATAGCCCTCACGAGTTGGGGCAGTTGCAGTTGTAATTGGGGTGTTCTTTGCATACTTCACATCAGCAGGTCGAGCTGAGGTGCCTCCATTGAGCGAATAGCTAACCGTGTATACCTCAACCCATTGCGCGGTAAATGTTGGCGTGGTTGAACTCATTCGGTAGCTATCGCCAACGCGATAAGTAGTTGTGCCATCGCTCCAACCAACAAATGCATAGAACTGAGCGGGAGATCCCACGGAAGGTGATTTCTCTGCAGATGGAATATCAGGGAGCGTGTAGAGCGCCCCATAGAGTGCAGATTGATTTGTTGGCAGAGTAATTGTTGCTGGAGTTGCACCTAACAAACCGCTGGAGAAGTTTGGTGCGATAGTTGCCAAACTCCACTTTGCATAGAGCGTGATATCGCCGGTAGTTGTATAGGCATTTGAATCTACAGTTGCACCCGTTGGCGTCTGCGACCAGCCAACAAATGTGTACCCGCTCTTCACCATCGAACCAACTGCAGGTAGCGCAATTCCTGGAGCATTGGTGAGGTAGCTAGAAGGCGCTGGAGCGCTACCACTTGTTGCACCATTACTATCAAATGTAATGATATTTAATTTGATCCACTGTGCAGTTAGCGTGGTATTCGCTGGGCTCATCACGTAGGTGTCACCAGCGCGATAGGAAGCTATGCCATCGCTCCAACCACCAAACGAGAATCCAGCGTTGGTTAATCCCGTTGCTAGTGGGAGAGTAAATGATTGACCAAGCGTCTTATTGCTCTCTGTTAGAGCCCCGCCAACTCGAGAACCACCATTAAATGAATAGGTAACGGTGTAACTAGTGAGCGTCCACTTTGCATAAAGTATGAGATCGCCAACTCCGGAGTATGAGGTATTTGCACTTCCTGCTCCATAGTCGCTGCCTAGTCCATCGGCTTGAGTATTCCACCCGATGAGAATGTGGCCGCTCTTGGTAAGTGATCCAACTGCGGCGATTGGATATGCAGCGCCGCCTGTGGTGAATGTTCCATTTGCAGGAAGTGATCCACTTGTGCTGCCATTTCCGTTGTACGAAATCACATAAGTTATTCCACTCCACTGCGCGTAGAGCGTTTCGCTCGCGTTAGGCGCGTAGCTTGCGCCACCTGCGCCACGTAAGGTGCCGCCAGTTGTTGCGCTAAACCATCCAGTGAAGGTGTATCCCGCACGAGTGGGTGTAGCAGGAAGGGTAAATGCAGTTCCGCGAGTGAATTGCGCAGTGGTGTTCGCGGTGCCATTTCCATAAACATAAGTGACGAGATAAGAAGTTGGCTGAATTGCGCTGGTGACATTGGAGACTAAAGAAGTGAGCGCGCCTTTAATTGCCACCGCCGAGAACTTGTAATTCGTGCCATTTGTTAATCCGCTGATTGTGCATGTCGTTGCTGGATGAGTAACGGTGCATGTTTTTGCAGGAGCGAGTGCGAGACCTGAGTTATCGAGCGCAGTGACTGTGTAAGAGGTTGGTGTTGCACCAGAGCCTGGCGTGACGGTGATAGTGGCATCGGTATTTCCTGGAGCGGCAGTGATAGTTGGCGCGCTGAGCGGAGTAGTTGCTGACACTTCATTTGATGCAACGCCTGCTAATCCATTAAATGCACGAATTTCAACTGGGAATGTTGTGCCATTTGCTAAACCAGCGATCACTAAAGGCGAAGTTGTTACTGCAGGGCTTGGCGTTACCCACGTTAATCCGCCATCAAGAGAGTATTGGTAATTAGTTATAGATGCACCACCGTCTGATACTGGTGGCGTAAAGACAACTGAGAGTTGACCAGCTGATGGGGTAATTGAAGTAATTGTTGGCGCGCTCGGTCGCCCTACCTCGTAACGAACGACGACGATGCCTGATCCACCGGTACCACCAGTTAATCCGTCATAGCCGCCACCGCCGCCGCCACCGCGATTGGCTACTCCAGCACCACCTGCCGTGTTTCCGAGCGTGAAATCGGTGCCATTTCCGCCGCCACCTAAACCGCCAACGCCAGTCCAACCTGTCTTTGATGAGTACCAAGCGGCGCCACCGCCACCGCCGTAAAAAAGAGCGCTTCCAGTTATCGAATTACTTAGACCTATTCCACCGGAAGAGGCGTTACTTGCTGCGCTTCGCGCAACGCCAGGGCCACCGGCGCCACCGCCACCGCCACCGCCATTCACACTGCCATTTCCACCCATAAATCCAGCGCCACCAGTACCTGCAATAGCAACTGCAGCCGAGGCAGGAGTGGGATACGCGCCACCACCACCGGTGTAACCGGTACTAATTGCACTGCCATCTGGATTGAGATTGGTTGCACTAAATTGACCGTTGCCACCGCTACCGCCGAGAGCAATATCTGCTGTGCTATTACTTGCGAAGGCGCTATTGCCACCTTTTTTGCCGTGATTTGTATTGGCGGTGTGATGCCCAGCACCACCTGCACCACCAGCGCCAATGGTAATTACTGCGATATCACTTCCGGTGACACCTGTTCGGTAAATGACCTGGCCACCGCCACCGCCACCGCCGACCGATGAACCGCC
>JBIJBY010000099.1:0-4718 GCA_044344975.1 Candidatus Nanopelagicaceae bacterium | reverse complement strand
AACAAGAAGACCACTAAGGCCGTAATTGCCTTTCGCGTAATCTCTCGACCCCAAGATGGTCCGATCAGGCGGGTATCAATATCAGCTTTAGCTATTGAAAATGTCGTAGAAAGAACATCAAGAACTTTTGAAGATTGCGCATTTGTGAGCGCGCCAGTTTGAATTCGGACTTTAGTATTTCCAACAGTTTGCACAATTGGTTCGCCTGGAACATTAGCTTTATCCATCGCTTCGCGCGCTTCAGGGACCGTGATTCCTTCTTGGTTCAAAACGAACTCTGAACCACCCTTGAATTCAATGCCGAGCTCAAGACCTCTGGCGCCAAGAGCAAATAGGGAGGCAAGAATCAAAACTGCTGAAAGCGAGTACCAACGCCTACGGTTGTTAACAAAATTGATTGACTTTTCACCGCGATATAGACGATCGCCAAAGGAAACTTTCGTGGTCATGATTGCTTACCTCCGGTATTTCCTCGGATAACACGTCGAGCATCCAACCCAGAGAGCGGATGTCCGTTAGCGAAGAATGGAACTTTTGCCAGCACGGTAATGAGCGGCTTGGTGAAGAGGAAGATGATGAGCAAGTCGATGAGGGTCGTTAGACCAAGAGTGAAGGCAAATCCACGAACGCCACCGACAGCAAAGATAAAGAGCAGGGTCGCCGCGATCAGCGAAACAACATCTGAAATGATGATAGTTCTTCGGGCTCGAACCCAGGCGCTCTCTACCGCCGATCGGAACGACCTGCCTTCTCGAATTTCATCTCGGAGACGTTCAAAGTAAATGATAAAGGAGTCTGCCGTGATGCCGATTGCCACAATCGTTCCGGCGATACCCGCCAGTGTGAGCGTGAATCCTAAATTCTCACCCAGAATAATCGTTGACATCCACAACAAGAGCGCCGCCAAGGCCAATGAGCCAACAGTCACTATGCCAAGCGCTCGGTAGTAGAAGAATGAATAAACGATAACTAGCAAGAGACCGAGAGCTCCCGCAAGAATACCTGCGCGCAATTGATCGCTACCTAGAGTTGGTGAAACTTGCTGAACTTCGCCACGATCAAATGCCAGCGGAAGTGATCCGTATTTCAATACGTTAGCGAGATCGCTAGCTTCCTGCTGTGTGAAATTTCCGGTTATCTGTGCTTGTCCACCCAGGATTGCGTCAACGATGCGGGGCGAAGAAACGACAAGGCCATCGAGAACGATAGCCACCTGATTTTGTGGGGGCGTTAAAGAAACGACGCGTTGGGTAATTTCACCAAATTTCTTCGTTCCCTCTTTGTTAAAGGCTAATGAAACAAACCAGCCACCGGTGCCCTGCTGATCAATTCCTGCTGTCGCGGTTCGCACCTGGCGGCCAAGCACTTCGGCTGGTCCGAGTACATAACGACTTATCCCATCTCGATCGCATGTCACTAACGGCTTATCCGGATCGTCACTGCCACCAACCAAATTTTCCTCATTGGTGCAATCAAGCTTTGCAAATTGTTGTGACAGCTCATCGCTAACTTGTGCGTCAATTGGCGCAGCCACTTGAGGGTCTGCAATGGTATTAGGCGTTACAAGTGGTGAGGGCGCTGGTGCAGGATTGGAGAAGAAAGGAGCGCTCTTATTTAACTTACTTCCAGATGGGGCTGGTGTCGCTGAATTAGTTGGCGTTGGTGCAGGCGCCTCTACTGCGCTTCCTACTGCCAAGACCTGTCGAAATCTAAGCTCTGCAGTTTGACCCACGAGGTCCACCACTCGCTCCCCTGATTCGCCAGGAACTGAAATAATAATTTGGCGGTTAATTCCGCTTCCTTGGGCAACCACTTCACTCTCTGCAACGCCAAGTGAGTTGACGCGTTGGCGAATAATTGAGACAGCCTGATCGATCGAAGCCGCTGTTACCGAACCGTTAGCCCCATCGACTCGAGGTTGCAGAACAACGCTGGTTCCACCCTGAAGATCAAGACCGAAACGGATTTTGGTCGTTCCTTGGAGGAAAATTACAGAGGCGCCAGCTATGAGAATGACCAGAAGGGCGACAAGAGCGCGACCTGGCCGTGAGGTGGAGGTAGACACAAGGGGAAAGTCTAGAGGCCTTTTCTACCTGGGTCTAATCACCAAAATTGAGGATCTGCTCCCCTGAGAGAGGTGGAGTCAGCCCTAAATGGAGCCATGCAGCAGGGGTGGCTATTCGTCCGCGCGGGGTTCTTGCCAGCAATCCTGAACGAAGCAAGAAGGGCTCACAGATGCTCTCAATGGTCTCATTCTCCTCGCCTACCGACATCGCCATCGTGGAAAGCCCCACCGGACCTCCATTAAATCGCTCGATGAGCGCGAGCAACAACGCTCGATCAAGTCGATCAAGGCCTAGCGCATCAACTTCATAAAGCTCTAGAGCTGCTCGGACATTCTCTTCAGTTAAGGCGCGACCAGGTGCATGCACCTCTCCGAAATCTCGAACTCGGCGAAGAAGCCGGTTCGCGATTCGCGGAGTACCGCGAGAGCGTCCAGCTATCTCAATAAGCGCTTTGCTATCAATACTCATCTGTAGAAGTTGAGCGCTGCGCGCAACAACCTCTTGCAATTCAGATCTTTCATAGAAATCTAGTTGAGCAGTGAAACCAAATCGATCGCGAAGCGGGCTTGGCAGAAGACCAGCCCGAGTGGTTGCGCCGATAAGAGTAAAGCGCGGTAACTCCAATGGGATCGCGGTGGCTCCAGGCCCTTTTCCCACGATGATGTCGACTCGAAAATCTTCCATTGCCAGATAGAGCATCTCTTCCGCTGGTCGCGACATTCGATGTATTTCGTCAATAAAAAGAATTTCACCCTCTGTTATTGAAGAGAGGATTGCCGCAACATCTCCAGCTCTCTGAAGCGTGGGACCACTAGTCAAACGAATTCCGGCCCCGATTTCTTCAGCAACTATGTGTGCCAAAGTCGTTTTCCCGAGACCTGGAGGCCCAGCTAACAATATGTGATCGGCAACATGGCCGCGTTTTTTCGATGCTGCTAGCACAAGTCCTAATTGATCTTTAATTCGTTGTTGACCAATAAACTCTTGGAGATTCCTTGGACGAAGTGCACCTTCAATATTCACTTCTTCGCTCACGGAATGTGGAGAGAGAATCTGATCTTCACTCACGGGTGGCTCCGGTTTTCTTTTGCGTGAAATTTCCCTGGCCACCACTTTGTAAAGCGGTTAAGGCGACTTTTAACTTTGCCTCAAGCGAATCTGCCGAACTTGCCTGCACAATTTCAAGTGCGTGTTCTATTTCTCGTGCATTGAAACCCAATCCAGTGAGCGCTTCCGCCACCGAAAGGGCTGACGGGCTATTCGATACCTGCTTTCTCTCTTCACTCCCCACAAAGCTTGCAACCTTATCTTTGAGTTCCAGAATAATTCTCTGAGCTCCTTTTTTCCCCAATCCTGAAACTTTTTCCAAGGATTTACTATCTGAGGAACTAATTGCGGATATCAACTGATTAAGCGAGAGCGAACTTAAAATGGCATGCGAAACCTTTGGGCCGATTCCAGAAACTGTTTGCAACAGGAGAAAAGTTTCGCGCTCAGCAATAGTTTCATAGCCAAATAATGTGAAGGCATCCTCTCGAACGAGAAGAGCAGTATGTAGGAATAACTCGCTACCTATCTCAGCCTGCACGCGGACTGTCGGCGGAACCATCACAGAGAACCCGACACCATTGACATCGATAATCAATGATTGTTCATTTGCTCCCAAGACTTTTCCACGTAACGTAGCAATCATTGTTTACTTGCTCCGATTTTTGTACGCATTGAGCTTTGATATATATGACAGATTGCCAGAGCTAGAGCATCTGCCGCATCCGCTGGTTGTGGCACTTCTTTAAGTCGCAGCAAGCGTCGAACCATCTCGCCAACTTGAGCTTTATCAGCACGCCCAGATCCAGTCACTGCCGCTTTCACTTCACTAGGTGTATGCAAAGTAACCGGAATATTGCGCGCTGCAGCTAAGGTAAGAGCAAGTCCAGCAGCTTGAGCAGTCTCCATGGCAGAACGACGATTAGCTTGTGCAAACACTCTCTCGACTGATATCTCATCTGGTTGGTGGCGATCGATCCACGCAGCCAAGCCCTGATTAATCGCATGAAGTCGATCAGCTAACGGCAAAGTTGGCGCCGTGGTAATCACTCCAACGGCTACGAAAGTTAAGGTTTTGCCCGGATCGCCCGCAAGGACCCCAACCCCGCAACGGGTGAGCCCTGGGTCTACCCCCAATACCTTCATTGCTACAGAGTAGCCATCACTTCGTCAGAAATGTCGAAGTTGGCGTAGACATTCTGAACGTCATCGCAATCTTCAATTGCCTCAATAAGCTTGAAAACTTTATTCGCGCCATCGTTGTCAAGAGGGACCGACACTGCTGGAAGAAATGGGGTGTCTGCTGATTCGTATTCGATGCCTGCTACTTCGAGAGATTTACGAACTGCAGCCATACTGGAAGGATCAGAAACAAGTTCAAAATTCTCTCCTAGATCGTTTATTTCTTCTGCGCCAGCATCGATAACGATGTTCATTAGGGCATCTTCTGTGACCGTCGAACTCTTCTTAACGATTATCACTCCGCGACGTCCAAACAAGTAAGAGACTGAACCTGGGTCGGCCATGGTTCCACCATTGCGCGTGACGGCCAACCGCACTTCACCAGCTGCACGGTTTCGATTATCTGAGAGGCATTCGATTAGT
>JBIJBY010000098.1:0-4801 GCA_044344975.1 Candidatus Nanopelagicaceae bacterium | reverse complement strand
GCCGCGTTGGCGCAAGGATGTGATGTCGCGATATTTACAAGTGATAATCCTCGAAGCGAATCTGCTGATGCAATCATCGAACAGATGGGCCCGAAGAGATTTGAGAACGTGAGAGTAGAAGTTGATCGGAAATTTGCCATTGAGCAAGCTTTGGAATTGGCTATCAAGGGCGATGTGGTCCTCATCTTAGGAAAGGGTCACGAGACCGGACAGGAAATCAATGGGGTTGTGCATCCATTTGATGATCGAGAAATCGCCCAAGAATTGATCGGAAAAAGTAAATGATTGAGCTCACTGTCGCTGAAATCGCTGAGATAGTCGGCGGAAAATCTTTTGGGGATGCCGGTGCGCTCGTCACGGCGGAACCATGCTTTGACTCTCGTAACGCAATTAAGGGTGGCATATTCCTCGCCCTTGAAGGGCAACAGGTTGACGGCCATGAATATGTGGAAGAGGCGTTGGCAAAGGGGTGCGTTACAGCAATCACCAAACGGCAAATTGGTAGTAACTGCATAGTAGTAACGGACGTGCTGGAGGCTATTAGCAAACTTGGCGCAGAAGTTAGAAGGCGATTGCCGCAAATGAAGGTGATCGGAATTACTGGTTCGCAAGGCAAGACCACAACTAAAGATATTGCGCGCCATGTTTTATCTCTTGTAGGAGAAACTATCGCGCCCTTGCAATCTTTTAACAATGATTTGGGTGTTCCGCTCACACTCTTGCGAGCTAACCACGAGACTCGTTTCTGCGTTCTAGAGATGGGGGCCCGTCACGCGGGAGATATTGCGCGCTTAGTGCAGATGGCGAAACCAGATATAGGCGTCGTATTGGTTGTAGGCACTGCTCATATAGGTGAGTTTGGTTCAAGAGAAGCAATTGCCAAGACGAAATCTGAAATCGTTTCAAACCTCACGGAGGATGCAATCGCAATTCTTGGAACTTACGATGAATACACGCCAAAGATGGCTAACCAAACGCCCGCATCGGTCATGTACTTTGGCGAGAAATCCTCTTGTGAAGTTCGAGCTACTGATATCGATATCAGGGAAGGTCGAGCTCACTTTGATCTGGTAAGCAAGGCAGGTAGAGAGCCAGTCGCGCTTCGATTAGTTGGTCGCCATCAAGTTCCCAATGCGCTTGCAGCGGCAGCGATAGCAACCGCGCTAAAGATTCCTATCGATAAAATCGCAAGCGGTTTATCTACAGCAGAGATTGCTAGTAAATGGCGGATGGAAATTTCAGAGATCGGTTCCATTTTGCTTATTAACGATTCTTATAATGCCAACCCTGAGAGCATGCGGGCCGCCTTAGAAACGCTCAGATACTTTGCTCAGGAACGTGGCGGTCGAGCTTGGGCTTTTATCGGGAAGATGCATGAATTAGGGGATAATTCTCATGCCGATCATCAGAACATCTCAGCCTTTGCAGAGCAGATGGGAATCGACCATGTGGTCGCCATTAAGACCCCTGAATATGGAAATGCTTCGGGTGCACAACTGCTCGTCCAACATGTCCAATCATTCGATGAGGCGCTGGCTATATCCAAGGAAATCACGCCTGGGGATGTGATACTTGTGAAAGGGTCTCGAGCTGAAGGGTTGGAAAAACTAAGCGATGCGCTTAAAAATTCTCTCTTGCATGTCGAGACCAACGAAGAGAATGGGCGCTAGGTGATGGCGTTATGAGAGGAATTCTTAGCGCGGGCGCACTCGCTTTCTTATTTGCTTTTTTCGGGACTCCTGCTGCAATTCGAGTTCTCGTGAAGCGTGGCTATGGTCAGTTTATTCGCGACGATGGGCCGACCACACACCATACAAAACGTGGCACGCCAACCATGGGCGGCATTGTCATCATCGCATCTGTAATCGCAAGCTATTTTCTTACTCACCTCATCACCCAGCGTGCAGTCACAGTCTCTGCATTATTGGTCTTAGCTTTGATGAGCGGCCTGGGACTAGTGGGATTTCTCGACGATTGGCTCAAAGTATCGAAGCAGAGATCTTTGGGACTGCGTGCTCGCACAAAGATGTTGGCGCAAAGTGTTGTTGCGCTGGCTTTTGCTGTTGCAGGATTAAATTTTCCTGATGAAAGAGGACTTACCCCTGTCTCTCTCAATCTTTCAACGGTGCGCGATACTTCAATAAAACTCGGGGCGGTGCTGGTTGTTATTTGGGTCTTTTTTATGATCACGGCAACTAGTAATGGCGTAAACCTCACCGATGGACTCGATGGTTTAGCTACTGGTGCGGCAGTAATGAGCTTCGGCGCCTTCATACTAATTGGCGTTTGGGAGTTTGGACAAAGCTGCGCCATCGCAGCAGGGTCAAAATGTTACGAAGTTCGCGATCCACTTGACTTAGCAGTTTTGGCAGCCGCACTTAGCGGTGCTTGTTTTGCATTTCTCTGGTGGAATGCAAGTCCAGCGAAGATTTTTATGGGCGATACCGGTTCATTGGCAATCGGCGGGGCTCTTGCTGGTTTGGCGATAACTCTCAGAACTCAATTACTGCTTACGTTAATTGGTGGCCTTTTTGCACTCATCACGTTATCTGTAATTCTCCAAGTGAGCTACTTCAAGCTCTCTAAAGGCAAACGAATTTTCCGAATGGCGCCGCTCCAACATCACTTTGAACTTTTAGGTTGGGGTGAGGTCACCATTGTTATTAGATTCTGGATCATTGCTGGAATCATGGTTGCAGGGGGGCTTGGCCTCTTCTATGGCGCATGGGTGACGGGGTAATCGATGTCACAAGTATTAATCGCCGGACTTGGAGTGACTGGCGATGCCACTGCGCGTGCGCTAGTGAAACTAGGCTACGAAGTTCTTGTTTTCGAAGAGCGCGATGACCAGCGCCATCGCGAATTAGCTGCAGAGCTTAAAAAGCTTGGGGTCAATGTTACTTTTGCCGTTCCAGAGAGTTTTCCGCCGCTAGTTATCACCTCACCTGGATGGCAACCCGATCATCCAATACTTGTAGCGGCGCTTGCCCAAGGCTCACAAGTTATGGGCGAAATTGAATTTTCATTTATTCACGATCAGCAACAAAAGCGAGAGGGAGCGAGCGCCAGGCGATATTGGATAGGTGTAACCGGAACTAACGGCAAGACATCTACAGTAGGAATGGTTGAATCAATTTTCAAGGCTGCCGGTAAGAGCGCTATAGCTTGCGGCAATGTTGGAACCCCAGTTATTGAAGTTCTAACTTCATCAGAGTTCCATGAGTATCTCATCGTCGAACTCTCATCATTCCAACTTTATTGGACCTCAACCCTTCAGCTTGATGCTGCCGCATTGTTGAACATTGATGATGATCACCTAGATTGGCATGGCAATTTTCAAAACTATCTCAATGCAAAGCTAAAGATATTCAATGGTGCGCAGTATGCGATTGTTAATGGAGACGACCCAAGGCTCCATAAATCCATTGACGCATTACTCAAAGAGCGCGAGTTGACCACATACACCTTGCAAGTGCCGCAGTATGGAGAGATAGGAGTTGTCGAAGATCTTTTGATTGATCGGGCATTCACGGGTGCGCAAAATGTTGCAATCGAAATTGCACAACTCTCCGATATCAACCCGCCTGCTCCACATAACGTCTCAAATGCCCTAGCCGCTGCGGGCCTAGCGCGCGCGATGGGACTCGAAGCTGATGCGATAAGTCAGGGCCTGCGAAATTTCACGCCTGGCCATCATCGGATCGAAAAAATTGCAGAACTCAATGGAATAACCTGGATTAACGATTCCAAAGCCACTAACCCTCATGCAACAAATGCAGCTTTTGCAGCTTTTGATTCAATAATCTGGATTGCCGGTGGTTTGGCAAAGGGCGCTGATATCGAAGCGCTCATTAAACGGCGACATCAGCAGATTCGCGCTGCCGTACTTATAGGTACAGATCGCCCGATGATTGAACGGGCACTTAAGCAATATTCGCCCGAAACCCCCATTATTTTGGTAGACGAAGAACTCTCGCTGGTAGGCCAAGAGCGCTCAAAGCAATTGATGCGCGATGTGGTTCTTGCTGCAAGTCGATTGGCGCAACATGGCGATACTGTCTTGCTGGCACCAGCTTGTGCATCAATGGATCAATTTCAATCATACGCGCAACGAGGCGAATTCTTTGTGGAAGCAGTTCAAGATTTAGTGGGTGAACAGTGAGATGAGTGGACCGAAAAAACCTTTACTCACTCATCCAACGGCGCCATTTTATGTTTTGCTCTCCGGCATGGGAGTTCTCATTTTTATGGGCCTGTTGATGGTGCTCTCTGCTTCTGGAGTTCGCGCCTACGCTAATTCAGGTTCATCTTTTGCGATTGTGTTCCGTCAGTTGATGTGGTTCTCAGTGGGCTTAGCGCTCGGGTATCTTGCATTCAAGTTGCCAACTAAGGGTTGGCGCAAAATTTCACCGCTACTTCTTCTTGGTTCAGTCTGCATGTTAGGACTGGTTTTCGTTGATGGAATTGGATTGGAAATCAACGGAAATAGGAACTGGATTCATCTAGGCCCAATTACTATCCAGCCGAGCGAGTTTACAAAGATGGCTCTCATCATTTGGGCGGCTTTCATCCTTGCACGAGTGGAGCGCGGCGAATTTTTGCGTAACCAAGGAACGGGAGCGTTACTTTGCGGCTTTGGTGCAATCTCACTCTTAATTCTCCTTGGTAAAGATATCGGCACAGTTATGGTGTTAGCGCTAATCATGCTGGGGATGCTCTTTATCTCAGGCGAGCGGGTCTCCCGACTCTTAGCGATTGGCGGAATATGTCTAGCGGTAATAATTGGATTGGCCCTCTTACG
>JBIJBY010000097.1:0-4861 GCA_044344975.1 Candidatus Nanopelagicaceae bacterium | reverse complement strand
ATTCTCTCTGGGGAACATCTGCACAATTAATCGCACAAGAGCGTTTGGGTTGGATTGATCTGCCGGAACGTTCTCGCGAACTGCTACCTGCCCTCGATGCGCTCTCCGCGTGGGCGCGAAGTTCTCATTTAAACCGAGTAGTCCTCTCGGGAATGGGCGGCTCCTCTCTGGCGCCAGAAGTGATTGCTGCTGCTTATGATCGCGAGTTAATTCTTCTTGATTCGACCCATCCGATCGATATTCGAATCGCTTTAGACCCTGATCCTTTGCATAGCATTTTCGTTATCGCTTCCAAATCTGGAGAGACCATTGAAACCCTCTCTCACCTCAAGGCAATCACTGAGCGAATTGAACGAGCGCAACTGAAGGTAAAGGACCATGTCGTCATCATCTCTGACCCTGGTTCCCCTCTGGAGCGCTGGGCCAGAGAACATGAGGTGCGATTCTTCGCCGGCGATCCGCAGGTGGGTGGACGCTTTAGCGCGCTCTCAGTATTCGGACTCCTGCCGAGTGCGCTACTTGGCATCGATTGCGCTGAGCTACTTGATGATGCGGCCGATATGAGAGTTGTCCTGAGCGCAGAGATATCTGAACGTGACAACAGCGCTAATCCTGCAATTGCGCTCGCCCACTACATCATTGAGCATCAGCCTTTCCTGTCGCTACCAAACGAACCACTAAGCGATTGGGTCGAGCAGTTGGTTGCAGAGTCGACAGGCAAGGAGGGGGTGGGGATAGTTCCCTTGATTTCACTCTCGGCTACAGAACAACCTTCAATTGAGATCAAGCCAGCTATGCAAACAGATCTACTCGGAGCAAGTTTTTATCTATGGGAGTGGGCAACTGCACTTGTTGGCTATGTCTTGGAGGTAAATCCCTTTGACCAGCCTGATGTGGCAAGCGCTAAAGAGGCCACTCGAAAAGCGTTACTCGAAGAGTTGCCGTCGAACGAGAACCTCATCAAGGATGGAGCGCGCGCAATAACTGAACTTCATCGTTTGAGGGAGGAAGCGCGACTGCATGAGGGTGGCTATCTCGCTCTTCTTCCGTACGCACCACTTCATGATGGCCATGCACAGGAATTGCTGAAGCAATTACACGATGGATTAACCGGAGCGATAGCTGAAAATGTCACGCTTGGTTTCGGGCCGCGGTACCTGCACTCCACGGGGCAATGTCATAAAGGTGGACCAAATATTGGAGCATTTCTTATTCTGACGATCGACTCGAAAGAGGACTATCCGATTCCTGGAGAGAGCTACACCTTTGCCAACTTGATTTCAGCTCAGGCCCGTGGAGATGTTATTGCGCTCAATACCGCCGGACGCAAGGTGCTCCACCTACATCTATCGTGGCGCGAGGTCGAAAAACTTACTCAAGCTCTCCGCGAAGCTTTTTAAGCGCCTCTTCCAAAATAGCTGCACCCTCAGTCGCTGAGCGGCGCTCTTTCACATAAGCAAGATGTGTTTTATATGGTTCATTTTTCACAGGCTTTGGTGGATTTGCTTTATCGCGACCAGCAGGAAAACCGCAGCGTGGGCAATCCCATTCTTCGGGCGGAGTAACCGAGCCATCATCCGCGAAGGAAGGTCGGGTCTCGTGGCCATTGGCACACCAGTAAGAGATGCGAAAACGGGCGATAGCTTCGCCGCGCTCTGCCTCACCCATAGGGCCAGCGCCAACGCGACTACCTCTAATTGCGCTACCACTCATCGTTCTGCTCCTTAATCGTTACTTACATTTAATTCTGGTAATTCTGGCTAATCAAACCTTGAGCAAGAGGCTGAGCGCCACGATCGCTGCAAACCAAAGTCCGCCAACAACAATCGTCATTCGATCGAGATTCCGTTCGACAACCGATGATCCCCCATAAGTAGAAGAGACGCCGCCTCCGAAAAGGTCGGAGAGGCCACTTCCCTTTCCCTTGTGGAGTAGCACCAAGAGAATCATCAAGAGACTGATGATGCAGAGAAAGATTGAAAGACCTAGAACCATCGCCACTCCTTGTACCGGTAGGCCTTAAGGATACCTGCTAAAACTTATGAAACTTCGCGATTTTGGCGAACTCCTCTGGATCCAGGCTCGCGCCACCAACCAGCACCCCATCAACGTCTGGACAGGCCATGACTTCTTTGATCAGAGCGGCCTTGACTGAGCCCCCGTAGAGGATTCTGATCTGGCTCGCTACCTGACTATTGGCCAGCTTCACGATTCGATCGCGGAGGGCCTGGGCCATCTCTTGGGCATCCTCTGGGGTTGCGCTCTTGCCCGTGCCGATTGCCCAGATTGGCTCATAGGCGATGACCACCTTCTTGACCTGCGCTGGGGTAATTCCTGCGAGGGCGCCATTGAGCTGCTCAATGACATGCGCCAGATGGGATTGCGCAGTTCGAATTTCGTCGCTCTCGCCAACGCAAAGAATTGGAGTAAGCCCAACGCTAAGCGCGGCTTTCACCTTGGCGTTAACTATTGAATCACTCTCACCATGGTGCGCTCGACGTTCCGAGTGACCTACCACGACAAAGGTGCATCCAAGTTTGGCAAGCATGGCTCCCGAGATATCTCCGGTGTAAGCGCCAGAGGGAAATGGCGAGAGGTCTTGCGCCCCATAGAGAAGTCGAAGGCGATCTCCATCGACGAGCGTTTGCACTGAACGAATATCAACAAATGGTGGCAGGAGCGCGATATCACTCGCTTCATAATCTTTTTCGTTGAGCAGAAATGCAAGTTTCTGTGTGACAGCGATTGCTTCGAGATGATTGAGGTTCATCTTCCAGTTCCCCGCAATGAGCGGTTTCCGCCCTGTATTAGCAATATCTGTACTCTCGATGTTACTCATCACCTCTCCAATACTTGAATGCCTGGTAATTCTTTGCCTTCGAGGAACTCAAGTGATGCTCCCCCGCCGGTGGAAATGTAACCAAATTGCTCTTCATCAAATCCCAAAAGACGAATAGCTGCCGCTGAATCGCCACCACCGATAACGCTCAACCCTGGTAATTGAGCCAACGCTTGTGCGATGGTTCGAGTGCCGTTGGCAAAAGCTGGAAATTCAAATACCCCCATTGGGCCATTCCAAAACACGGTGCGGCAATCCTCCAGCTCCTTCGCATATCGAGCTGCGCTTTTTGGTCCGATATCCAATCCAATTTGGTCAGCTGGGATTTGATCTGCCGAAACAACAGTTGGCGGGGAGTCTGCTGCAAAATTTGGTGCAACGACAACATCCTCAGGGAGTAGGAGGCGTACTCCTCTTTGCTCGGCGCGTTCAATGAGCTCTTTTACCCTATCTATCTGATCTCGATCAACGAGTGAGTTGCCTATTTCAAACCCTTGGGCAGCCAGGAAAGTGAAAACCATTCCGCCACCGATAGCAAGGATGTCGACTCGATCGAGCAAATTACTAATGACGCCAATCTTGTCCGAAACTTTTGCTCCTCCAAGAATCACTCCGTAAGGGCGATCTGGATCTGTTGCAAGCGTATTGAGAATACGCATCTCTTCATAAATTAATCGACCCACACAATGTGGCATAAGTTTGGGAAGGTCATAGACCGACGCATGCTTCCGGTGCACTGCCCCGAAACCATCACCGACGTAAATCTCGCCCAAAGTTGCCAACTCAATGGCAAAAGCAGTTCGTTCTTTTTCATCCTTACTGGTTTCGGCCGGGAAAAAACGAATGTTTTCTAGGAGAACTACAGAACCTGGACGCGCCGCTGCCAAATTCTTAGCTTCGGCAATATCTGTTGCGCAGGAAACGACATCGCCAAGTAACTCACCGAGGCAATTTGCAACGGGTGTAAGTGAGAGTTCGGGTGCGAAACCATTTTTGGGTCTGCCAAGGTGCGCCAAAATAACAATTGAGGCTGCTTTCTTTCGAATAAGTTCGATAGTAGGAAGAGAGGCAAGTATTCGGCCTGGATCTGAAATTTGTCCATTTGCAATTGGCACATTTAGATCGCAGCGAAGTATTACCCGCTTGTCGGTGAAATCAATTGACTCGAGAGTCTGCATAGTCGGTAAGTGCAATCCCAAGAATCGTTAAAGCGAGCGTCCGACGAAGGTAACCAGATCTACTAATCGATTTGAGTAGCCCCATTCATTGTCATACCAACCAACCACCTTCACACTGGTGCCAATCACCTTTGTTAGCTGGCTATCCACGATGCATGAGTGCGGATTGGTAACGATATCCGCAGAGACAATCGGATCCTCCGTATATTCAAGAATTCCTTTTAATGGACCCTCCGCCGCCGCCTTGAGGGCTCCGTTGATTTCAGCCACTGATGCTTCACGTGAGAGTTCGACGCTCAGATCGGTCACCGAACCAACTGGCACCGGAACTCGCATCGCATATCCATCCATCTTTCCCTTGAGCTCTGGCAAGACAAGGCTGATTGCCTTCGCCGCGCCGGTACTACTTGGAATGATTGATGTTGCCGCCGCGCGCGCACGTCGTAAATCTTTGTGTGGAAAATCAAGAATCACTTGGTCATTGGTATAGGCGTGAATCGTGGTCATCATTCCTCGTTCAATACCAAAACTATCTTGAAGAACTTTTGCCATTGGCGCTAAACAGTTTGTGGTGCAGGAGGCGTTTGAAATAATTGTGTGTTTCGCTGGGTCGTATTTATCATGATTAACGCCCATCACAATTGTGACATCCTCATCAGTTGCTGGTGCGCTGATAATCACTTTTTTCGCTCCACCAATAAGGTGCTTCTTTGCTTGCTCACCTTTAGTAAAAATTCCCGTTG
This sequence comes from Candidatus Nanopelagicaceae bacterium, assembly GCA_044344975.1. Classification (GTDB taxonomy): domain Bacteria; phylum Actinomycetota; class Actinomycetes; order Nanopelagicales; family Nanopelagicaceae; genus IMCC26077. The sequence continues at coordinate 101 of JBIJBY010000097.1, read as the reverse complement.
ATTCGACGACAATCTCCACGCCAACCGAACTCCAAGGTAACGCACCAGGGTCGCGTTCAGCGAAGACAGCAATAGTTTTGCCATCAACGGTAATTGAGTTT
>JBIJBY010000096.1:0-4891 GCA_044344975.1 Candidatus Nanopelagicaceae bacterium | reverse complement strand
GTAGGCAAGTAACGTCGATTCACCAGCATAGGCATTGATGGAGCCGATATTTAGAACCGATCCCTTCGTTTTTACCAAATGCGGGTGCGCTGCCTGAATGAGAAAGAGCGGAGCCTTGGTATTGACTGCGAGCGTCTGATCAAAACCATTTGGTGTAATCGCGCCAAGGTTTGATCGTTCAATAATCGCTGCGTTATTCACTAAGCCATCAATCTTTCCAAAAGCGGCGAGCGCAGCGTTAACAATTACTGCAGGTGCATCTTCTTGAGCAAGGTCTGCAATGCAGAGCGCAGCGCGATTGCCCAACGTTGCCACAAGAGCAGCGCCTTCATCTCTATTAATGCCATGGACAAGAACTTGGCCGCCTTCATGGACAATTGAACGCGCGATAGCAGCACCGATTCCAGAGGTGCCACCAGTAACAATGATTGATTTATCTTTTAATCGTGCGCTCATAGGACTCATGGCGTTAATACCGCTTTCAAAATTTTTCCGGAGTGCATCGCCTCAAAAGCCTCTTCCCACTTTTCGAGTGGATAAATTCCGCCAAGAACAGGTCCGATATTTAGTTGTCCTGTACTCATCATTCGTAATACCCGCTCCCACATAGGCCAGTTATGGCTAAAACTTCCTTGTAGCGTGATGTTCTTCTGCACTAGTTGATCGAGCGAGAAATCAAGTGGTTGTGGACCCCAACCCACTTTAGAAATCCATCCAGCCGGACGTACCAATTCAAGTGCAATTTTTAATGTTGCCGAGATTCCTGCGGCATCAACTACGCCATCAGCCCCCAACCCATCAACAGCGCTTGCCCAACTCTTAGCATCACCAATAATTACTTCGCAGCCGTAAGTTTTGGCAGCGTTGAGGCGCTCCCGATCGCGCTCTAAACCAACGAGCGCCACTTCTGCGCCAGCTAACTTCGCCATCGCGGCGCAGAGCACCCCGATTGGTCCTGGACCTAATACGACGACTCGATCACCAGGTTTGATGTAACCAGGGGCAATCACAGCGCTAAAAGCTACTGAGCATGGTTCGGTGAGTGCAGCATGTTCGAAGGGCACGTTATCGGGAATTTTATGGAGGCAACGCGCGGGTACTTTTACAAATTTAGTCATCGCGCCATTTACGCCGTAGCCAAAACCCTTGCGTGATGGGTCGAGGTTGTAACGCCCAATACGAGTCATCGGCGAGTTCTGGTCAATGATTGCGGCAGTCTCACTGACTACTCGCTCACCAACCTTCCACGAAGAAATTGCGCTTCCAACTTCGACGATTTTTCCACCAAACTCATGGCCAAGTACGACTGGGTAATTAACCGGCCAGCTATGGTCGGCGGTCCATTGATGTAGATCGCTCCCACAGACGCTCACTGCAGCCACCTCTACAAGAACATCATCAGCACCAATAATTGGACGCTCGACTTCACGGAGCTCGACGTTATGCGGCTGCGCTCCATAATTGACTACCCCAAGAGATCCCATCAGGTGCTTACTTCCTCTCCCCTTTTACCGGTACATCACCATATGCATGGACGCGTTCACAAATTTTTCGAAGAACCTCTTCAACATTCCCAGCGCCACGACTAAAAGAATCGGCATCGATAGCAAGTGGGGCGCCAATAACAACAAGCGGTGCGCCATACTCCGGAGTTTTAATTGCCTGTTCGAGCGTCAACCCACCAACTGCTTGCACTGGAACTGAAACGGCATCGACAATCTCTCTTAGTTGATCGAGAGGGTTTGGCGCACGCTCACCACGAGCTGCGATGCCTCGACGTTCGTCATATCCAATGTGATGAATCACTATGTCGCAGCCAAGTTCCTCTAGCTCGCGAGCGCCTTGCACCATATCGGGGCAACCTAAGTTGTCACCCATCACCACTGCGCCGAAATCTTTGCCAGCTTGCACTACACATTTAATTGTCTCGGGATGTGAGCGCGCCATCACCACGACATGGGTTGCGCCAGCTTTAGCCATCATCTCTGCCTCTAAATAACCACCATCCATCGTCTTCAAATCGGCCACAATCGGCGTAGTCGGAAACTCTTTTCGAAGAGCTTTCACGCCATGCAATCCTTCAGCGAGAATGAAGGGAGTCCCTGCCTCTAGCCAATCGACGCCCGCGCGCATCGCAGTGTGCGCCATCTCCATTGCCTCATGAATATCAGTGAGATCGAGGGAGACTTGGACGATTGGCCGCATATTGGAACCTTACTACTTGCCTTCTAGACCTTCCATAAGCGCAAGCCATTCCTGCTCCAACGCTTCTTTCTCACTGCTCAATCGCTCAAGCTCTTGATGGATCTGGCCCAACCTGGCGAAGTCCGAGGCAACTTCAACTGCTCCCATCTCCGTTTCAAGTTTCTTAATCTCTTCATCTCGTCGCGCTAATCCCCGCTCGGTTTTCTCAATGGACTTCTTCAATTCGCGTTGGTCGATTTTTTGGGTGGAGTGAGTCGAGGATGAACTTTTTCTCTCTGAAGCTCCCGAACCCCCACCTGCGCGTAACTCAAAATATTGATCAAGACCGCGCGGTAAATCACGCAAGATGCCATCGCCAACAAAACCTAAAGTGATATCACAGACACGTTCTAAAAAATATCGATCATGCGAAACCACAACGATAGTTCCGGCAAAGCCGTCGAGTAAGTCTTCAAGGGATGCGAGAGTTTCAACATCAAAATCATTTGTTGGTTCATCGAGAAAGAGTACGTTCGGCCCTTCCATCAACAATCGCGTCAGTTGCAATCGTCTCCGCTCGCCACCTGATAAATCACGTACCGGAGTCCACTGTGCATCTTTGCCAAAACCTAATCGCTCGCAGAGTTGCGAGGCAGAGAGTTCACGCCCTTTGCCAAGATCAACGCTCTTCGCAACATCTTCAACAGCTTCGAGCACGCGCCATTGTGGCTCTAATTCATCGAGATGTTGTGTCAGGAAGGCAAGTTTCACTGTTTGCCCTGTTTGCATGTGCCCTGCCATGGGTTTTAAGCGCCCAGAAAGCATCTGTAAGAAAGAGGTTTTTCCTGCGCCATTTGCGCCGACAATTGCATAACGCGCACCTGGAGCAAAGTTAACGTTGATATGTTCAGCAAGGACTCGTCCGGCTACACCGAGCGTGACATCATGTAATTCAAAAACACGTTTTCCTAATCGATTAGTCGCAAAATTTAATAGCTCAACAGAATCTCGTGGCGGTGGCTCGGCGCTGATGAGTTGGTTAGCTGCATCGACTCGGAACTTTGGTTTTGTAGTGCGAGCCGGCGCGCCGCGACGTAACCAGGCCAACTCCTTTTTAATCAGATTATTGCGTCGACCAGTTTCCACATCAGCTTGTCTAATTCGCTCTGCCTTTGCCAGAACAAATGCAGAATAGCCACCTTCGTACTCTTCAACGCCAGCGTTAACAACTTCCCACGTCTTATCGCTTACCTCATCAAGAAACCAGCGGTCGTGGGTAATGACCACTACTGCTAACCGCTTTTCGCGCTTGAGATATTGAGCTAACCAATTCACTCCCTCTACATCAAGGTGATTTGTAGGTTCATCAAGACAGATTAAATCGTGGCTACTGACAAGCAACTTGGCAAGAGATACGCGACGTCGCTCGCCACCAGAGAGCCCGGCAATTGGTCGGTTGAAATCGCTCTCGTTATGGGAGCCAAAGAGACCTTCAAGAACTTCGCGCGCCTTCGGATCACTTGCCCACGAGTGGGTAGCGCTATCACCAAAAATTGCCGAGAGAATCGTTGCGTCGTCTGCAAAGGTGTCTACTTGTGCCAGATAGCCAAGGGAGAGTCCATTGAGAAAGGAGATTCGCCCAGAGTCTGGGGCTTCAGCGCCAACGAGAATTCGAAGTAGGGTGCTCTTTCCACCACCATTTCGACCGACGATACCAATGCGCTCGCCTCGCAAAACCCCGAGTGAGACTCCTTTTAGTACATCGCCTTTCCCATAATTTTTGGCGATATTTTCAGCGCTGATTACTCCCTGTGCGCCACTCATAGCTCTTTATCATACGATGTATCCCATGCTCACGCTTCTACTCTCACTAGTGATACTCAACTATCTCGTCGAATCGTTGATAAAGATCCTCAATTATCGACATGGGAAGAAGCCCCTCCACCCCACGCTGGCAAATTTGTATAGCGAGAGCGAATATCGACGTTCCATCGAGTATTCAGAGGCGAACTTTAAACTTTCGCTCGCCAATTCAACGTATTCGATTCTGATCATGGTTGGCGCTTTAGCGTTCGGGATATTTGGAGAGCTCGATCAATACGTTCGTGAATTGGTTAGCTCAGAGATCCTGATTGCTCTGATTTTCTTTGCAATCCTGGGAGTGGTATCTGACATATTGGATTTGCCATTTGACCTCTATGGAACATTCGTAGTTGAAGCTCGCTTCGGGTTTAACAAAACTACGGCCAAAACTTTTGTTCTCGACAAGATTAAAGGTTACTTACTTGGCGCCTTAATCGGCGGTGGGCTGCTTGCCATTATCATTTTCATCTATCAAGAGACCGGTAGCGCATTCTGGGTACTAGGTTGGCTTTTGCTAACGATCTTCTCGCTTGTGATGTTTATGTTTGGCACTACTTTGATATTGCCACTCTTCAACAAATTAAGACCGCTCGAAGAGGGCGAACTCAAAGAGGAGATTCTCAACTACTGCAAGCAAGAGGGGTACTCAATCGGTCGACTCTTCGTGATGGATGCTTCGAAGCGATCGAGTAAAGCAAATGCCTTCTTCGCTGGGCTTGGTAAGAGCAAAACAATCGTATTGTTTGACACGCTTATTGAGAAGCTAGGCGTTCGAGAAATTATGGCGGTGCTTGCCCACGAAATCGGACACTACAAGAAGAGGCACACTCTCTTCGGTTTTGCG
>JBIJBY010000095.1:0-4911 GCA_044344975.1 Candidatus Nanopelagicaceae bacterium | reverse complement strand
AACTTTTGCACCATATTGCTTGGCAAGTTTTGTAAGCAGGTCATCACCCTTACGACAAATCGCAACAATCTCTACCTCGTCGCGCTTCGAAATCGCCGGCAGATGCGCCATCGTTGCCCACGAACCTGCACCAATAAATCCTGCTCTTAACTTGGCCATAGTTGAACGTTCCTATCTAGTGAGATGGAGAGTGGAATTAATCGTGATGCCAAACCTCGCGATAGGAGAGGAGATTTCCCTCGCGGTCGGTGATGTGTCGAATGATGTCTTTAAATGATTCTTGCCAACGAGCATTGACCTCGGTGGCGCCCATCTTCTGTGCTGCAGTGGCAACGTTGGGAACTGCTTCGCAGTAGCCAACGACAGTCGTGCCATTGCGGAAGAGTGTGTAGTTGGTCCATCCGCACTCAGTAAGCGCCTGCGCCATATCAGGCCAGAGCTCATCGTGGCGTTTGTCGTACTCCGCCTCTTTGCCTTCGTAGAGATAGATGAAGAAAAGTAACCGTTCCATTATTCGCCCTCGTTTCTCTCTTTGCTCGCGTTACCTGCGTTTAGCTGCCAGTCGTTCCCGGGTGGCATCAAATGAAACTGCCAAGATCAACATCAAGCCTTGCGCGACTCGCTGCCAGAACGTTGGTACATCGAGAAGAATAAGACCGTTATTCAAAACTCCGATAGTGGTCAAACCGATAATCGTTCCCCACATCGTTCCGCGGCCACCAGCAAGGCTAGCTCCACCAAGAACGATGGCGGTGATAACTTCGAGTTCAAGGCCACGAGCGGCATTTGGATCGCCTGCGGAGAGCTGGGAGGTCAAAATCGCACCCGCGAGAGCCGAAGAAACTCCAGAGAGGATAAAGCTCGCGAAGAGAATTCGATTGCTACGGATACCAACAACTCGCGCTGCATTGGGGTTGGATCCAATTGCATAGAGCGAGCGTCCAAATCGCGTGCGACGCAAGGTCACAATACCCATGACGGCGATCACAAAGAAGATGATGATCGGCAATGGGATTCCAGCAGGCTGTGCGGTTCCCAACCACTCGAAATTCTTCATCATCAGCGTCTGACCATTACCAATCAACAATGCAATGCCATAGAGCGTTGCCAAAGTACCTAGAGTGGTGATGAGTGAATTAACACCCACAACAGTCACGAAGAATCCATTGACAATTCCGAGTACTAAGCCGAAAGCGAGTACCGCGAATAGCCCTGTGGTAATTCCGTAATCGTTAACAACATTTGCAAGGATCATTCCAGAGACAGCTGCAGCTGAGCCAACAGAGAGGTCAACTTGGCCAGCGATCATCAACATCGTGCCTGGGACGCAGATGATTCCGGTAACAGCTAAAGCTACGAAAATATTCTTGAAGTTATCGATATCTAGAAAGTATGGGCTAGTGACAGTGAAGAAAACTGTCAGCAAAACGAGAAAGCCAAGAAGAGGTGCAACATCAGGGATGCGGCGGCGAGTCTTACCCTGTGACTGCGTAACCTCCGCTACCGCTGTTCCTTTGTCATTGCTCATATTTGTACTTGCTCCTAACTCGATGCTGCAATTAATTTACTAGCCTCAACGGAATTTCCGGTGAGTTCAGAGACAACTTCGCCACGAGACATGACTAGCGCTCGATCTGCCAGAAGTACCACCTCTTCGTAGTCAGAGGTTGCGACAATTACTGCCATGCCACTTTCTTTAGCTTGTCTTCTAATAATTTCGTATATATCACGGCGCGCACCAACATCTACACCACGTGTTGGCTCAACAAGCAGAAGAATGTTGACGCCCGCTTCAAACCAGCGCGCTAAGAGCACTTTCTGTTGGTTGCCACCTGAAAGAGTTGAGATAGTTTGAGTAGATCCGCGCGAAACAATTCGCAGCGCCTCAGCCCAACGGGAGAATGCTTGATGCTCCAGTAGGCGATTAACAAATCCAAAGCGACCCATCTTCTGCCACGAACGCACCGCCAAATTCTCAGCAACCGAGCGCACCGGGAAAGAACCAAGTCTCTGTCGATCTGCAGGAAGGTAACCAATTCCTTGGTCGGCTGAAGCGGCTGGAGATTTCGTTTCATATTTTTGGCCAAAGATTTCCACAGTACCGGCAGTTATCGGGCGTAATCCAAAGAGCGCTTCGCAAATATCTGCTGTTCCGGAACCAATTTTTCCAAAAAGCGCCAATACCTCACCTTTATTAACGGTAAAGCTCACATCTTGAAACTCTGCAAAACTACCAAGGCCAGATACTTTAAATGCTGGTGTAGTGGTTGCGGTGAGTTCAGGTCGTACATTCTTCTCTGATGCATGACCCAACATTGCTGCAACAAGATCCTCGCGTGATGCTTTCTTTGCATCAACAGTTAAAACAGAAGAACCATCGCGAAGAACCTGAACGCGATCTGCAACACGTGCGACTTCATCTAGTCGGTGGGTGATGTAAATCATTCCCACGCCCTCTTCACGAAGTTGATCCATCACGGCAAAGAGGCGTTCTACTTCCACATTCGACAGCGCTGCGGTTGGTTCATCTAAAACCAATACTTTTGTATTTTGAGTTAACGCTCTGGCGATTTCGAGGAGCTGTCGCTCTCCAACTCGAAGTTGTCCAGCGATTGCATCGACAGGAATATCAACCTCTAGTCGATCAAGAACTGCTTTTGCTTTTGCTGCCATTTCAGACCATGCAACGAATGGTCCTGAGTGTGGCCACTGTCCGAGGAAAATATTCTCGGCAACAGTAAGGGCTGGAGCATCGTTGAGCTCCTGAAAAATCATTCGGACGCCAAGTTGGCGAGCTTGATATACATCAAGCTTCGCCAACTTGGATCCTTGAATGTCGATCGAGCCGCTAGTGGGTTCGATGTCGCCAGCGAGAATCTTCACCAGCGTCGACTTTCCCGCGCCATTTTCGCCCAGAAGTGCAAGCACTTCTCCAGCGTCAAGCGTGAGGTCGACTCCGTGAAGGACTTCCACTCCACTAAAGGATTTGTGGATGCCTTGCAACGATACGAGTTCGTTACTCATTCTCTGTTGACTCCATTTCCCGGTCTAGCGTTTGTGTATCTCGAAAGTATTCCTTAACTAATTAATGTAATTAATTAGCAGGAGATCTTTCCGAAGTACTTCTCGATATTTGCACCGTTGATAGCAACGTGCTTGACCTTGAGCTGGAATGGAACCTTCTTGCCCTTGATTAGATCAATGAGGTAAGGAACCACGATCTCGCCGTAACGCTCTGGGAAGTATGCAGTCGCGCCGATCCAGTTTGGATTGTTCTTGATATCGCACCAAACGGACTTCTCAGCGCCTTGGCTTCCAGCGAAGATGTCCTTCTCGCGGCCAACTTGCTTAGCAGCGGAGAATGCACCTTGGATGCCTTGGTCATTGATGGCAACAACGATGATCTTCTTTGCGTTTGGAAGAGTAGTAAGAGCAGCTGGCATGACCTCAAGGGCCTTGTCCAAACGACCTGCATCGTACTTCTTCAACTTGTCAGCTGGAATAGCACCACAAACGCTGGCGAAGCCAGAGCGGTATCCACCCATGCGAAGCTCGTTAGCAATACCTACACCGTAATCTTCAAGTGAGATAAATGCATCGTATTCGCAGTTGAAGTTCTTCTTGAAATAGTTTCCAAGCGCCTTACCGGTAGTTGCACCAGCATTGGCATTGTCAGCACCCATGAATGCTGATTGGCAAGGATCCTGTTCGATATCAATAGCAATAACTGGTACCTGTGGTCCAGCTTTGCAAATTGCAGGAGCAGCGTCTGCTACTGCGTTGAAGCTTGCATAGCCTTTAACCTTCTTCAATTTGAAGGTCTTAGCGCAAGCAAGTGCAAGATCAGCCTTGAGCTTGCCATCGCAGAAGACAAGCTTTGCGCCAGCCTTCTTCGCTTCGCGAGCGATTGAATCGTGTACATCCTTACCGAAACCGATTGCATCATCGAGACCGATGAGACCAATCGTGATTCCCTTACCGCTGTTCTTCACTGCCTTGCGGAAATCAACACCGCCTGCATTTGCAGGAACAGTTTGAATTACGAATAGTGAAACAATTGCGGCAACAGCAGCAAGAACGCGAACGCTCTTTGATCCTGTTCTTTTCACGTATTACCCCTTTTCATAACTTCCGGCAACGTTTCCGAAAACTTCGAATCGGTGCCGGGTTGGTTGGGGCAACCCAACCGCACCTGTAATTGGAGGGTCAAGGATGGTTCGCCCAAAGGCGAGGATCGTTATAAATTCGTTACTTACGAATTTCCAGAACTTTCGAGGATCCTTTCCAGAAGTCTCTCTCTTGGACCCGTCAGCCAAGTAATCCGGGGCTCCCTGGCGAACCAGGTGCCCTGACGGCGCGCATATTGACGGGTGCTCGTAACAGTCTCCTCCATCGCGAGCTCTGCACTTAACTGACCCTCCAGCGCAGCGAGAACTTGGGCGTAACCGATTGCTGCTCGGGCAGTCCGCCCTTCGCGTAACCCTTGCAAAAGAAGAGCTTCCACCTCCGAAACAAATCCTTCGCGCCACATCTGCGCTACTCGCTCAGATATTCGTTGATTGAGCACTTCCCGCTCAACGCGGATGGCAAATTGGTGAGCATGTGGATAGTAACTTTTCTCATCACGTGGCAGCGACGCTGCATATGGCTCCCCCGTCAATTCAATAACTTCAAGCGCTCTTATGACGCGTCGTACATTCTGCTCTGGAATCAGCGCAGCAGCATCAGCATCGAGTACAGCCAATCGTTTGTGCATTGCGGTTGCGCCAAACTCTTCTGATTCGGCAAACAACCTTTCGCGGATTTGTGGATCGCGATCGGGAAAATTTAATTCGTCGATGAGCGCTTTGATGTAAAGACCAGTTCCACCAACAACCACAACAGGGGTCCCTTGATCGAGTAAAGAATCAA
>JBIJBY010000019.1:0-16794 GCA_044344975.1 Candidatus Nanopelagicaceae bacterium | reverse complement strand
AGTCTCAAGACTCTTGCAACTCCTCTGGCGTGCCATGGATCTTATGGATATCGCTTGGCCGTTTGATGGTAGGAATTCGCCCTAACTTTCCTTTTTGGAAATCATCGAAAGCTTGGAGAACTTCGCTTTTGGTGTTCATCACAAAAGGCCCCATCCAGGCAACAGGCTCTTTGATGGGCTCACCACCGAGAATGAAAACATCCATCTGTGGCATCCGTGACTCTTGTTTATCGTCAGCCGAGATAATTATTGAATCGCCAGGGCCAAATACTGTCATCTGTCCAGATTTCACTGGACGACGCTCAAGGCCCATCGAACCAAAACCATTAAGAGTGTAAGCAAGCGCATTGAAATCTTCGCGCCATGGCAGTCGAAGTTGCGCACCCGGTGAGAGCGTCGCGTGTATCAAAGTAATCGGAGTTCGAGTGCGCCCTGGGCCGTTATGTCCGGCAACCTCTCCGGCAATTACGCGAAGGAGTGCGCCACCGTCGTGTGAGGCAAGGAGCGCAACATCGTTTGCGCGTACATCTTGATAGGCAGGTGGGGCCCACTTCTGCGCTTTAGGAAGGTTGACCCAGAGTTGGAATCCGTGGAAGAGACCACCGCTGACAACTAAATGCTCGGGTGGAGTTTCGATATGGAGAATGCCAGCCCCCGCTGTCATCCATTGAGTATCACCATTGGTGATGGTGCCGCCGCCGCCATTGCTATCCATATGGTCGAAAATTCCATCGATGATGTAAGTGACCGTTTCAAAACCACGATGTGGGTGCCATGGAGTTCCCTTTGGTTCACCCGGTGCATATTCCACCTCACCCATTTGATCGAGGTGAATGAAAGGGTCGAGTTCGGCGAGATCGATGCCGGCAAAGGCGCGGCGAACAGGGAATCCTTCCCCTTCAAAACCTTGTGGCGCTGTGGTGACTTGTTTAACGGTTCGCGGACGCCCCTTCTCAGAGGCGAGGTTCGCATCAACGCGCGGGAGAATAGTGATGTCAGGGACGGTAACTGCTGGCATCTTTTCACTCCTAATTGTGGCTAATCTGGTTGAAACTTCAACCATCCATAACTATATAACCAATCTCCTTGGCGGCGCATTCCCAACGTAAAATCGAGTTATCAACAAGAGCTCGCAGTTTCGGCGAAAATGTCAGCCTCACCGAGAAGTATCCCCCCATGAATTTTCTCGATCACCGCGTTAGTGAAATCAAAGCTGCTCGTCCAAGCGCTCAGAATTTGATTGAGTTGACTTCGCTCTCTCGCTATGAATTGACCCCCGATGGTCGAGTAGAGCTCCTCGCCGCCCTCGAGAAACATCTCTCATGGCTCACCTCTCATATCAACCAGGTGACCTACCTCATCTCTCTTGATCAACCAGGTGCGCAATCCGCTGGAGCATTTGAAGGATATGGCGCGAGCGGCGCGGCGATTACCTCTGATCTCAACGATCAAGAACGGGAAGAGATAGCAGCGGCTCTTCGAATTAGTCCAAATAGCGCTCAACATCGAATCGATACTGCCAACCTTCTGGTCCATCACCTCCCCGAAACAACTCGCGCTCTCGCTGAGGGAGCAATCTCAACTGCACACGCCAATGCCATCGCGCGCGAAAGCGCACCACTTATCTATGGCGGGGCAGATAAATCTGTAATTGCAAAGATTGAAGCGAAAGCCCTCTCCAGCGCTGAATTCTCAACGCCAAATCAGATTGCGGTTGCGATTCGTAAAGCTGTTGCTCAGGCCTCACCTCAAGATTTTGAAGAGAAGTTTATAAGTGCGCGAGAAGAGCGAAAAGTTATTTGCTATCCAGAGCGCGATGGTATGTCGACCATCTCTGCTCTATTAACCGCTCCTGATGCACGATTAATCATGCGCTCACTTGAGAAGAGAATTGCAGAGAGTAAAGATTTATCAAAGAGCGCCGATCAAAGACGTGCAGATGCATTTGTCGAACTATTGACAGGCAAAGAGGTCAACCACGAGGGTGGCGAAAAATCCACTCAGAAGAAATCAGCTATGACTATCAATGTCATTGTGGATCTGCCGACGCTCTTGGGTCTTGCAGATAATCCCGCCGAGTTAAGTGGATATGGCGCGATTCCAGCCTCTCTTGCTCGTGAACTAGCGAACTCATACCCCTGGCGCCGCTTCATAACTGATCCAATTAGCGGAGAGTTGCTCGAATGTGGTCGAGAGAAATATCAACCTCCTCAAGCACTTGCCGAATTTATTAATGCGCGAGATAAAACCTGTCGCTTCCCAGGTTGTCGTCGAGCTGCAGAGTTAAGCGATATTGATCACGCAATTCCCTGGGATGATGGCGGTCAGACCAATCCAGCAAATCTTGGTGCGTTATGTAGAAGACATCACAGATTAAAAACACATGGTGGTTGGAAAATCATTAGTAACCCTGATGGGTCATGTACTTGGACCTCACCTTACGGTCGAGAGTATTTTGTTCCCGTGCGCCCAATCTACGATGTTGCCTAGCTCAATTTTTTCGCTACAAAACTAGAGTATTAGCTCGAGTTTGATTTGGCCTAGATTAAATTATCCGGGGTTTTATCGAACCAGAGTTTTATTTAGCCAGGGTTTTTGAAACTTGCTTATAACCCTTGGGGCATTTTGGATTTGCTCCGCGGGCCAACCATGTTTTCCCGCCCTTGGCGCTACATTTCACGACATACAACTTTGCAGGGGTACCTTTACTCATTCCCCCTGAATTTGATGATTTGTCGTTGGAGTTATTTCCTGAAGTTCCTCCCGAGCCACCACCCGAATTACTCTTTCCAGAGGAGGTGTCATTGGAATTCCCACCTGATTGAGTCAGTTTTACTCGCAGTTTTGGCGATGAGAAGGTGAAATTTTCCGCACGGAGAAAGAACCAGCCATCTTTCTCGCCAACTTGCTCTTGTGCTGCGATTTCTTGACCATTCTCGCTGACAATAGAAACTGTTGCTTTTACCGGTACATTCTTGGCAAAGCCATAAATTGCACGGGCAGCATCAGCGCGAATAGTTAAATCATAGGAGCCTCGGAATGTTGCACCTGAAGGCGTTAAGTGTGGCGCTCCTACCTGATACTCCAGAGATTGCGTTTGCTGGTTAAAAGTTGGTGGGCCAGGGACATAGGCCGTCGCATTACTTGTGACAATTCCATCTACTTGATCACTCGTGGAATTAAAACGGGGATCTGACCCTTCATTTGATGCTTTGAAGTACCACTGCGTTGTCAGAGCCACGGCAGTATCTTTGACAATCGGCAGCCACTCTTTGAGAACATCAAACTCTCTGCTATTTGCAAGGTGAGCGACATCCCATTGATTGGGGTCTGAGATGCCGTAGATCTTCCCCACGCTTGGAAAACCACTTTGATATTTCCTCTGTAAATTCGTAGGAAGCGCGCTCCATGGACTCTTTCCATAAAGTACGGGAACCGCTACTGGCTCTCCAGAAACATCAAGAAGTACCGAGCTTCCTGTCGTTGATTTGTTAAGAGAGAAAGTTGGCTTACTTAATCGACCATAAAACCAGTTAGAGGGGGCTTTTGGAAAACGGATAGTAACTCCAAAAAAGGTGCCATCCATTGGAAAAGATTCACGGAGCGCACACTTACTCTCGCTATTGGTTGCGCATCCACCCCCGACAATCGCATCTAACCCATTTCCATCCGCAGTAACAAATTGATATGTACCGCTTTTTATTGAAGTTGCATACAACGCGACGGTGTACTCATTAAATGAAAATGTGGGCTGCGAGCTTGTGGAAGTTCGTGTCCCTTTACCTCGAGTGGAAACAAATAACGTATAGGTATCACTGCCCGAGGAGTTCTTAATTCCAGGAATTTGCCAGATAGATGGTGGTCCACCGGTAGGTAAGCCCAGAGAGCTGTCACCTGTGAAATCCGTTGGCCCTGTTGCGGGGAGATTCTCTTGGAACTTTCCAGATACTTTGCCAGCAGGAGTTTTGGCATAGACATCATTTATACAATAGAGGTCGCTCTCAGACTTGCATGGTTGCAAAATGGCAAAGACGCTGAAACTGCTTGTTTTCGCGCAGGCAGCATCTTGAAGATTTTTACAGTACAACTTTGCACCCATCGCTTGTGTGCCATCTGGGTTTGAGTTGACATTTGTATCACCAAGACCTGATGCGTAACTCAACGCTGCTTGGGAATCATCAAATATGACGCCGACGCCTGTTGCGCCATTTTCTCCATTAAATTGCGGAAGCAAGAAGGTTTTTGGATCATCAGAGGATGCGGCGGTCGCTGAAGTGCTCACTGAAAGAGCCGAAATAGGAAGTGCGATTACCAGAAGAGAGGTCGCAACCAACCGACTAATCTCGCGGTAACGCGCAGTCAGACTCATGGATTAACTGTAAGACGGGATACCTTCCAATTCCAGGGTCGGCTAGTTATTTGTAGATTGGCCCAAGAGGAATTTGGTAAGCATTTTTCGCGGCTCGCACGCCCGCACTCCACATCGGTGGGTGCTTGGTGGGCGTGGAGTAATTGGTGGGCGTGGAGGTGCCGGGAATCGAACCCGGGTCCTTCGCAACTGAAGTAGGGCTTCTACGGGCGTAGTGTGTTTAGCGCTTTCTCAGTCCCGATTCTCATACACACAAGTAATCGACAGACTCAGTTATAGAAAGTGTTTCCCTCTCTGATCCATAACACTCAGAGAAAGTCAGCTCCCTAGCGACGCTAGATTCCAGGGCGAGAGCGAACCTGGGCTAACGGATTACGAGGCTCGCTTATGCAGCGAGGGCGTAATCAGCGGCAGTTTTACTGGCGCTTGATTGTTTGCACGGATGTGGTTAAAGAGATCATTCCGGCTTCCTCTGCCCGCTTCTCCTAGCTCAACCAACGAAGTCGAGACCGTTCACCCCCAAGTTGTGGGTGCGGCGAGGATTTCACCAGACCCGTTACTCAGCGGAAAAAGAAGCTTTTCCACTATTTAGTTATCTTCATAGTCTACAACCAATAAAGAGCGCGAGAAATTCCCGACAAATCTGCTCTTATTCAGTGCAATTTTTAGTAGAGAGCGCGAGAAACGCCCGAGAAGTTGCTCTTACTCGCCGCGGTTTTTCGCAGAGAGAGCGCGAGCGATATCTCTACCAGCCTCACGTTCTTTTAGCGATTCACGCTTGTCATGTGCCTTTTTTCCACGAGCAAGAGCTAATTCTACTTTCACTTTTCCATTGTTGAAATAGAGCGATAGCGGAACCAGCGTTACGCCGCCCTCTTTGACGCGGCCAAGTAAACGTGTGAGCTCACGTTTATGCATAAGTAATTTACGGTTACGGCGCGGTGGATGGTTATTCCACGTTCCTTCAAAGTACTCCGGAATATGTACCCCTTGGAGCCAGAGCTCTCCCTCATCGAACATGGCGAAGCCATCGACTAGCGATGCTCGACCAGCACGGAGTGATTTCACTTCAGTGCCAGAGAGAACTACGCCACATTCAAAGACATCTTCTATTGAATAATCATGTCGCGCTTTCTTATTGGTCGCGATAATTTTCTTTCCACTCTCTTTCATGATCAACTCCCCTTAACTGGGTCGTTGATGGCATTAAGCGCCTGAATAATCTCGATACTTCGTTTGACTGATTCTCGCTCCGAAGCAATAACATCTGGAGTAATTCCTTTTTTATCAATAAAACGCCCTGAAGGGGTACGGAATTTACCCACAGTGGTCTCAAGGCTGGCGCCATTGCTCAAAGTAACGCTCTCCTGAACAGAACCTTTTCCAAAGGTTTGCACACCAATAACCACACCGCGGTTGCGATCTTGTAGCGCACCCGCCACCACTTCAGCAGAGCTTGCCGTATTTTCATTGACGATTACCGCTACTGGCACAGATATTGGGCTCTTGTTATCAGCCTCAATAGCAATGCGCTTACCACTTCCTCGATCATAAGAAACCAATAATCCTGAGCGAATGAAGAGCTGGGTAAAATCAGTGGCAACACCAAGAACTCCGCCAGGGTTGTTCCGCAAATCAATGACAATTCCTTTTTTATAACCAACTTTGGAGAGTCCGGCAATAACCTCTGCCACTACCTGCTCACTAAATGCTTCAATACGAATTAACGCTACGTTCGGTGCAAGCTCTTTCACATTTACATCGGAGGTATCGTACTTTTCTCGAAGGAATTCAAAATCATTTTCAAGGCCGTTACGCAGTACTTTTATAGTTAGTTTTGTGCCTGGTTCGCCGCGGAGAGCTTCTAGCGTTGCTGGAAGATTTGCGGAGGAAAAATCAGCGTCATTGATGAGCGCAATTACATCGCCAACTTTTAAACCAGAGCGATCTGCAATTGAGCCTGATTTGATTCCTGCAATCTCTGTTCCGCCGCCATTGCCCGGACGCAACCAAATTCCAATCCCACTATAACTTCCCGCTAATTCATCGCTCTCAACAGCAACCTCTGCAGAATCTCGGTAGTTGGACCAGCGATCACCTGAGGCGCGAAGCATTCCCTCGATGGCAGCTCGTTCCAATTCTGAGGATGAGATTTTCTGCTCCGCGGCGATTTGTTTGAGGGCCTGATCCACCGAAGAATCATTTCTACTTAAGAAAAAGCCCATGCTGAAGGAAACGATCATCAGCGCAACGATGATCGCTACCAACTGCTGGATCTGCGACTTTTTCATAGGACAATTCTACGGGCTAGATAGGATGGCGAATCTGCCCAATTTTCGGGGAAATCAGCGGTTAATTTGTAAGGATGCCTTGAAGGAGTTGAGATTAGCTCTTTACTTCGCAGGCTTGTTGAAGAAGCGGCGGGTTAAACCCTTACGAAGCGGCGGGTTAAACCTTTACGAAGCGTCGAAGCGTAATCACAGATGCAAGTGCAGCGACGAAGAGCCCCACGCCTAGTAATTGGAGTGAAGCAATCCAGACAGCATCCCATCCGAAGAAGCGCGTAAAGCTCAGGAGCGGTGCGACACGTTGATCAATTAAGACCTTGAAGCCAGAGAGCATGCCAAGCGCAACCATCCATCCAAAGACTGCCGAGAAGACGCTCTCCAATAAGAATGGTAGTTGAATTGAGAAACTAGAGGCGCCAACAAGTTTCATCACGCCCGTTTCGCGTCGTCGATTAAAGGCAGCGATGCGAATGGTGTTTGAGATAAGAAGCGCGGCGGTTAGAACTGAAATTAAACCTATAAAAAGCGCGCCATTTCGAAGCACATTAAGTAAGCGGAAAAACTTCTCGAGAATTGCTCGCTGATCTTGCACGACGTCAATGCCAGGCCTTCCGGAGAATGCGCTCTGGATAACCGCAAATTGGGTAGGGTCTTTCAACTTAACGCGGAATGACTCGGGAAGTTGATCAGGGGTGACGTTCTGCGCGATTGCGGAATCCTTAAATCGTTCTTGAAAGCGCTTAAATGCATCGGCTTGAGATTCGTAATAGACATTCTGTACGACTGGGATTGCTTTCAAATCCTGCTCTATTTGATCACGTTGTGGGATTGTAATCTTGCCTGCTGCACAAGATGGCGCTTCGGAGAGATCGCCACACAAGTAAATCGACACTTCAATCTTGTCGTACCAATAATCCTTCATCACGCCAACTTGTGCGTTAGAGAGTAAGCCAAAACCAAGAAGTGAGAGTGAGGTAGCGACAGTAACGATGACTGCGAAAGTCATCGTGAGGTTGCGGCGGAGGCCGATGCCTACCTCTGATAGAACAAAACCTGCTCGCATTTCTCGCCCCCTTGCTAACTCAGTTGCTAACCGGTGTAACCGTAGACGCCACGAACTTGATCGCGGACTACCAAACCACCCTCAAGTTCGATAACGCGCTTACGCATTTGATCCACAATGCCGCTGTCATGGGTTGCCATAACAACTGTGGTTCCCGTTCGATTAATTCTGTCGAGAAGTTTCATAATGCCAACGCTCATCGTTGGATCGAGGTTTCCGGTTGGCTCATCGGCGATAAGAATTGCAGGATGGCTTACGAACGCCCGAGCAATTGCTACACGTTGCTGCTCGCCACCAGAGAGTTGCGAAGGCCTGCGATCGCCATATCCCTCAAGACCAACGAGCTCTAATACCTCGGGCACCTCTCGATTGATCTCTTTATTGGAGTACCCCAAAACATGGAGAGTGAATGCCACATTCTCAAATACTGTCTTATTGGGCAGGAGGCGGAAATCTTGAAAAACAGTTCCTACTTGGCGGCGCAGTTCAGGCACCTTCCAACTGGAGAGTTTGCTCAAATCTTTGCCAGCGACATAGATCTTTCCGGAAGTTGGGTCTTCTTCTTTCAGCACCAATCGAAGAAAAGTTGATTTTCCAGAGCCGGAGAGGCCAACGAGGAAGACGAACTCACCTTTAGCGACTTCTAGATTCACGCCATCGAGGGCAGGTCGCTCTTGGTTTGGGTAGGTCTTGCTGACATTCTCGAACTTAATCAACGCGACCCCCACTTCCCGTCATTCTCTGCATCTCTATCTACTCGGGAGATTCTAGGGAGAGATTCGTGAATCGGCTGTATTTAACGCTGTGAGACGCCTGAAAAGCGAGGTTTTTCGCGGATTCTCGTGTTGAGCCCGCGGTATTTCTCGATAATTAAATCCATAAAGCAATTCTAGTTTTGGCGCCGCCAGCGAATGCCTGCTTCGATGAAATCATCTAAATCGCCATCAAGAACTGCTCCAGTATTTCCCACTTCGTAATCTGTTCGGAGATCTTTAACCAATTGATAAGGATGGAGCACATAGGAGCGCATTTGATTACCCCACGATCCTGAGTTATCACCCTTTAGCGCGTCAATTTTTGCTTGTTCTTCCTGCCTTCTTCTATCAAGTAATTTTGATTGTAAAACAGCCATTGCTGTTGCTTTGTTTTGAATTTGCGACCGCTCGTTTTGGCAGGAAACGACAATTCCAGTTGGAATATGAGTAATGCGGACAGCAGAGTCAGTCGTATTCACCCCTTGTCCTCCTGGTCCGCTAGAACGATAGACATCTATTCGGAGTTCTTTCTCATCAATCTCAATGTGATCGCTCTGATCAACGACAGGGACAACTTCTACCCCTGCAAATGAGGTGTGGCGGCGAGCATTGCTATCAAAGGGAGAGATACGCACGAGGCGATGTGTGCCTTGTTCAACGGAGAGCGTTCCATAGGCAAATGGAGCGCTGACTCGGAAAGTTACCGATTTGATGCCAGCTTCTTCGGCATATGAGGTATCGAGAACATCGAACTTATGGCTATGGCGCTCACACCAACGGGTATACATACGGAAGAGCATCTGCGCCCAGTCGGCCGCCTCTACTCCGCCCGCTTGCGAACGGATTGTTACTAAAGCATCGCGAGCATCGTATTCACCATTAAGTAGCGTGCGCACTTCCAATTCACCAATTGATTTCGTCAACGCGTTCAGTTCCAGGTCTGCCTCTCTGAGAGCAGATGCATCAGCCTCGCTCTTTGCCAGCTCAATGAGTATTGGAAGATCTTGCAAACGACTCTCTAATTTATTGAAGCGCTCCATTTCGTTTTGCAAGCGCGAGAGTTTACTTGTCACCTGTGCCGCGTTCTCCGGGTCATCCCACAAATTTGGATTAGCAGCCGCCTCTTCAAGATTGGCTATTTCGCTTAGCATCGAATTGAAATTTAGAACTGTTTTGATGGTAGTCAATTTTTGCGTCAGGAGCGAAATCTCTTGATCGTATTCTCGCTCTGACATGCTCTGATGATACTTCTATTCTTCAAGTAGAAGAAATTGCAACTCGTTTCTCGCTATCTTTTCGCAAGCTTTTGGGGCAATCGTGTTTTGGGGCAATCGTGTTTTGGGGCAATCGTGTTTTGGGGCAATCGTGTTTTGGGGCAATCGTGTTTTGGGTAATTTCTGCGCAATTCGCTCCTGAACCAAGAACAGCAGCTATTCATTGCTCAACGAACGCGCTGGACGCCCCCAGAGACATTTGCAAATACAACAGGTTTAAAAGTGGATAAGAATCCCGGTTGGAAAGGCAAAGGCACCTCCTCAGTTAGCAGGAGCGTGAGCCTGCTAGAGCTGCATTGAATGGTATCAATGCGCACCGATCTGCGTAGATTGCGGGATAGCTCACCAGTCCTTCTTATCAGAGGCCCACAGTCAAAAGGCAACCAACTACGTGTATATGTAGTGACAGATTCGCTATTACCAAAAAAATATTCTTGGTAATTAATTTCCTGATAGACGCTGGAAAGTAGATCTTCCCCAAGAACCTCAAGATTCATTTTCGCTACCCGCAGCGCAAAGATGTTTGCCGAAATCATAAAAACCGAGAGCACTAGAAGAAAGATTCCGATAAGTAAGGGGAGAGTTGAGCCTTGCTCATTCTTACAAACAACGGCGTGGGGCCTTGGACAAGCTTTCACTGCCAATTGCCGCCCAAAACTGTTTTGACGAGCTTTCACTGCCAATTGTCGCCCAAAACTGTTTTGACGAGCTTTCACTGCCAATTGCCGCCCAAAACTGTTCGGTGGGTAATGCGTCCCGCAGTGCGTAGCTCTAACATCATCACGCTACCTCGATGTGGGCAGTCTCCGGCAACGCATCTCATGGATAACGAACTTTTTCCACCCTGAAGAGAGATATATCTTTGCGCCAGACTTTTTGATTCATGAAAATCACCCGTACTTTTGACTATTTCACTAACTTCTCTAAGAATCTCATCTTCTTTGAATGCGGAACTAGCTTTAACAGTAACTAGTGTGAAATAAAGAAGAACAGGCATGATCAATAAACATATCAACGAGATAAACTCGACTACTGCGCTTCCCTCTTCGCTTTGGATTTTAATCAACCCCAAGAATCTACAAGCGTCAAACTTTTTCCTGAGGGTGCAATGCTAAAGCTACCAAATCCGAGTTTTTTTCCAACCAGAGTTAATTGAATAAATACTCTCTTACCTAAAATTATCCTCATCACGTGAAAATCGCTGACCGTTATCCCCTGTGTCTTTAGCGCCATTTCAGTCGCATCTTCAAAATTAGTATTCTCTGGGTATCTAGTAAGTTGCCTCCCTATCAAAGTTGCATCAGTGGCGAGCGTATTTGCTGCAATTCCATACTGAAATAGAGATAACGCCACGACTGACGTGAGCAATATTGGGATAAAAACTAAAAAAGACTCCACCGATCCATTCTCTGAGGTTGAAGAGAACATTTGTGCAGCCGTTAACTGATTATCTGATTGCGTTCATAGAATCGAGTGAATTCTTGAGTATCAAGTTAAGTCGAGGGGCTGCAATCGTCCAGATACCCGTGACCAGGCCCGCTGTCATAAGCACTACGAGTACCCACCCTGGTACATCCCCACGATCATTGCTCGATTTGGTTTCGAAGTGTCTTGCCTGCCAATCGTTGAAGGTACGCCACGGCTGTGCGACGAATTCCTCAATAACTCCAAGGATTTTAAATCCCACACGGAAAGATATGGCCTCTAATTTCTGCAATGTTTTCTCCTTGCTATTGGTATCTGTTTGTGAGTACAAATTCATTATTTTTCTTAAACCTTGGATAACTCTTGCGGAACACAAACTCGGGAGGCGGGATATTCAACAGACATTAGGTGAAGATAACCATCTGTTGCATTTGTTGAAAACTCGGCCATAGCGCAAAAAGAACTGATATGGGAAGAAGAAGAAATACCACCGGAATCATCATTTTAATCTCGGCTTTACCCGCACGTTCGAGAATCATTCTCCGTTGAGATTCCCGAATTCTATTTGCATGATCAGTGATCAAAAAAGCGATAGGTGTTCCGCGCGATAAAGATAGTGCTATGGCATCGACAAAATCGGAGATGATCTGTGAATCGATGCGAGCCGAAAACTGATCCAAAGAATCAGTAATAGTTCTCCCTTTATAGATATCATTCCTGATAATTCCTAACTCTCGCTGCAGCGGATTTATTCGGACCCCACGCCTTGCCTCTTTGCGAAACAAGACCCTTCTCAACTTGTTCAAACAGAATGTGGCCTCCGTAGTATTCCTTTCGCGTACACATTCATCACTTGCTCGCATAAAGGCAGCAGTGAATGGAAGTCCAGAATTAACTGCGAGTGCAAGAGATTCGGCAAAGCTCGAGAATTCCGACTCCAGAATCGCTCGATATTTCTTTACAACGATTGCTTTTCTATTGAATTCCTGTCGTATCAAAAGCATGATTGCCAAACATGCAAGAAAAGAGATCTGCAATATAGAACTATCAAGTGTCGCACCCACAAGAACTATGCCCAACATGAGTAGTGAAATTTTCGCCAAGAATTCTGCTACTAATTCACGTTGTGTTACCCCTGAAATTGAGGAGATACTTCTAAAGGAATCTCGAATACTCGCCAGTAAACTTCCAGGGAAGATCTCATTAAATTTTATCTCTCGAGCAGTTACAAAGGATTTACCAATTAGTATTGAACCTAGAGTGAGAAGTGCTAGCGGAATTGCCATCTGAAGATTGAAAATCTCCATGCTTATCCCAACTGGCTAGAAGATACAGATTGAGAAATTCTTGAGATCCAGTGATAGGCAAAGAGTGTTAGCCCGAGTCCAATAAGAAGTATCACTCTTCCGCCATTATTTTCATATGCGACTTTTGTTTCTGAGTTAAAAGTTAACAGAACAAGCAATAACCAAGGAGTGATGGAGGCAAGTAGCGCGCCATTTTTAATCCACTCTTGCTTGATAGCTATCTCATTTTCAGTCCTCTCTCTCATACGTAAGAAGTTTCCGAGATTACGAAGGATGGATCCAACCTCCAACCCACCGCAATCTCGAGCAACCATAATCGTTGATTTAATCTTGACAGCCATCTCATCATGCCCCGAGAGTGATTGAAGGTGAGCGCTTTCTACGAAAGATGTTAATGCTTTTTCAAGACTTCCTTCTGCCCTAAAAGAGTCTGAGAAGGCCACAAATAACGGCGCTAATGGTGTTGGACCACGCTCTTGCATTTCATTTAACGCAATGTGTAGTGGTACTCCAGATTGAGTCGCGCTAGCGATTTGGTCAACAACTAAGGGCCAGCATTTCCTCCGCTGCTCTTCGCCCCGCTTCTTCTTTTTCTGGAGGAACATTTGTGGTAAGTACCCGAATATCAGAGCAATTGGTAGCGCAATCGAAATACTTTGAGTTATAAAAAATATCATTGCAAGTGAGAGAATAAAAAAGACAAATACCTTTAAAAGAGTTTTTGTAGACTCAGAACTAGCTCTTGTTTTCACCAAATATTGGAAAGAGCCATGCTTCGAAAATAGAAGAGTGGTTCCCAAAGCTTGAATGATAAAGAATAAAATTTTTGTGGATTCCATTTCTTAACGCCTATTTGGTACATGTGGAGTGTGGATTTTCTTGGCGACTCTCAAGAAATTTCTTTTTATTCCCGATACTTTTGGAAATCCATCGAAGTCAATGCTTCCTGATTGATATTGCTCGCCATCCCAGTGGAATATCGATTCTGTCACTAGAGCGCTACCTGCACGCTGCTTATTGACTAGAGCGATATCGATAATTCTTCGCACGTCGTCTCGATCTTGCCTGCAATGTATGACTACGTCTATGTTTTCTCGAACTGCTTCTATAGCAAATTCTCGAACAATATTTTGACCAGCAAGTAGCGGTAGCGCAGCAATTTTTCGAAGGGCATCTTGTGCTGAGTTAGCGTGGATGCTAGCCATACCGGGAATCCCTGTGTTCAGAGCGAGCAAGAGGTCCAGCGCTTCAGCCCCTCTTACCTCGCCGATTACCAAATAGCTTGGACGCATTCGGAGCGCCTCTCGCACCAAAGTTCGAAGCGAGACTTCACCGCCGCCTTCTAGGTTCTCTTGCCTAATCTGAAGTGCCACGTGATCAGCCACGCGCGGGGTAAGTTCAAATACCTCTTCTAATGTAATTAAGCGACTACGTGAAGGTAAGGCGCCCAATAACGAGTTAAGAACAGTTGTCTTTCCTGCATGTGTAGCCCCGCTAACCAGAATGTTTACGTTACACCGAACTATCTCAGCTAGTACTTCGGCAACTTCTTCACTTATTGAATTTGCCGAGATTAAATCAACTAAAGAGAAAGCTTTCAGGACCCTCTTGCGAATATTCAATGCCCAATATTCAGCCGTGATATCAGGTATTACAACGTGCAGTCGTGCCCCATTCGGCAACCTAGCATCGACGAAAGGTTTGGAGAGATCTACTCTTCGTCCGCTCCACGCCAGCATCCGTTCCGTGATATCCCTGATTTCTTCTGCTGAGATGATGACAGGAGCCAGCTGTGAAACTCCATTTTTTGCTATGAAAATACGATTTGGGGAATTAATCCAGATTTCTTCGATTGATTCGTCATCCAGGAACTTCTGCAACTTTCCATAATTAAATAGCGGCTCGCTTTGCGAATGTTGAGAAGAGCTCTCTTCGAGAGATTTCTGATGACTTTCTTCATTCTGATTGCGCCTCTCCCGATTGTTTTTCTCAGCTTCTACTCTCGTCACTTGATAAATATCTACTAGCTAAAAATATAGAGAAGGCTGCAAGCTGTATCTGTGGAATAAAATGAGTTGTGGATTGAGACAAGCTAACTAGGTTGGAAAGCGCTCCATTTGTAAAACTTCCAAAGTTGAAATACCTGAGCGTAGCGTTTCAGATGCACCAGATTGTCGACCTCGACCCGAAGTAAAGTCCATCTTGATACCCACAACCGAAGCTTTTATGCCACTAATTGCATCTTCAATCTTTTTTTTGATTATCTCAAAATTGCCATTATTCAAAAGGAGAAAATCTGCGAATGTGTAGCGTGCGATTAAATCTCCTTGTCGAAACTCTTGCCGTAAAATGTTTGCTGCTTCAAGCATTCGTGCAGCTATTTCGTGAATTTCACTCTCAGGCATTCTTGAAAGCTCATTTTGATAGTTAACTGCTAATTTCTCACTTCTTTCATCACCGCGATGAAGGAGCGAAATCAAGAATAAATTTAGCGTTTCCTTGCTCCGAATATTGGATGCTACCTCTCGCGTAGCGCTCTCTATAAAAGCCGGAAGTGCGAGCAGCCCAGTGAGAGTATCGTGTAGGCCATCATGATCTACTAGTTCTGAAAGAATTTTCTTTGCGTTCAATTTAGGCGAACTTAATCTTCAGCTAGCTTTGCCGACTGTGCAGTGATCATCAAGATTCCTCCAATAGCAAGGAGGGCGAAGATTCCCAGCAGTATGGCAATTCCGGGCCAGCCACCTTCAAATATGTAATAAGAGACCGCTAGCGCAATGAGATTCGCCAGAAGCGAGGGAGAGTTTCCATATCGCTTACCACGTCTAATTCCTCGGGCAGCAAAGAGCAGACCCAAGCCACCGAGAATTGCAAAGACAATCTCAGCAATGAGCGCATCAAAATTCTTTGCTTCCGAAATAAAGGATTCGACAATTAGAAATAGGGCAAGAAAAAAGAGGAGGAGCGCTTCACCAGCCACAATTGTGGAAGTGAAGCGACGTAGGAAAGTTGTATCTCTCAAATTCACAATTTCCTGTCACTCTCCATTCTTCTCGCAATTACCCACTCATCTAGTCTGCTTCATTTACCTATCTATCCGCGAAGCCCATTACCGCCACTTCACCACGGTACAACTTCTCGATCCTCCCAAAGTAAACCAGTCTGATCTATTCCATGCGTATAACTTCTTGTTGCTAACCAAATTGCGGTCTCTGCACCCTCAGCTGCAGAGCGAGGCGCATCAGGTCCACCCATGTCGGTCCTTGAGTGATTAGGGCAGATTGCATCGACAAGTACTCCGCGCGAACCAAGCCCCGTTTCATGCGCAAAATTTCTGACAAATGCATTCACCCCTGCTTTGCTAATTCGATATGGCGCCAGCCCACCAGCATTGCCCGGACCAGACATTCGACCAAGGCACGCGCTCAATACAATGACTCGACCATTTCGATTCTCAACTAAATGTTGGCCGAAAATATTGACGACATTGAAGACTCCAGTGAGATTAATATCTAACGTACGATTCCAATCTTCTTTTGTTGCACGAATAGTTTTTGACATTTTCTCGGACATCACGCCATGTGAAAGAACAAGAATGTCAAAGGGCGATACTGACTCACTTAATTCCTGTAATTTGTTGTAATCGCGGACATCGGAGCAGATGCCTGTCACGCCCAACTCTTCTGCTGCCTTACTTACTCGCTCACTATCTTGACCAAGAATCGTCGTGTCGATTCCCTGCGCGTGCAAACTGCGAGCAATCTCAAATCCAATGCCGCGTGATCCGCCGGTGACAAGCGCTCGATTCATACCCATACTCTCCATTGACTAGGCCTGAAGAGCAACGTGAACCCTGTGCTCTCTCTCATCTTCACATCGACGCCCCTTAACATCCACGCCCCTTCACATCCGCGCCCCTTCACACCACTGCACCTTCACACCCCGGAACCTCCACATCCCGGACTCACCCCGACCGCTTCGAAGGAGCCCCGGGCGCCGGCGCAGAGCCACTACCTCTCGCCCGAGCTCCCGGCCGGGCGCTGATCGCTCTCCCATAACCACAAAAGTTGAGCAACCTCACCCTCTCTATCCGCCACCTAGGGTGATAACTACCCCCAAGGCTCGATACTCTTGCCTTAAACGAGTACTGGGAGAGTCAGTGTCGACTACAGACTTCGCTGGAGATTTTGGCGCCAATGGCTGGCTTGTCGATGAGATGTACGAAAAATATCTCGCGAACCCCGATTCAGTCGATAGCCAATGGAAAGCCTTCTTTGCAAGCGGTGGACATAATCCAAATGGTCAGAACAAGA
>JBIJBY010000018.1:0-16838 GCA_044344975.1 Candidatus Nanopelagicaceae bacterium | reverse complement strand
GTCGTATCCATTCGGATTCTTTTCCAAGTATCTCTGGTGATACTCCTCGGCATCCCAGTATTCGGGAGCGCTGACTATTTCAGTCGTAATCGCCGCAAATCCCAGTTTGGTCAACTCGTCTTGATAAATATCGCTACTCAAGGAAGCTATTTGCTTCTGCTCATCCGATGTATAGAAGATTGCACTGCGATATTGAGTGCCAATGTCATTTCCTTGACGATTGAGCGTTGTCGGATCGTGCATTTGCCAAAAAGCACTGAGCAACTCCGCATAGGTTATCTTGGAAGGGTCAAATATCACTTTGACTACTTCGGCGTGATTTGTTCTACCAGAACAGACTTCTTCATACGTTGGGTTGCTTCTGTTCCCGCCCATATATCCAACGCGAGTCTGCTTTACGCCCGCCATCTGCCAAAAGCGGCGTTCGGCACCCCAGAAGCATCCAGTTGCAAAATATGTGATCTGCTCAGAATTCATACTCATATCTTCTTACAGAAAAGTGCATTTCGATAACCTAACCTGGTAGCCCCCCATCTAAGGGGAGCGCACGCCGCCCTCCAGAGGGGGGTTCACACCAAAGATTCCTGTCGGCACCAGAGCAAACTCTCGTCACGGCGAGAATCTTGTGAGAGGAATTACCCCTAGCTTCCTTGTTACTCGCCCCATGAAGCAGGAGAATAGAGGCCTGCGAAGCAAGAGAGACGCTCGGGAAAACGGGAATAGTCTCAATCGCCTCGCGCGATTATTGATTATTCAACTCAAGGGGGCTCCCGTGGACTGGCGACATCGCTCTGCGTGTCGAGATGAAGATCCTGAGCTCTTCTTCCCGGTTGGAAATACCGGACCCGCCTTGCAACAAATCGAAGAGGCAAAAAAAGTTTGTAATCGTTGCCTGGTCATTAATGAGTGTTTGAAGTGGGCCCTGGAGAGCGGCCAAGAGGCTGGAGTTTGGGGCGGGCTATCTGAAGATGAGCGTCGAGCGCTCAAACGTCGAGCGGCACGAAATCGAGCGCGCGGTATTGAAAGCCCAAATCCTTACGAAATAAATCAGCAGTAAATTTCCACTTCTATCCGAGTGCCGCCAGTGGCCACTCGATGTACACCAATCTTGCCTCCTAACTCATTGGTTGTCAGCGTCTTTACTATCTGTAAACCAAGGCTGTCATTCTGATTGATATCAAAATCGGCGGGTAAACCAATGCCATCATCACTTACCTCTAATTTCAATTGATCTCCGGAGCGATTCACTGCAATGGCGAGCTTTGAACCTTTTGTGGATAATCCGTGTTCGTAAGCATTTTGAATTAACTCTGTGAGAATCAAAGCTAGCGGAGTTGCAACTTCTGGACGCAATGCGCCGAATTTGCCAGTTCGTTCCAGGGATATACCGCTGCGAAGGGTGGAAACATCTTTTACTGCTGCAATGAGTCGATCTGCCACTTCATCGAACTCCACCATCTCCTGCGCATTCACCGAAAGCATTTCGTGCACGAGCGCGATAGAACCAATTCGCCGGATTGCCTCTTCGATTGCAGACACGGCAGAGGGGTCCTCGGCACGCCTTGTCTGAAGACGCAACAGCGCGCTGACGGTCTGCAGATTGTTCTTTACTCGATGGTGAATCTCTCTAATAGTCGCATCTTTTGAAATCAGCTCTCGTTCGCGACGCCTAATCTCTGTAACGTTGTGGACCAGAACAAGCGCTCCGACACGATCGTTGCCAGCAGTTAAAGGTAATACGTAGAGATCGAGCACGCCATTGTTATTTTCGAATTCAATCTGTCGCGGCGCCTTCCCAGAGAGGATCGATTGCCACGATTCATCTCGAGGAAATCTTGACTTGAAACCTTGTGAAAGTTTTTCGAGAATCTCAGCCAACTCGTTAAGTTCAAGATCGCCCTGATCACCAATCTGGCGAAACGCCGATATTGCATTAGGGCTGCTAAATGAGATCATTCCGTTGCTATCTAGGCGAATTAATCCGTCGCCCACGCGCGGGGTCGCCTCTGTGACAACTTTGGCAGCGGGGAAAGTTCCTTCGCTTATCATTCGAGCTAAATCAAAGGCTGCCTCGCGATAAGTCATCTCTAGTCGGCCAGGCGAGCGCATCTGCTCTACATTTCGGTATCGGGCGATGATTCCGATCACTTTGCTTTTATGCAGAATGGGAATGCACTCCTCTTTTACGAGAAGCTCGCCTATCTCTTCAGGTTCAGTATCGCGCTGAATTTCACCATCAGAGAGCGCGGCATCAATCCATGGTCGCTCTCCCCACCGAACTTTCTGACCAATCAAATCTTTGGGATAAACAGTTGCTGCAGTAGTTGGCCGCATTTGAGCAACAACTACATGTCCTTCAGGCCAACTCTTCGGATTTTCTCGAATCGGTACCCATAGTAAGAGATCAGCAAAAGATAAATCAGCCAACAGCTGCCATTCTGAGATGACAGCCCTTAGCCTATCGACATCTTCAGCATCGAGTGTGCCCTTGGATGTGAGATCAGCTAGTGCAGACATGATTAATAACCCACGACTTCCAAAATGGTGTCGACTTCACTCGCGTCATACCATTCCAGCTCTTCATCGGCAGAAGTAACTCGATAAATAGCCACAAGATCATTCTGATTAAGTATGAAACTACCTAGCAAAATACCAACTTCGATTTCAGAAACTTGGTTCAACAGCGCCTCAGGCAATTCAAATGTGGTGATGATGTGGAGCTTATCGTTCTCAGATTTTGTGCGCGCTATCTCAAGGGCTGCATACTCAATCTCTTCAAGCTCTGATACGCCATACTCTTGGGCAACCAGCAACGTCGGTGCTATGAGGGTAGTAGCGTTGAACTTCCTCTTCTGTAAGAAGTCGCTAAGCTCGCTTCTCTTCATTGGCAGATACACCCGCATGTGATAAGCCTAATTCGCTTTTGTAATCCAGTCGAATAGCGGTTCTAGCGCATGTCGACTCTGCTTGCTTAACTCCCCCCGGACCTGCAGCTCCTGGTCAAACGGGAGCGTTGCGACAATTGAAATACCAAAAACCTGCAATTCTCTCTCGATTGCTTTAATGCGCTCATGAGCATGGCGCGTCTGAGGGATTTTGGTAAGCACTACCCCATGGCGTTGATATCTTCCTTTACCCTCATTGATTAGCTCAAAGAGGCTAAAAAGTGATGCATCATCCAACTCTGAGCAATAGAGAACTGAACGCTCGTTGAGTAACTTCCTTCCTAATAAGGGCACTTCTTGTTGTACGTTACTTTCAATTGCCTCACGCAGTGTGCGCACTCCAACTCGGGGCAATACTCCAATAATTTTGGGAAACCCATCAATCTCTCCTAGCTCTGAAACTGTGGGATTGATATTTATTAGCTTCTTTGGTAATTGATCAATTTCTGACAGAGGTAGCGTTGTTAATCCAAAGCTATTTGATTCACCAAGCAGAATGATTCCTAGAAACTCTCTCCGCAAATCCCCAACCGTCTCTTCACTGATTAAATCTGAGGTAGTCAACAAAATGCCTGCTTGTCGACAATCGCGTGGAATATCTTCGATAGACAGATACCGCCCACTAACCCCAACGTCTGACGCCTGGAGTACCCCATAGACGTGCTCTTCAAGTGCGGTATTTATAATTACGAGAAAAACCTCTCCACTACTCTCCATCATGAGACCCTTTCACTAAAAAGGGTTCACTGCTGGCGAGAAAAGTGAGCACTTCGCTCACATTTTCTGGTTCTACTAGCAACGTCACTGTAATTTCTCCATTAATTTGTCCCTCACCTTTTGACACGGAATCGATTTGCACCTTCTCGTACTTTTTCAGTAACTGAACGGGTGAATCGGTGGCGCCACCTCTGGGAGCGTTAAAGAAATAGATATCGACCAAATCCCCTCTTCGAAGTCCAATCGGGATTTTGCTCTCTAAAAAAGTGAATGTCACCTGCTTGCGTCGTTCCAAACCCTTTCTTTTTGAGATTGCATCTCGTGGGAGAATCTCACCTTTCGCAATCTTTCGTAATACTTGACGATTTGAAAAAATGGATTCAGCACTTATGTAATGATTGGCGGCGCCCCTTAAATCAATTGGAATAACCTGAAAATCAGAGGATGAAACAATCTCTCCTACAGCTAAATCGCGAGCGGTGGTGAAGTAACGATCAGGAGGCACGGTATCGCGCACCGAGAGAAACATCCCAGCGATTCCGACAACTAAGAGGGCGGCGCCAAAAATCTCTTTCTTCTGCATAGGCTCTTAGTACAAGGCAATAGATTTCGAGGTTCCAATTAGCGCGCACTCATACTTTTGAATGAGGAAACTCTCTCTGAAAGATGGAGGCTTTAAGCGCTCTCCTGGGAGAGCCTGCCCTCATGACAACCATACTTTTCCAAGAACCCCTCGACCTATTTGAACCCGAGAGCTCCCAAGCAATCTTTGAGCTACACACAAATGGACAGCTGCAAATTGCCCCGCGGCTAACTTTCAAGCCAACCCCTGATGTTGATAGCTGTGTTGAAGATGAATACGAATTCGGTCGACAGATCACCCCTTTTGAGCAATTACCGAATCCAAAAGAGTGGGTGGAACGCTTTGTCCACAGCGCGGTCGAAATACTGAATGGCAAACGCTCAGCAGTTCAACTTTCACGGTGGTGCAACCGAAAGGTGTTCACCTATCTCTCTGACAACGCAAGAGTGCGCCCTGCCCAAGTGCGCATTGGTCGGAAAAGTATTGGTCAACCTTTCGACCAGATACTTGAAGTTACAGCAATGCTTCATGGAAAAGAGCGAAGTCGAATCTTGGTCGCACGCTTCGAAGGACTAGATGGCCGCTGGCTCTGTGTAGAACTCTTCACAATTTAACGATTGCGCGGATCTCCATGGCATCTCTTATATTTTTTACCAGAACCACAAGGACACTGAGCATTTCGAGAAGTTTCGTCAGCAGAGCGAACGCTCTTCTGTTCGGGCTCTCCAGACTCCCCTGGAGCTGAGTAATGCAACTCTTGTTCGCCGCCACCAAGCTCAGGTAAGGATGCCGATGCAAGTTCACCTTGCGAGGTTCGCTCCACATTCACCTCTGCGTGGAAGAGTAAGCCAACCGAATCCTCCTTGATACCTTCCATCATTGCGGTGAAAAGATCGTAACCTTCTTTTTGATACTCAACGAGTGGGTCACGTTGCGCCATCGCGCGAAGCCCTATTCCCTCTTGTAAGTAATCCATTTCGTAAAGGTGGTCGCGCCAGCGACGATCAAGAACTGAAAGCACAACTCGTCGCTCAAGTTCGCGGGTTATCTCAGGTGTAAGGGTTTGCTCGCGTAGTTCGTACTGAGCTAATGCATCATTACTTACTAGCTCACTCAAGTACTCACTTGAGAGAGCTGAAATATCGCCCGCTTCTTCGATTAATTGCTCTTGATTAAGGGTGACTGGATAAATCACTTTTAGCTGTTGCCATAAAAGGTCAAGATTCCACTCTTCAGGGAAACTATCTGCAGTTGCAAAATCGACTTGCCCTCGAACTGCATCGTCAATAAATCCAATCATTTGCTCGCGGAGATCAGCGCCTTCTAGGACGCTCCGTCGTTCAACATAAATAACTTGGCGCTGGCGATTTAGCACGTCATCATATTTGAGAACATTTTTGCGAATTTCAAAATTCTGACTTTCAACTTGAGTTTGCGCAGACTTAATTGCATTGCTCACCATCTTGGATTCGATCGGCACATCGTCAGGTATTCCCGCGGCGCCAAGGAATCTTTCAACCAAAGCGGAATTAAAGCGTCGCATTAACTCATCTTGGAGTGAGAGATAGAAACGTGATTCACCTGGATCTCCCTGTCGACCAGAGCGACCGCGGAGCTGATTATCAATACGGCGAGATTCGTGGCGTTCGGTACCTAGAACATAGAGGCCGCCAAGAGCCACAACCTCGTCATGCTCTGCAGCAACCAGTTGGCGCTGGCGCGCTAATTCGGCAGGCCATTCGCGCTCGTAATCCTCTGGGGTGTCGACGGGTGAGAAGCCACGTTGTTGCAGGGCGAAATCGGCAAAAAACTCGGGGTTTCCGCCCAGCATGATGTCGGTACCTCGACCTGCCATGTTAGTCGCGACCGTGACTGAACCCTTACAGCCTGCACGGGCAACAATTGCTGCCTCGCGCTCGTGTTGTTTAGCATTCAAAACTTCGTGTGCGACGCCCTTGCGAACAAGAAAAGTTGATAGCTCTTCTGATTTCTCCACGCTTACGGTGCCAACGAGAACAGGCTGCCCTTTGCGGTGGCGTTCGACAATATCATCAACAACTGCGAGGAACTTTGCATGCTCGGTCTTGTACACGAGATCGGATTCATCAACGCGCTGCATCACTTTGTTGGTAGGGATAGGAATTACGCCCAATTTGTAGATTTGATAAAACTCCGAAGCCTCTGTCATGGCAGTTCCAGTCATACCTGAGAGCTTGTCGTAGAGTCGGAAGTAATTCTGCAAAGTAATAGTTGCAAGAGTTTGGTTTTCGTCTTGGATTTTTACGCCCTCTTTTGCCTCAAGCGCTTGGTGCAAACCTTCGTTGTAGCGGCGCCCCTGAAGGATTCGACCTGTGTGCTCATCAACGATGAGTAGTTCACCGTTCATCACCACATAATCTTTATCTCGCTTGAATAATTCTTTCGATTTGAGGGCATTATTTAGGTAGCTGATGAGTGGTGTATTCGCGGTTTCGTACAAGTTTTCAATACCCAAAAGTTTTTCAACCTCAGTGATGCCCGCTTCAACCATCCCTACTGTTCGTTTTTTCTCATCCACCTCGTAGTGCTCACCTGGAGTGAGCTTCTTAGCGATTGTTGCAAATTCTGAGTACCACTTAGTCGGGCGATCAGCCGGACCACTAATGATGAGAGGCGTGCGCGCCTCGTCGATGAGAATAGAGTCGACCTCGTCAACTATTGCGAAATTATGCTCACGTTGCACGCAATCATCGATTGACCAAGCCATGTTGTCACGTAAGTAATCGAAACCAAATTCATTATTTGTTCCGTATGTAATATCAGCTGCATACGCGGCGCGCCGTTCCTGTGGAGTCATATGCGCAAGAATTACTCCTACGCTCAAACCTAGAAAACGATGTACCCGACCCATCCATTCACTATCCCGCTCGGCGAGATAATCGTTGACGGTAACGATATGAACGCCTTTTCCTGCAAGGGCGTTGAGATAAGCGGGAAGTGTTGAAACTAAGGTCTTGCCTTCACCCGTACGCATTTCAGCAATATTTCCTCGGTGGAGTGCGATTCCACCCATCAACTGAACGTCGTAATGGCGCTGACCGAGAGTGCGCTTAGCGGCCTCGCGAACAACTGCAAATGCCTCAGGAAGTATGTCGTCTAAATCTTCGCCATCATTGATGCGCGACTTGAACTCGTCGGTCTTCATCCGAAGTTGCTGATCGCTCAGCGCGGAAATCTCTTCTTCGTGCGAATTAACTGAGCGGGCGATCTTCTCAAGGTTCTTGACCTGGCGCCCTTCACCAGCACGTAAGAATTTGTCCAGCAGAGCAACCACGTTGATGAGGCCTTTCTCGGGATAGACCCCTACTCTAACGCTGGGGCTGCTCTTGGCTCCAATTGAGGGAAAAAGAGGCGGTAATCGCCCCTAAACAAGGGCGCCCTCCAGCGCGCACCGCCCGCATGCCTTCATAAAGCGTCGCACCCGTGGTGAGAACATCATCGAGGAGTAACGCCGCTCGTCCACCTTTCATCCCGCTCTTTTCACGGTGGTACTCACGACAAGTGAGCGCGCCACGCATATTCGCCAGTCGCTCTTCTGCATTGAGAGTCTTCTGCGGGGCAACAGATCGGGTGTACTGCAGCGCCGGAAGAATTTGATCGCCAGATTGCTGCGCTAATTCTCGCGCAATATCAAAGGTGAAATCACGCCCCCGTCTTCTCCTTGAACGAAAAGTGCTAGGAATAGGAACAATTACAAGATCTTCAGGAAAAAGAGTTCGTGCAGCGAGAAGCGCCTCGAGGACAATTCGCTCCAACTCTCGATTTCCATCATCTTTGGCGCCAATTATTATCTGACGAACATCATCGCTGTACGGAAGAAGTGATCCGATTTTTGTTTTCTCCCTACTTACAGAGAGAAGTCTTGGTTTGAGTGCATCTGACGGAGTGAATTTCTCTCGACACTGCATGCAGATAATCTCTTCGCCTCGTCCACAGCATATGCACGCAACAGGGATTACAAGAGAGAGTAAAGATTGAAGAAAGCTCACACGATAAAAATAGAGCGCATTACCTTAGATAGTCAGAGGAAAGAGCCGTTCTGTGAGTTCTTCACTACGGTCTCGTGGAATGGTGACAACGAAAAGTGAGCCTTTACCGTAAAGACCTTTCGCCTCAATTATCCCACCGTGGAGCTGTGCATCCTCTTGGGCAATAGAGAGCCCAAGTCCGGTCCCACCCCGAGTTCTTTCGCGTGATGGGTCCGCTCTCCAGAACCTATCGAAGACGCGCGTCTCTTCACCTTGTCGAAGTCCGATTCCAAAATCTCGAACTGCGATAGCTAGTGACTTCTCACTTGCGCGCACTTCAACGTCGATGCGATTGCCCTCTCCATAGGCAATTGCATTGCTCAGTAAATTGCGAAGAATTCGATCTATCCGTCTGGGGTCGACAACAGTCATTACCTGCTCATGTGGATGGCGGTAGTGAAATGTTGAGCCATGTTCTTGCGCAATTGGCTTAAGGGCCTCGAGACTCTTCTCAACGAGCGCCACGACATCCACAACTTCAGGCTCGAGATTTACCACTCCTGCATCAAATCTACTTACCTCTAAGAGTTCGGTAAGCAAGTTTTCGAATCGCTCCAATTGCGCTGAAAGCAACTCGGCGCTTCTGGAAATTGTTGGATCGAAATCATGGCGTTGCCGGTAGATCAAATCGGAGGCCATTTTCAGAGTAGTTAATGGCGTACGCAATTCATGCGAAACATCTGATACGAATCGCTGTTGCACCCGAGAGAGATTCTCTAAACGGGTAATTTGGCTCTGTAGCGCACTAGCCATTTCATTGAAGGAAAGTGCAAGTCGAGCAATTTCGTCTGCTCCTGCAACTTGCATTCGTTCCGCGAAGTCCCCTGCAGAGAGTTTCTCAGCAATCTCAGCGGCACCTTTGATGGGCGTGATTACTTGTCTAGAAGTTGCCCACACTATGAATAACAAAACTACTACCAGGGCTACAGCTCCGATCAACAGCGTTCGAGATATGAGAGAAATAGTGGCATTCTCAGGCGAAGTGCTATAGAGGAAGTACATCTCAAATTTGCCAAAGTTTTCAACAGTAAAGTTGCCACCAATTATCAATGCAGGAACCTTGCGCTCAATTGAAACGGGTGTTAGGTATGTACTTGTATAGATAATCTGACCATATTCGTATTGCAATTCCTTTGTTGCCATCACTTTCGCGCGCAAGGCAGGAGAAATCGATGACTTGTCGATTTGATTAGTTGCTCGTTCATATAAATAGAATTTCGCTGTTGTCGAATTTGCTTGCAGTAACGCAACTTCTGGATTTCGCTCATTGCCGCGCGTGTCTGCAAACTCAGTGATTATCCGATCAATCGCATCACGAAAGTCAGAGACAGAGGTAATCTCAGCAAGAATGAAACGATTCTCTGTTTGAAACAACTTGGTTTGACTCTCGTTGAGAGCTGACTCGATCTTTGACTCTCGAATTCCGTCGCTAAGCCTCTGATTTAATACAGAGGCTAGCGTGGCCACTAAAATGGTTGAGAGAAGAAGGGTCGTACCGAGAACTCGAAAGGCGAGCGAGTTTGTGAACCGCATCATTTCTGTTCTGTGAAATTACCTGCGCGGTAGCCAACGCCTCTGACGGTTAGGACTAACTCGGGCTGGTTAGGGTCGCGTTCGATCTTGGAGCGGATTCTTTGAATGTGCACGTTAACTAGTCGGGTATCGGAAGAGTGACGGTAACCCCAGACTTCAGCGAGTAAAGCTTCTCGAGTGAAAACACGACCAGGTTCCCGAGCGAGGGCTAGCAGTAGATCAAATTCCAATCGCGTTAACGCAATGACTTTTTCACCGCGCCGAACCTCATGGGCGACAAGATCAATAGAAACACCGCCGAATTCCAACTTAGAGCTGGCGACCGTAGGCACTGATGTCCTACGCAAGCGCGCCTTGATACGTGCAAGGAGCTCATTTGTTTGGAAAGGTTTGACGATGTAGTCGTCAGCTCCCGCTTCAAGACCCTTCACTACATCGGTCGTTTCACCTTTTGCAGTGAGCATGACTATCGGAATCATCGACTCACTCCGAATCAACTTACAAACTTCGATGCCATTGAGCCCGGGAAGCATCAGATCCAAAAGGACTAAATCGGGTGGCGCGTTTCTAAAAACTTCCATGACCTGATCTCCTCGAGAGACCAGGTCCACTTCCATTCCCTCGCCAGTCAAAACGATGGCGAGCATCTCTGCTAAATCTTGATCGTCATCGACGACCATTATTTGCGTCATTAGCTGCCATGCTCCCAAGAATTAAGGTACTGCTCTTGCTCCGGAGTAAGTTGATCTACTGCGCCCCCCATACTCTTGAGTTTGAGGGCTGCAACCTCTTTATCGATTTCTACAGGCACATCATGGACGCCAGGCTTTAAGTTTTTCGCCTCATGCACTAACCACTCGGCAGTGAGAGCTTGGTCTGCAAAAGAAAGATCCATTACTGCAGCAGGATGGCCCTCGGCTGCACCTAGATTCACTAAGCGCCCTTCGGCAAGGAGCAAGAGTCTGCGACCATCTTTCATTACATACTCATCCGTTTGATGGCGAATCTTGGAGTTTTTGCGACCATTCTTCTCAAGCCATGCAACATCAATCTCGATATCGAAATGACCTGAGTTCGCCATAATCGCATTATCTTTCATCAGCTCAAAGTGCTCAGCTCGGAGTACATCGCGGTTGCCTGTGACGGTGATAAAAATATCGCCGATGCGGGCCGCTTCGTGCATTGTCATGACGCGATATCCCTGCATCATCGCATCTAGAGCTTTAGTCGCATCTATCTCCGTGATGACAACTTCAGCGCCCAAACCTTTAGCTCGCTCTGCAACGCCACGTCCGCAGTATCCAAAACCAGCTACCACTACGACCTTTCCGGCAACAAGGGTATTGGTGGCGCGGAAGATAGCGTCAAAAGTTGATTGTCCTGTGCCATATCGATTATCAAACATATGCTTGGTATCGGTATCGTTGACTGCAATCATCGGGAAAGTGAGCGCACCGTCTCGAGACATTTGCGTTAAGCGAATGACACCGGTGGTGGTTTCTTCGCATCCACCAAGAATCGTCGGTAGCAATTCTCGACGAGTTGTATGAAGAGTATTCACCAGATCGCACCCATCATCGAAAACAAAATGTGGAGCTATATCTAGAGCTGCATTGATATGCCTGTAGTAGCCATCGCGATCGATTGCGTTCTTCGCAAATACGCTTATGCCATACTCATGAACAAGAGCCGCCGCTGTGTCATCTTGTGTAGAGAGCGGATTAGATGCGCATAGCGCTAGTTCAGCCCCACCGGCAGCGAGCGTTCGCATGAGATTTGCAGTCTCGGTAGTGACGTGCATACAAGCTGAGATGCGCACGCCCTTGAATGGTTGTTCAAGAGTGAAGCGGTCACGAATTTGTGCGAGCACCGGCATGCTGCGCTCTGCCCATTCGATTCGCTTCTTTCCCTGTGCGGCCAATTCGGGATTTGCAATCTCACTTTTGTCGATTGTTGAACTACTCACGTGGTCGGGCCTCTCTATAGCATCATGAACTCGTTATGACGCTACTTTACCGCCCTTTCCCAGTTGCCACCCAGAGAGAACCGCTTCCCTTAAGCGCATATCTTCCGGGGGCCAAGAGCGCTCCTATTTCATGGTAAATATCCGCGTATTCACTCTGAACCGCTGGTGTCTCTGGCTGAACGATCTGAAATATCTGAGTCCTCCCCTCCCATGCAAAAGCTATGGCGTACTCCTCAACCTCTAGTTCTGCATCTATAACACCTTGAAACTCGTGCAGAACGAAATCAACAATCGGTGGCTGCCACTTGCGATGTGATTTTGTGACCGTGGGATGAATTCGAAGCGCGGTCGCCTTTTCAGTGTCGATGATCTCAAGGAAATTACTCTTATCAATCGGCTTATGGGTCAGACCTCCCCGAATCACATTGTCGCTATTGGCCATCACCTCAACTACGGTGCCATTGAGATAGGCATGCACGCATTTTGGTGGCAGATACAGGCTCTCCCCGGGCTGGAGTACTACTAATTCACAGAGCAACGTAGCTAAGGGGTCCAATTTAGGTGAATAGAGGTCAATCAATTCGCGCATCCACCTGCCTCGGATGTGATCGAGATTCGCCATGCACTTTCGAACTTCTTCTAAAGTTCCTGTTGCATCATCTACTCCCAAAACATCCTTGAGAATTTCCTTGATTGGCACACCAGCACGCAAGGGATCGGTCAGTAAGGCGTTGACTTTCTGAGAATTAAGCTTCTCCAAAAGCTTGAGCGACTCTTTGATTTGAGCGAAACCAACAAACGCTTGAAATTCGGTGAGCGCAACAACCATCTCGGGTTTGTGATTTTTATCCTTACAAATGTTATGTAGCTTCGGAATATCCTCAAGTGAGGGGTGCACCTGCAGTGAGAGAGATCTTTCGACCGCGAGTATTTTGGCGAGAAAAGGAATCTGGCTTTGGGGCAGCGCAGGATCTAGCGTCCTAGTGATCTCTTCAAGCGTCACATCTGTATCTGCAACGGGAGATGGGCCCGCTGGATTATCACCAAACCACAGTTCGGCCTCAGGCTCTGCGCTCTGTTGTGCTCCCCGATGTCGAGCCAGAGTTTCGCGCGATCCCCATGGGTAATTCTTGATGACTCCATGGATAGTAAGAATCTTTTTATTGAACGGGGTCATCCTCGCTTGATGGCAGCATCAATGAGAAGGACTGGGATTCCATTCCGGATCGGATAAGCCAAGGCACATTTCTTGCAGAATAAAGATTGAGATTCAAGCGCCAATTCTCCGCGACATTGCGGACAAACGATAATTTCAAGAATCCTGGGATCCACCGTCACCGCCGAATCACCTCCAATGCCTCATCGCGGATAGCGCACATTATCTCATTGCTATCTGCTTCTACATTAAGTCTCAGTAATGGCTCCGTATTTGAGGGGCGGACGTTAAGCCACCACTTTTCCGAATTGACAGTCAAACCGTCAAGGCGATCTATCTCCCCTTGGTGTGAGAAATGTGATTCAACGCGAGCCATCGCTTCTGCTGGATTGGCTACCTTTGAATTTATCTCACCGCTTCCAAAATATTTTCGATACTTATCAATAATAGTTGAAAAGTTCACAGATTCAGGTGAACGACCAAGTGCAGCAATTGCATATAGCGCGGCAAGCATTCCGGAGTCGGCGCTCCAAAAATCTCGAAAATAGAAATGTCCCGAATGTTCGCCGCCAAAGAGCGCCCCAGTCTCTGCCATCTGCGACTTGATGTATGAGTGGCCAACCCTACTTCTTGAAGGAATACCGCCACACCTTTCAATTACCTCAGGTACTACTCGTGATGAAATCAAGCTATAGATGATTGTGCTTCCCGGAAGTTTGCTTAACTCACTCTCCGCTATTAATGCAGTTAATAAAGATGGAGCCACAAGTTGGCCAGTTTCGTCAACAAGAAAACATCGATCTGCATCGCCGTCAAATGCAAGCCCCAAATCAGCTTTCTCTTGGACTACGCGCTTTTGTAAATCTCTCAATGTAGAACTGTCGAGGGGATTTGCCTCGTGATTCGGAAAAGTGCCGTCTAGCTCAAAGTACATTGGCACAATCTCCAGATTTAGTGGTCCGAGAACTTTAGGAACGGTATGCCCGGCCATTCCATTACCTGCATCAATGACAAGTTTGAGATGTCTGATGTCGGAACAATCTACGATTTTCCTGAGGTACGCGCCGTACTCTTCCAGAAGATCCATATTTCGCTCACTGCCGGCAACTTTCGCGATAGGGAGATTGTTTGTAATCAATGCTTCTCGTATTTGCTCTAATCCACTTGATGCCCCGATAGGTTTTGCCCCGGCTCTGGCTAATTTGATTCCATGATATTCCGCAGGATTATGGCTAGCAGTAAACATTGCTCCAGGAATGTTTAACTTTCCAGTTGCAAAATATAACTGATCAGTTGCAGCGAGGCCTATGTTGATGACATTGGTTCCTGTCGCGCGAACACCTCTTGCGAAAGCCTCCACCAAACTCTCCGAGGAGGGGCGCATGTCATATCCAATGACGATTTCTGTGGCGCCATCACTAGTAACTAAGTTGGCAAAGGCAATTCCAATATCGTGGCAGAACTGCTCGGTTATCTCACTTCCAACAAGCCCTCTAACATCATAGGACTTAATAATGGTTGCAAGTGAGCGCTCGGTATAAGGCACACTATTTATTCTGAAGGAAGAGCTCGTAAATGTCCACGTCGACCAATAGTAGGTTGGCTTTGTTGCGGAATTGAAGTAATAACACTTCGCACGGCATCTGCAATGGCGAGTAAATCATCGTCACTTGGTCCAGCTTCGCTCTCGTCGCTGGTTAGTCGAATGAGCTCCCATCCTCGAGGTGCAGTGAGTTTTGCACCATGATTACTACAAAGGTCGTAGCTATGCGGCTCTGCGTACGTCGCTAATGGCCCAAGCACGACGGTAGAATCACCGTAAATATATGTAAGCGTCTGTAGGGCAGGTTGGGTACAGCCAGTGCGCGTGCACCGTCTAGTTGCCGGACGTAACCTAGCCATAGAGATACGTTATATCGAGAGAACTTTCTAGGTTGGGATGCCACTCCGATAGCGCGCTCCGTTGGTAATTCAAAAAAGTTAGCCACGCGACCCTAAGCGGAGGGGATCAACAGACGCGAATCAACAACGGGAAGCGCAGTCCGCTCTTTTCCAAGTGCCGGCGCTAATGCAGTTGTTGAAATCCCCGAACCATCTTGGATAGCTAAGCCCAGATACATCCGCTTTGATCCTTCGGCAAATTGAATCTGGCGAGCGGCTTTAGGGACCTTCCATACCGCCATCGAATCAACCTTCACCGTTACATTCGACTTCTTGCCGCGAGCGCCTACGACAGTAAATGAGACCTTTGGTGACTCTGACACGATACTCAACCACCCTGTTCGCTCCGGAAGAGTTATCCGTTCACCAGAACTTACTTCGGTACTTGTCGACCATGAAAGCTCCGAAATTTTACTATTCACGCCAAAAGTTCCTCGAGTGAGAATGGCTGCGACTGTTGGCTCCGTTGAACTTAACTTGATGGAAAAGAGTCGACTCTTAGGTAATGTTCCCAAATCTATCTCTACAACTTTTTGCGCGGGAACCCGCAGTGAGTCCAAACCAATGGGAGCAAATACTCCAGAAGGCGAAATGTAAGTCACCTGAAGAATCGAATCGCTCTCGCCTGGAACAAATAAACGCAACTTTTGGGAAGTTATCTTCGATTTCTTAACCAACTTGCTCCCTGGAACTCCCGGAATAAGAACATTCAGACTTGGGCTAGTTGCTGGTGCGACAAAATCACCACCATAGGTCTGCAGACCTTTACCTCTTTCATCAAAAAGTGCAGCTTTAATCAATCCGGATCGAGAGACTATGTGAAACACCGTTCGTTTCTTTCCTGGCATAAAAGTTGTAAGGGAGTAGTTCTTGGTGCTTCGCGGCGGAATCGTCAAAGTCCGCGTGGATTCCGAACCATCTTCACTCCAGAGCTCTACATCAATAATTGCTTTACCAAGATTCTCATTTATAAATTGAAAGT
The DNA here is from genome assembly GCA_044344975.1 of Candidatus Nanopelagicaceae bacterium. Lineage (GTDB taxonomy): Bacteria > Actinomycetota > Actinomycetes > Nanopelagicales > Nanopelagicaceae > IMCC26077. Next base: position 948 of record JBIJBY010000018.1, on the reverse strand, counting down.
AGCCCAGGCTTGTTACATCGCTTGCGCCACCAACAAACCAAAACTCTCCGGCAGATGCGCTGCATTGAGAGAAAGCCAACCAGGTCGACCGTTTCGATGCAACAACCAATGGCGTTGCGCTATCCCCTGCCACAACGCGAGCCTTCTGCCCTAACGCAACTTGGCGATCCTTGCTTTTTTTGAGTGGGCGATTCTTTACATCAATGACTCCACTTTTTGCTGATTTATCTGCAAGGTAAATCGAGCCAGTCATATCGCGATTCTTAGCTGGACAGATAAAAGTTGCGACGTTCTCGACATACTCTCGCGGAGCAACTCCTCCTGGTAGCGCGCTAGCGCCCACAACAACGGCAAGAAACGAGAGGAGAATTAAGGTGCGAATTCTCATGCGAGCTCCTCGTCAGAGAATTCACGCTGTCGACGGCCTCGTGGGAGCGCAAAGAATATGAGCAATCCCAGCGAAGCGAGTTGAAGGGAGAGGCCCGCTCGGTGAATAGTGCCATCGTGAAATAGGACTACGCGACCTAGTTCAGGGATGGCAAATTCCGTCAACCCGAGCTCTGACTCGATAGGCAATAAAACCTTGCCCGCATGGAGCGCTCGCCATCGCGAGTCGAATACTTCGGCAAGTTGCACTCTTCCAGCAGAGGGCACATCGAACTCTGCTCCCACAACCTCAGATGGAAGTTCCAAGATTTCATTTTCAACGGCCGATTTTTTATCTTTTGAGTCCAATTTCGGCAGGAACTTTATTCGCGCGGTTATCCCCGATACTTCCCACAGAATGCCATCAGCAGTTGCAGAGAGACGAGTTAATCCACCTATCCCATCAATCTTTCGCGCAAGCGAATTGTTCTTCCTCCCGTTTTCTAGATAGAGGTATCGAATGCCAAATTGAGCCAAAGTTGCGGCAGGGGCATCGCCTGCGCCCGCAGTTATTTCGCTGAC
>JBIJBY010000017.1:0-16849 GCA_044344975.1 Candidatus Nanopelagicaceae bacterium | reverse complement strand
ACACATCCCGCCGTACTTATCGTTATCTGCATCAAAGGCAAACTCTGGTTGGTAATGATCTTGCGCCGAAGTAATAAAGAGCGTTTTGAGATCAGCTCCGCCAAATGAGGGACAGGTTGTTAACGCAGTCGGCGCCTGCACAGTATTGAGAAGATCGCCCTCTGGTGAGTAATTCCTTACCTGGCCAGAACCCCAGAACGCTACCCAGAGATTGCCCAATGAATCGGTGCACATACCATCCGGCACACCCGTGACATCACTGACATCTATCGCAGATAGTTCTGGACCAATCTCGCCATTTTGAGGGTTGAACTGGTAACGAGAAATCTCTCGCGTCGCTGAATCAATGTAATACATGATCTTTCCATCTAGCGACCAATCAATACCGTTTGATATCTGCACGCTCCTGCGATGAGTGCTCGAATCGAAGTGAGGATTAATTCGACGTAAGTCGCCGGCCTTCGAACCTTCAACTGCCTCAGCAACGCCAATCCATAAGCAGCCACAAATATCGATATTCCCATCATTTGTCTGTCCAACTTTGCGATCGATATGCATGTCAATCTCTTTGGTGATCGAAAAGTTTTCGTCAGTTATTGCTAGGCGATCTCCGAGCGCAATCACATAGCCACCAGCTTTTCGTTTACCTACATAACTTACAAAATCTCCTACTTTATGCGGGATGATTTCTTTTGTAGTTGGTAGATACTCTTTAATGTAGCCATCGTGCACATCGACCCAGAGAAAACTCTTCCGACGCTCATCCCAGAGCGTTCCTTCACCTAAACCAGATTTGGAACCTGTGATTGGCGTAGCCTCATAGAGCGCCATAACTACCCCTCAATCTCTTCGATGATGCGACGTAAATCTTCCCCAGATGCAAACTCAATGATGATTTTTCCGTTGCTCTTGCCGGTTGCTTTATCAATGGTGACTCGAGTATTAAGAAAATCGCCGAGCTCCTCCGCAAGTTCTGCTAGCTCAGGAGAAACGCTCTTACTTTTTGATGAATTACTTTTTTTCTTTCCCCCTTTGACACCGACAGAGATAATTTCTTCGACAGCTCGAACGCTTAATCCTTCAGTCACTATCCGATTTGCCAACCGCTCCATAGCTGCAGAATCACCGAGGGCTAGCAGCGCTCGAGCATGACCTGCAGAGAGTACGCCGGCAGCAACGCGACGTTGCACGCTCGGCGGAAGCTGAAGTAGCCGAAGCGTGTTTGAGATGTGGGGGCGAGAACGCCCTATTTTTTGGGCTAATTCATCGTGCGTGTAGTTAAAGTCATTAAGTAGCTGCTCATATGCAGCGCCCTCCTCTAAAGCATTGAGCTCTGAGCGATGAATATTTTCAAGTAGCGCTTCGCGTAAAAGTTGATCATCAGGCGTCTGTCGAATGATCACTGGAATCTCAGAGAGCCCCGCTGCTTTTGCAGCGCGGAACCGGCGTTCGCCCATAATCAATTCATATCGACCATCACCAATAGATCGAACGACAGGCGGTTGTAAAACACCAACCTCTTTAATTGAGGTTATGAGTTCTGCCATCTTCTCTTCATCGAAAACTGTTCGTGGCTGTCTTGGATTGGGGGCAATTGCATGAATCGAGATGTGATTGAGGTTAGCAATATCAACTGGAACTCCAGCTACTACGGAAGAGAGTTGTTTTGATTCACCACTTGGAATCAATGAGCCAAGACCTCTGCCAAGTCCGCCTTTTCGAGTACTCATTCTGCGCGCCCCTTCTCATGTAATTCACGTGCTGCAGCGAGATAGGCAAGTGCACCTGGTGATGACATGTCATAGGTCATCACGCTCTGTCCATATGATGGCGCTTCACTTACTCGTACTGCGCGAGGAATAACAGTTGTTAAAACTTCGTTGGGAAAATGTGTACGGACAGTGCTCGCTACATCGTGTGCTAGTCGAGTTCTACCATCAAACATAGTTAAGAGAATCGCACCAATATGTAACTCTGGATTTGTATTTTCCGTTACTAACGAAATAATTTTTATTAATTGGGTTAACCCTTCAAGGGCGTAGTACTCGCATTGAATTGGAATTAACAATTCATGAGCAGCAATCAACGCGTTCAAAGTTAATAAACCTAAACTAGGTGGACAATCAATAACGATGTAGTCATACCGCTCTTTTTTATTTAGCTCTGTAATCGCATCACGTAATTTAAATTCACGTCGCTCTAATTCAACGAGATCAATTTCCGCGCCAGCGAGATCAACGCCAGCAGGAACAACATCGAGGTGTGGGTAACCCTCGGCTCGCTGCTTTACGGAGGTAAGCGATGCACCAGAGACCAATACCTCGTAGCTGCCGGGGATTCCTTCATCGTGAGCCACGCTAAATGCAGTGCTTGCATTACCTTGCGGATCGAGATCAATAAGAAGGACCTTTAAGCCGCCCATCGCGAGCGCTGCGCCAATATTTACTGCGGTAGTTGTCTTCCCTACTCCGCCTTTTTGGTTTGCCACGGTAATAATTCGGGCCTGCGGGAGTGGAGCCATCGCCTCCTTGAGGCGACGAGTACCAATCACCGCTTTGGTTTCACGGGAAACAGTGGCGCTCATAGAGCGCAGTTAACCAGCCTTTGCTACAGAAATCACCTTGCATCCACCGGTAGGGAGGGAGGGCTCAAGGATCTCACCACTCGCTCCGGTATAGCGAGAGAGGTGGCTCTGAGCCAACTCTTCGCTTGCGCGCTCTCCCTTCATCGCCAAAATTCGGCCACCAGGAGAGAGCAAATGCCAACTCCAGGCGAGGAGGCGATCCATGGGCGCGACTGCACGTGCCGTTACTACATCGAATTTCCCTTGAAATTCCGCTGCTTTGCCACGGGCAACGGTGGAGTTACTCAATCCCAATTCGTCAATGACCTCATTAAGAAAGGTGGCGCGACGCTCAAGTGGCTCCAAAAGCAAGATAGAGATATCTGGGCGAGCTAGGGCGAGCACGATCCCCGGCAGACCTGCGCCGCTACCAATATCAATGACTTTCGCCCCAAAGGGGATAAGGGTGGCCACCGGGAGGCAGTTATAAATATGGCGCTCCCAGATCCGCTCCCCCTCACGAGGACCAATGAGGCCTCGCTCTACCCCTGCCCCTTGCAATATCTCGGCATAGCGAGCAAATGTTTCCCGTGAAACAGATAAGTGCGGGAATTCAGAGGCCATACATTAAGCAGGAAGAACCACGATATGGCGCTCTGGCTCCTCGCCCTCTGATTCACTACTCAGCCCCAACTCGCCAATAGCGTCGTGGATAACTTTTCGCTCAAAGGCATTCATAGGCTTTAGGGCAATTGCGACACCACTCTTCTTAACCTCTTCCGCCGTGCTCTCTGCAAGAGCTCGAAGCTCATCTCGCTTCTTCGCTCGAAAACCCTCAATATCGAGCATTAATCGAGAGCGCTCGCCTGTCTCGCGCTGCACCGCCATTCGAGTTAACTCCTGGAGCGCCTCGAGAACCTCCCCCTCTCTTCCGATGAGATGGGTCAACTCTCCGCCAACTATGGCTAGGGCTGCCCGATCATTCTCCACATCAATATCGATATCGCCCGGTAAATCAGCGATATCAAGGAGCGCTTCAAGGTAATCCGCACCTCGATCTCCCTCTTCTTCTAACCGTGCAATGAGGCTCTTCTCGGCCATTCTTCTCTCCTACCTCCCCAAATAGGGGTAAATATAGTTATTTGTCATAGATTGCGATGAATTGTCGCTATCTACCTATCGCTTCTTCTTTTTCTTGCCTTGTTTGCCCTTATCACGCTTTGGCTGTTGGCGTTGCCCTTTCAGATCGGTGGGGTTCTGCTCATCTGACCCTTCAACAGCAACTGAGCCGTTATTTGTTGGATCTGTTTGTTCAGTAGTTCCCGCCTTCTTTGCACGCTTTGCCTCTAACTCAAAATAAGCAGGAGATCCTGGCGTTGGATTTCTCTTGATGACATAGAACTGTTGTCCCATAGTCCAAAGATTTGTAGTTAACCAATAAAGTAAAACACCAACTGGAAAGTTAATTCCTGTCACCGCAAAAATTATTGGGAATAAGTACAACATGATTTTTTGTTGTTGCACCATCATGTTTGGTTGACCGTCGTTCTTAGGCATTCCCTTAACCATCAATTGACGTTGCGTGATAAATGTTGATGCAGACATCAAGATAATCATGATGAGAGTAATGATTTTCACCGTTGCCGGTGTACCACCAAGCTTCTCAATATCTGGAGCGCCCATTAAAAAAGTTGCTGCGATTGGTGCGCCAAAAAATCCAGCATTTGCTGCGCTATCAACATCTGCTTGAGTAAGAACTCCTCGTGGAACATCTTGTGCGATTCCATTTAGCACCGTAAAGAGCGCGAAAAAGATTGGTGCTTGGGCGAGTAGCGGAAAACAAGATGCTAATGGATTTGTACCATGCTTTTTATAAAGCTTCATCATCTCTTCAGACTGCTTTTGGCGATCATCTTTATACTTCTGTTGAATCGCCTTCATCTCTGGCTGGAGAACTGTCAAAGCTCGTTGGCTTTTGATCTGCTTCACAAAGAGCGGAATTAAAATGATTCGAATCAACACAACTAGAAAGATGATTGCTAGCGACCAGGTTACGCCGCTCTCTGCACCAAACATTGGTTCAAATAAACCATGGAAAAATAAGATAACCCAGGAAATCGCATCATAAAGCGGATTAAAAATACCCACTATTTACTCGCCTTTCTTCGCTGTTGTTGATTTTGTGCCTGAACATCTCTGCCACCTGGTGGATAGTCGATTCCACCCATCGACCATGGGTTGCAGCGAATCAATCGCCACATCGCTAAAGCAGTACCAACAATCAAACCCTTACTGCGAATCGCTAGAAGTGCATATTCCGAACAGGTCGGGTAGTACTTACATCTAGCCGGGAAGGCTGGTGAGATCCACTTCTGATATAAACGAATTAAGGTGATCATTTAGCAACCGAAAAATATTTCGAAACTAATGCCGAAATCTCAGCGTTGAGATTTTGCTCTGCGCTCTTTGCCGCGCCCGGATGGGCACGAAAGAGCAAGAGCGTGCCTTCAGAAAATCTATTGAGGTGCGGGGCAATACCATGGCGAATCTGCCTAGAGACGCGATGGCGCATCACTGAGTTGCCCACATTCTTTCCCACTATGAGGCCCACCTTCACCGGTGCCCCAGATCGCTCACCGTGAACTGGTGTTGCGACATAGAGCAGAAAATTCTCTCCTGACACTCGCTTGCCTTTAGAAGCGAGTGCGAACTCGCTCGCTTTACGCAGGCGATTTTTCTGCGCCAACATCAGCCCGCGCCAATTACGCGAAGACTTATGCCGAGATGCGCAGGCGCCCCTTGGCACGACGCGCAGCTAGAACAGCGCGACCTGCACGAGTTGACATGCGAGCGCGGAAACCATGGGTCTTGGCCCGACGGCGATTGTTGGGTTGAAAGGTCCGCTTCACGTGTATCTCCTAAAGGTCGAGGAAGTTTCATTGGCTCGAGCGCTTGAGTTGGTGAACTCATAATCGATCGGGCAGGAGGTAAACGGTACGGAGGTAAGGGCGTTATGGTCAAACCCGGGAGGGCGAAGGGCGCGCTGATGAAAACTACCCAGAGCTATCCCTAAACGTGGAGTTTAGAGTTGTGGATAACTAGTTGCTTTTTCCCATAACCCGGAATAGGGTCTGCCTTCTTCCACAGAGGAAGCTACTTCCCTCGGTAGATATTGGTGCATTTCGGACAAATATCCACTAGGTAGCCCACAGCCTGTGGATATCTCTGGGGATAAACGGTGGGTAACCGGTGTGGAAAGGATTCCAAATGGCAGATGAGAGCGCGCTCCTTGAGGTTCAACTCCCTGAGCTATGGCAGAGCGCTATTTCGCTCATCGCTACCGACTCACCACAACATCGCGCCTTCTTACAACTGACTCAACCGATGGGACTTATCGATAGCAATGGAAGTACCACTCTTCTTGTTGCTGCGCCAAATGCATTTGCAAAAGATGTTTTAGAGACCCGGTTGCGATCAATCATCAATGATGTCTTGAGTACAAAGTTAGGTCGAGAGGTTCGTGTTGCGGTAACCATCGACGAGACTCTGGAAAATGAAAAACCTGGTGAAGTGATAACCGAGGTAGAACAACCACGACCAGGCACTGGTAGAAGTGCAGAACCAACAGTTACTACTGAATCTGGCGCAATGAGTATGAATCCGCGCTACATCTTTGAAACGTTTGTCATCGGATCTTCTAATAGATTCGCACATGCTGCAGCTGTTGCGGTGGCTGAAGCGCCCGGCAAGGCATATAACCCACTTTTTATTTATGGCGAATCTGGTCTCGGCAAGACGCACTTACTACATGCAATTGGTGCATATGCCAAGGAGCTTTATGGGAACTTACGCGTTCGATATGTATCGAGCGAAGAGTTCACCAATGATTTTATTAATTCGATTCGCGACGATAAATCAGCAGTATTCCAAAAGCGTTATCGGGATGTGGATCTTCTACTCGTAGATGATATTCAATTCCTTGAGAATAAAGAGCGCACTCAGGAAGAGTTTTTTCATACCTTTAACACGCTTTACAACGCAAATAAACAGATCGTCATCACCAGTGATCGTCCACCAAAACAATTGGCAACGCTGGAAGACCGGCTTCGTTCCCGTTTTGAGTGGGGGCTGATCACCGACATTCAACCTCCTGAACTTGAAACCCGTATTGCAATTCTTCGCAAGAAAGCAGCGCAAGATCGGTTAAATGCTCCGGATGACGTTTTGGAATATATCGCGAGTAAAATCTCAACAAATATTCGCGAGCTTGAAGGTGCATTAATCCGAGTAACAGCTTTTGCAAGTCTTAATCGACAAGGCGTCGATTTATCGCTCGCTGAAATTGTTTTAAAAGATCTCATCCCCGATGAATCTGGGCCAGAAATCACTGGCGCCACAATCATGGCGCAAACTGCCGCGTACTTCAGCCTCACTATTGATGATCTCTGCGGCACATCACGCTCGCGAGCTTTAGTAAATGCTCGCCAGGTTGCGATGTACCTCTGTCGTGAATTAACTGATCTCTCACTGCCGAAAATTGGGCAAACCTTCGGCGGGCGCGACCACACCACAGTCATGCATGCCGATCGGAAGATCCGCCAACTAATGGCTGAGCGCCGCTCGATCTATAACCAGGTCACAGAGTTGACCAACAGAATCCGGCAACAGGCTCGAAGTCAGGGGTAACTCCCGAAAAATCCCATTCCACACTTGGGGATAACCTTGGGGGTAAACCCCTCCTTGAGAGTTTCCTCTGTGGGAAAGAGTGGCTGCAACTAGCCAAATACCTACTTCTCCACATTATCCACCGGTTTATCCACAACTAAGAAAGAGAGAGATCTCCCCTCTGACCAGCGGAAATACACCTTTTCCCCAAAATCCACACTCCCTACTCCTATTACTATCTCTCTATCTTTATAGATAAAGGATTTACCACCACCGACAAATCTGGGGATGAACCATCCCTTACCTACTCTTATCTCGGTGGGGGTTCGGCCTAAAAGCTGAGATAGCCCTTTTAGCGTTGAGTAAGGGAAGATAGGTAACGTCTTTTTAGAGAGTGAGTTAGTAATGAGATTTATAGTCGAGCGCGATGCGCTCTCTGATGGTGTGGCTTGGGTATCCCGATCACTCTCTTCTCGACCAATTATGCCAGTACTTCTTGGTGTTGTTATTGATGCGCAAAAAAATGGTGTGCACCTATCTGGTTATGATTTAGAAACATCCGCTAAAGCAACAATCACTGCTGATGTAAAAGAAGAAGGAAGAGTCTTAGTGTCAGGGCGCCTTCTCTCTGATATTGCTAAATCATTACCAAATAAACCAGTAACAATCTCATTAGATGGTAATCGAGTAAGTGTTATTTCTGGTTCTGCAAAATTTGCATTACCTACCCTCCCAGTAAGCGATTACCCAAATCTCCCTGAGTTACCTTCCGAAACAGGCCGTCTCACTGGTGAATTATTTGCAGAGGCTGTGCATCAAGTTGCAATCGCTGCCGGTAAAGACGACTCACTTCCAGTGTTAACTGGTGTGCATGTAGAAATTGAAGAGAACAAATTAACTCTCGCAGCAACCGATCGTTACCGACTAGCAGTTCGTGAACTTGACTGGGAGGCCCCCCGCGCAAGTGCATCCGCGCTGATTCGCGCCCGCACTTTGCATGATGCATCAAAATCACTTGTTGGTAGTAGTCAAGTGAGCCTTGCTTTAGCCGCACCTAATGCTCAAGAGCGCTTAATTGGTTTTTCAACAGAGGGAAAGTCAATGACTTCTCGCATGCTCGATGGAACTTTCCCACCATATCGCCATTTACTACCAAGTGATCGAAGCGCGACAGCAATTATTGAAGTTGCTCCACTACTTGATTCAGTGCGACGAGTTGCTTTAGTTGCTGACAAAACAATTCCACTTCGCCTGACTTTCGCACCAGGATCATTAACTTTAGAAGCCGGAGCTGGCGAAGAGGCTTCAGCAACCGAAGAGTTAGAGATTGCCTTTGATGGTGAAGGTTTCACAATCGCATTTAACCCAACATATTTGGTTGATGGCCTCTCAGCTCTTGGCGCTGCTTATGTTGATATGGCATTTACGGGAGCAAGCAAGCCCGCGGTTCTCTCAGGTCGAGAGAGCGCAGATGGCCAGAGCAACACAAGCTATCGCTACCTTCTTATGCCGATGCGGTACGCCTCGTAATCTGTGTATCTCTCATATTTACACCTAACTAACTATCGTTCGTATGAGAACTTAGAGTTAGAGCTACGCCCTGGCATCACTTCGTTTATTGGAAGCAATGGAGAAGGTAAAACCAATATCATCGAATCAATCGGGTTCCTTGCATATCTGCGATCACACCGAACCTCCTCAGATAATCCGTTAATCAAATTAGAAAATGAGAAGGCGTATATCCGAGCGAAGATAAATAGCGCAGGGCGCGAAGAGCTACTTGAAGTTGAGATCAATCAAGGTAGAGCTAACCGGGCGAGAATTAATCAACAACCAGTTCGATCGACACGAGAGTTACTTGGTCATGTACGTGCCATTCTCTTTACTCCTGAAGATCTTTCGCTTGTAAAAGGCGATCCCACCGAAAGAAGAGATTTCCTCGATACATTACTAATCTCTCGCACGCCGCGATATGCGGGAGTTATCGCTGATTACGAGAAAGCTCTAAAGCAGCGAAATACTCTGCTGAAGAATCGGCCACACGAACGAGATTTAGCTCCTTGGGATGAACACATTTCCCGATTTGGCGCTCAAGTTATCGCAGCTCGACTACAACTTGTTGCTGATCTCATGCCGTACGTAACAAAGGCTTACCAAAGAATTTCGTCGGGTGATGCAATCAGCGCAACTTATAAAAGTTCACAGGAATTGCGTGGGGTAAGTGCTGAAGAACTAGAGCAGGAAATTTTGACTCTCTTGCCAACTCTTCGCCGTGCAGAGATGGAGCGAGGAGTAACACTGGTCGGACCTCATCGCGATGATCTTGTATTGGCGCTGGGGCCAACTCCAGTGAAAGGTTATGCAAGCCAAGGGGAGTCATGGTCATATGCATTGGCACTTCGCATGGGTTCGTATCGTTTGTTATCTGAAGAGGGTCTCGGTCTTGGCAGTGAGCCAATTTTGATACTTGACGATGTCTTTGCCGAGTTAGATAGTTTGCGAAGGGAAGCCCTTCTTGAATTAATTGATTCATCTGAACAGGTGCTTGTTACAGCTGCAGTTGAGGGCGATTTACCGAAAGAGTTTTCTGATCGTAGATTTTATGTTGGCGAAGGGAGCGTGCGGGAATAAATGAGCGAGAATCGAGATTTAGCACGTTCATTACTTGCAGCAGCGCGCCGCCGCTCAAATAGATATAAGAGAGAGCAAGAGAAATCAAATACGCGACGATCCACCAATGAACGTAGTTCGAGTGAGAGTGAATCTTCGGAGTATCAAGGGCCACAACTTCTCAATGAATCGTTGGCAGAACTAATTAACGAGCGTGGTTGGCGAGAGCGCGTAAAAGATAGCGATCTCTTTCTTCAATGGGGTGAGTTGGTGGGCAGCGAATTAGCTGATCATGTGCAACCAATTGCTTTCACTGATGGCATCCTGACGGTAAGCGCCGAGAGCACTGCATGGGCAACGCAATTACGGTTGATTGATCAAAGAGTGATTTCCGCGCTCACCCAAGGCGGCTTTGAGGTCCAAGAGCTTCGAATCAAGGGGCCGCAAGCGCCCTCGTGGCGTAAAGGTGGCTGGAGCGTCAAAGGCGGTCGCGGCCCCCGCGATACCTATGGTTAATTTGAGAAGAGATTGGTAGGGGCTCACTAGATTTGGGGGGTCAATCGCTCTACGGCGCTACCAGGTACTTTTTCAGGGCATAGCACTCACAAAAATCCCCTAGGATTGGCGGCTGTGGTCCTATCAGGGGCTACATACGAGGCGATAAGGCGGTTGACCCTGTGGCTGAGAGCTCAGAACCGAAGGGCAGTAAAAGCGGTTATGACGCTAGCGCCATCCAAGTCCTCGAAGGCCTGGATGCGGTTCGTAAACGCCCCGGTATGTACATCGGCTCTACCGGAGAGCGCGGCCTTCACCACCTCGTGTACGAGATCGTCGATAACTCTGTAGATGAGGCGCTCGCCGGATACTGCACAGAGATCAGCGTTGCTTTACTAAGCGATGGCGGCGTGAGCGTTCGCGATAACGGTCGCGGCATCCCTGTCGATATCGTCGCTAGCGAAGGAAAGCCTGCAGCTGAAGTTGTCTTCACAGTGCTTCACGCGGGCGGAAAGTTTGGCGGTGGCGGTTATTCAGTTTCCGGCGGTTTACATGGTGTCGGCGCATCAGTTGTTAACGCGCTAAGTACAACTCTTCATGTTGAGATCGAGCGCGACGGTTCAAAATATTTCCAGAGCTACAAATTAGGTGTACCAGATGCTCCCATTAAAAATGTAGGTACCTCTGCAAACACCGGAACAAAAGTTTCATTCTGGCCATCTGCCGAGATATTTGACACAACAGTTTTTTCTTTTGAGATTCTCTCCACACGTTTTCGCGAAATGGCATTTCTCAATCGAGGATTAACCATCACGTTAACAGATGAACGTGCTGGCCATGTAGACGATAAGGGTGAAGCGGTAAAAGTTGTTTACAAATACGATGGTGGCATTTCAGATTTTGTTCGCCACTTGAATTCAACCAAAGGCGAAGCCCACAAAACTGTAATCGATTTCGAAAATGAAGATACCAAGCAGAAAATCTCCGCAGAGATTGCAATGCAGTGGAGCTCGGGTTACACCGAATCTGTTTACACATTTGCCAATACCATCAACACTCAAGAAGGTGGCACCCATGAAGAAGGATTCCGTACTTCGCTCACTTCAATAGTCAACAAATATGGTGAAGAGTGGGGTCTTATCAAGAAGCGCGAAGATCGCTTAACTGGCGATGATGTTCGAGAAGGATTAACTGCAATCGTTTCAGTAAAAATCGGTGAGCCCCAATTTGAAGGACAAACGAAGACGAAACTTGGAAATACTGAGGCTAAAACCTTTGTGCAGAAGATCGTTAATGACAAATTAGGTGATTGGTTTGCAGCCAACCCTTCCGAAGGCCGAGACATAATTCGTAAGTGCATTGATGCAGCAACCGCACGGGTAGCAGCGCGAAAGGCTCGTGAACTCTCACGCTCACGCAAGGGGCTACTTGAAGGGCGCGGCATGCCTGGAAAATTGGCAGATTGCCAATGGACTGATCCAGAGAAGTGCGAGTTGTACATTGTTGAGGGAGATTCAGCTGGCGGCTCGGCAAAAGGTGGCCGTGATTCAAAATTCCAGGCGATTTTGCCTATTCGAGGAAAGATTCTCAACGTAGAGAAATCACGAATTGATCGCGTTCTACAGAACAACGAAGTACAGGCGTTAATCACAGCTTTAGGCACAGGTGTGCATGATGAATTCGATATAGCAAAACTCCGATATCACAAAATTGTTTTAATGGCAGATGCCGATGTCGATGGTCAACACATTAGAACTTTGTTATTAACGCTCCTCTTCCGATTTATGCGCCCGCTGATCGAAGGTGGATATGTTTATCTCGCACAGCCACCACTTTATAAATTGAAGTGGGGCGGGAAAGAGCAGCCACAATATGCATTCTCGGATAGAGAGCGCGATGCATTTATTAAAATTGGTCTCGATGGTGGCAAGCGTTTGCCAAAAGAAGATGGCATTCAACGCTTCAAAGGTTTAGGTGAAATGCCAGCTAAAGAGTTGTGGGATACCACCATGGATCCCGATACTCGCGTTTTGATTCGTGTGACGCTAGAAGATGCCGTTGCTGCAGATGATCTCTTCTCAGTTCTTATGGGAGAAGATGTAGAGATGCGTCGCAACTTCATTCAACGTAATGCTAAAGATGTCCGGTTCTTGGATATTTAATTGAAACTAATGAGAGGAGTGTGACCAGTGGAGAAATCATCAGATCGCATTGAGTTAGTCGATCTACAGGTAGAGATGGCGCGAAGCTATCTCGATTATGCGATGAGCGTTATCGTAGGTCGCGCTCTTCCAGATGTGCGAGATGGTTTGAAACCTGTACATCGCCGCGTACTTTATGCAATGTTTGATGCTGGATATCGTCCAGATAAGGGTTACTACAAATCTTCACGCGTTGTCGGTGATGTTATGGGTAATTACCATCCACACGGCGACTCTGCTATTTACGATACTTTGGTTCGCTTAGCGCAACCATGGTCACTCCGTTATCCACTTGTTGATGGCAATGGAAATTTCGGTTCTCCAGGTAATGATCCTGCCGCTGCGATGCGATATACCGAAGCGCGACTTGCACCACTTGCTATGGAAATGATGCGGGATATTGACGAAGAGACTGTTGATTTCACCGACAATTACGATGGTCGGTCACAAGAACCAGTAGTTTTGCCAAGTCGATTTCCTAATTTGCTTGTTAACGGCAGCGCCGGAATTGCCGTTGGTATGGCCACAAATATTCCGCCACATAATCTCAATGAAGTAGCTGAAGGCATTCAGTGGTCCCTACATAATCCTGATGCCAAATCAGAAGAACTTCTTGAAAAACTTCTTACCTTTGTGAAAGGTCCAGATTTCCCAACAAAGGGTCTGATTGTCGGCCGAAGTGGCATCGAAGAGGCTTATCGCACGGGTCGCGGTTCAATCACAATGCGCGCAGTGGTTGAGGTAGAAGAAATTAATAACCGAAATTGCCTAGTTATTAGCGAACTTCCCTATCAAGTGAACCCAGATAATTTAGCATTGAAAATTGCCGATCTTGTTAAAGATGGCAAGGTCGCTGGAATCGCAGATGTGCGCGATGAAGGAAATGAGCGTCTTGGACAACGTCTTGTTGTAGTTCTCAAAAAAGATGCCGTGGCCAAGGTGGTCTTGAATAACCTCTACAAGCACACCCAATTACAAGAAACTTTCGGCGCGAACATGCTCGCTTTGGTCGATGGTGTACCGCGCACTTTACGTCTCGATGAGTTTGTTAAGTTTTATATCGATCATCAAATCGAAGTGATTGTGCGACGGACGAAGTACCGTCTGGCTGAGAAAGAGAAGCGCGCCCATATCCTTCGTGGTTACGTCAAAGCTCTCGATGCTCTTGACGAAGTTATTGCCTTAATTCGTAAGAGTGAGAGCACTGACGATGCTCGCACCGGGTTGATGAAGCTACTTGATGTTGATGAAGTGCAAGCAAACGCCATTTTAGATATGCAACTTCGTCGCTTGGCGGCTCTAGAACGCCAGAAGATTCAGGATGAATATGACGGAATAATGAAGGAAATCATTGAGTTAAATGAGATTTTGGCAAGTCCAAAGCGACAACGTGAGATTGTTTCAACCGAGCTTGCTGAACTCACTGCTAAATATGGTGACACGCGTCGAACTCAAATTGTCGCTGCAGAAGGAGATTTCGCTGCAGAAGATCTCATCAAGCAAGAGGATGTCGTTGTCACTATCACACGCGGTGGATACTCCAAGCGGACAAAGGCCGATCTTTATCGATCACAACGCCGCGGTGGACGAGGGGTTCGTGGAGCTGCCCTTAAGCAAGACGACATCGTTGAACATTTCTTTGTCACAACTACTCACCATTGGATTCTCTTCTTCACAAATAAGGGCCGGGTCTATCGGGCAAAGGCACATGAATTACCAGAGGCTGGACGCGATGCGCGTGGTCAACATGTAGCAAACCTGCTTGCTTTCCAACCAGATGAAAAGATTGCGCAAGTTCTAGCTATCGAAAATTACAATGCTGTTAAATATCTTGTGCTCGCTACAAAGTCTGGGCTAGTGAAGAAGACGCCACTTGAGGAGTATGACTCAAATCGTTCCGGTGGTTTAATCGCTATCAATCTCCGAGAAGGTGATGAAGTTGTCTCTGCTGTTCTGGTCAGCGAGAAGGATGACATTCTCTTAGTATCAAAGAACGCTATGTCGCTTCGCTTCACGGCAGATGACGAATCGCTTCGTCCAATGGGTCGAGCGACAAGTGGTGTGATTGGAATGAAGTTCCGCACAGGTGATGAACTTCTTGCAATGACATCAGTCTCAGATGCATCGAATGCATATGTTTTCACTGCAACTGATGGAGGTTTTGCAAAGCGAACTCCTGTCGCGGAGTATCGACCACAAGGTCGCGGTGGTTTGGGAATCAAAGCCGCGAAGGTTGATGAGGCTTCACGCGGAGTTCTTGTTGGAGCTTTGATCGTTACTGAAGTAGACGAAGTGCTCGCGATAACTTCCGGAGGGACAGTTATGCGGACCCGAGTTGATGAAGTTCGTCAGACCGGGCGTGACACCATGGGAGTTCGCCTAGTCAATCTTGATCCAGAGACAGTTGTGGTTTCTATCGCGCGTAATGCCGAGGGAGATGACGAGTAGGCCAAGCGCTCCTAATGCGGATTAGCCTCCGGCTAAAACCTTGGGGTACCCTTCCGGTTCTACTGAAAATGGGCCTATAGCTCAGCCTGGTTAGAGCGCTTCCCTGATAAGGAAGAGGTCGGTGGTTCAAGTCCACCTAGGCCCACACGGTAGTGAGTAGCAAGAAGGGCAGGTGGTGGTCAGATGTTTAAGAAACTTCTGGCACTATTTGCTGTTGGCGCTGGAGGGTATGCACTCTTCAAACGCTTTAGGCAAGTACAGAACGAAGAAGAAAACTGGTTGGATATGACTAGCGCTGAAGATTCTTTGGAAGATTCAGAAGAGTTATAAAACAAGATAACTGAATACCTTAATAAGGGGACTTAGCTCAATTGGTAGAGCACCTGCTTTGCAAGCAGGGGGTTAGGGGTTCGATTCCCCTAGTCTCCACAAGTTTTACTTCACTTGATACTTAACCGGAATCACTACTTCGTTATGTCTGAGAAAGCTTGGCTTCCAAGGTGGATCAAACCGAGCGATACGAATTGGACCAGCGATAGCAATCCCCGCACCTGCTAACGTCTCACGGAGTTTTCGCTCTTTGTCTTCTACAGTTTTCCAAGAGCTTAAACCGCTAAATGAAAGCGCTGCTGCAAAATGCTCTGGGACTTCACGAAGCATCACCTCAGAATTTTTCGGTAGTGGTAATGCGGAAAGTTCTGCCCCCTCAGGCATAACAAAAGAGACAGTCCATGATTGCTCTCCAACTTTTTCCTGAAGAACGGGAGCGGTCATCTCAATTTGATTTTGAGAGATATACGTGACCAGAGGGCGAAATCCGAGGCTACCAGCCATGCTAAATGGAGAATTCACAGTGACATCAGCAAAGATGCAGCGATGGAATTTGCGAATCTCCACGTTGCTAATTCTTTTCACAACATCGTAGCGCCAACGCTCAGTCATTGAACCATTTTCTCTCTAGTTTCTCTCTAGCCCCTGATGAACATACTATGGCTGTGCGGAGCCGAATGAAACCTTTGGATATATCTTGTTGGTGAATTGTGAGTTCGAGTATCTCGCGTTATTCTTAACTAACTTAGAAACTGAGGAGAGTACAGATGGCTGAGAAAGCAACGCTGCATACAAATATGGGCGATATCGTGATTGATCTTTTCCCAAACCATGCACCGAAGACTGTCGCTAATTTTGTTGAGTTAGCTACTGGCCAACGCGAATGGACTCATCCAAAGACCGGCAAGACGAGTAAAGATAATTTGTATGACGGTACTGTTTTCCATCGCGTTATTTCAGGGTTCATGATTCAAGGTGGAGATCCAGCGGGGAATGGAACCGGTGGCCCAGGCTATAAGTTCGCAGATGAGTTTCATCCCGAGCTAGTCTTCGATCGCCCTTATCTTCTTGCGATGGCAAATGCTGGACCAGGGACAAATGGTTCGCAGTTCTTCATCACCGTTGCACCAACTACCTGGCTCAATCGAAAGCACTCAATTTTCGGAGAGGTAACCGATCCAGCGAGCCAAGCAATCGTGGATGCCGTTGCTGAGGTAGAGACTGGTGCGCAAGATCGTCCAAAGAATCCGATTACGATTAATTCGGTGACTATCTCTTAATCGCGGGTAGTGAAAAGTTATCCACAGGGAATACCCACAAGGTGGATAATTACATGAGTGTAATTAAAGGCTAGCGCCAGCGAGTGGCGAGGGCGAAGCCAATTCCTACCAGACCAAAGCCAATTCCCATATTCCAGGCCCCGATATTCGGGATTGGGTAGCGAGTCTGGGAGATGTAATAGGCGACGATCCAGGCAAGGCCAAGGAGAAAGCCGGTCAACATTGCCGGTGCGAGCCACTTGGGGCTCTCCTTTGGT
>JBIJBY010000001.1:0-51150 GCA_044344975.1 Candidatus Nanopelagicaceae bacterium | reverse complement strand
TTATTCAAATCTAAGAAGTGCTCCAAGCCAACGGTTAATCCAGGAGCGCTTGAAATTCTCTTAATTCCCAGAAGCACACCCGGCATGAAGCTCTGCCGGTCAAGTGAGTCATGGCGAATAGTCAAGATCTCTCCTACCCCGCCGAAGATAACCTCTTGATGGGCGACAAATCCTCGAGCGCGAACGGAATGAATGGGCACGCCATCAACATTTGCGCCGCGCGCTCCGACAAGGCTCTCCTTTGTCGCATCGGGCATCGCCGCACTCTTGGCTCTCGCTCGTGCATCAGAAATCAATTCAGCGGTGCGTTTAGCTGTTCCACTAGGCGCATCTACTTTATTTGGATGATGAAGTTCGACAATCTCAACAGATTCAAAAAGCGGTGCTGCTTTCTTGGCAAATTCCATCATGAGAATTGCGCCCAACCCAAAATTAGGAGCGATTAAAATTCCAACAGAGGGGGCCTTCGCTAATTGGCTTCGTAGCATGGTAAGTCGACCCTCATCAAAACCAGTTGTGCCAACTACTCCGTGAATTCCATGCTTAATTAAAAAGGAGAGATTTGCCATCACCGAGTCGGGTGTTGTGAAATCAACAACGACCTCTGCTTTGTTTGCAACAAGCGCCTCGAGTGAATCGCCAATATCTAAAGCGGATACAACTTCCATGTCGGTGGCATTGTTTACCGCATCTACGACCGTACTTCCCATCTTCCCCTGAGCACCAAGCACACCAACCCGAATCATTTGGCTACCGCCGATGCAAAGTGCGAGCTCTTCTTGTATGGCCCAACAATTGCAAGGGTGGGCTGAGCAGTGAAAATTTCAGAGGCAAGCTCAGAGACTTGGCTCTGATCAACCGAGCGCACATTGGCGAGAATCTCATCCATACTCTTAATTTCACCATAAACTAACTCGCTCTTGCCGATTCGAACCATACGCGAGCCGGTGTCCTCCTGACCAAGGACCATGGAGCCCGCTACTTGCCCTTTGGCACGCTCTAACTCTTCATCGGTGAGGCCGGAATTGACCACATCCCCCAACACATCGCGGAAAATCGTTGTGACCTCTTTCGATTTCTCCGGATTGCACCCTGCGTAAAGCGAGAGAATTCCCCCGCCGGCAAATTGCTGCATCGACGCATAAACCGAATAGGCAAGGCCGCGCTTTTCGCGCACCTCTTGGAAGAGGCGCGATGACATTCCACCGCCTAGCGCCGAAGTAAGTACAGAGAGCGCAAATCGTCGTTCATCTGTTCGATCGATTGATGGAAAGCCAAGGAGGATGTTTGCCTGTTCGCTCTTTCGATAGATAAGTCCAATTTCACCGAGACCGCGCGCCTTTACCTTCGCCGTTGGACGGAGCGCTGCTGGCTTAGCGGAGGCGCTGAGGAATTCACCAAGCAATCGTGTGACTTGTTCGACCACTCGATCGTGGCTGATATTGCCTGCTACTGCAACCACAAGATTCTCCGGCAAGTATTTCCTCTTGTAATAGTCATTAACAGAACGTCGCGTCATATTGGTAATGGATTCAACGGTGCCCAGGATTGGGCGACCAATTGGTGTATCACCATAGAGGGTTTCAGAGAACAGATCGTGGACAAGATCACTTGGATCATCATCACGCATAGCAATTTCTTCCAGCACTACTGTGCGTTCAGAATCCACATCTTCGCTTCTGACAAGAGAGTCGCGAATCATGTCGCAAATCACTTCCGCCGCAATCGAAAAGTCAGCATCAATAACGCGTGCGTAGAAGCAGGTGTATTCCTTGCCAGTAAACGCATTCATCTCTCCACCAACAGCATCAACGGCGGCAGAGATATCAAGAGCAGAACGAGTAGATGTTCCCTTGAAAAGTAGGTGCTCTAAAAAGTGTGAAGCTCCTGCAACTGATGGACTCTCGTCTCGAGATCCAACATTGGCCCAGATTCCAAAAGCAACGCTACGAACGGTCGAAACTTCTTCCGTCACGATCCGAAGACCTGACGGAAGAACCGTTCGAGTAACCGTCATAGCGTTAGCTTTAGTAATTAATTATTCGGCATTAGCAAGGACTGGTTCGAGAGAGAGCTTGCCCTTCTCGTCGATCTCACCGATTACAACTTCGATTTGATCGCCAACCTTCATGACATCTTCAATGTTTTCGATCCGCTTTCCACCATGCATCTTGCGAATCTGCGAGACGTGGAGGAGACCATCTTTGCCCGGATAGAGCGTGATGAAGGCGCCAAAGTTCGCGATCTTCACAACAGTGCCGTTGTACTTCTCGCCAACTTTAGGAACATGCGGATTGGCAATCGCCATTACGCGAGCCTTCGCTGCCTCTGCGGCCGCCCCTTCAGTCGAGCCAATGTAGATAGTTCCATCATCTTCGATGGAGATTTCCGCACCGGTCTGATCTTGAATCTCATTGATGACCTTGCCCTTTGGCCCAATCACTGCACCAATCTGATCTGGATTGATCTTCACAGTAATAATTCGTGGTGCAAGCAAGCTCATCTCATCTGGCGTATCGATTGCGCTATTCATGATTCCAAGAATCGTAAGTCGCGCCTCCTTTGCCTGGAGTAGCGCCCCAGCGAGCACAGATGCTGGGATGCCATCGAGTTTGGTATCAAGCTGGAGTGCGGTGACGAACTCCTTTGTGCCAGCTACCTTGAAATCCATATCTCCGAAGGCATCTTCGGCGCCAAGGATGTCGGTGATTGCAACATATTCAGTCTTGCCATCCACCTCATCAGAGATCAACCCCATTGCGATTCCCGCAACAGCAGCCTTAAGTGGCACACCAGCATTGAGTAGCGCAAGCGTTGATGCACATACCGAACCCATGGAGGTTGATCCATTGGAACCAAAGGCCTCGGATACCTGTCGGATTGCATAAGGGAACTCTTCGCGTGATGGAAGTACTGGAACAAGTGCACGCTCGGCAAGTGCGCCATGGCCAATTTCGCGACGCTTCGGCGAACCAACTCGTCCGGTCTCACCGGTTGAATATGGTGGGAAGTTGTAATTGTGCATGTATCGCTTAGTGGTCTCTGGATTGAGCGTGTCGAGCTGTTGTTCCATCTTCAACATGTTGAGAGTGGTGATTCCCATAATCTGAGTTTCGCCACGCTCAAAGAGCGCTGAACCATGGACGCGAGGTACGACCTCAACTTCAGCGGTGATCGGACGGATATCGCGCGGACCGCGACCATCAATACGAACCTTTTCGCGGAGTACTCGATCGCGAACCAATTTCTTCTGAAGAGATTTAAAAGCCGCTTTTACTTCCTTTTCGCGACCTTCGAACTCTGTAGCCAGCTCCTCAAGCACACTTGCCTGAATCGCATCGAGCTTCTCTTCACGATCAGCTTTTGAAATTATGGTGAGCGCCTTTGCAGTCTCTTCCTTAACCTTCTTCGCTACAGCCTCAGCCGCATCGCTTTGGTACTCAAGGAAGACTGGAAACTCAGCAGTTGGCTTTGCAGCAACCTTTGCTAATTCAATCTGTGCTTCGCAGAGCGCTTTGATAAATGGCTTTGCGGCATCAAGTCCTGCGCCAACAATCTCTTCAGTTGGAGCTTGTGCACCACCCTTGATTAGTTCAATGGTGTGAGTTGTTGCCTCTGCTTCGACCATCATGATCGCAACATCATCGCCTGCGATACGTCCAGCAACGACCATGTCGAAAACTGCACGCTCGAGTTCAGAGTGCGTAGGGAATGCAACCCATTGGCCATCGATGAGCGCAATACGCACGCCACCAATCGGGCCAGAGAATGGCAATCCTGCAAGCTGGGTCGACATTGATGATGCGTTGATCGCTACAACGTCATATAGATGAGCTGGATTAAGTGAAAGTACGGTAACGACAATCTGTACTTCGTTTCGTAAGCCCTTCACAAAGGATGGACGAAGCGGTCGATCGATAAGGCGGCAAGTAAGAATTGCATCCTCACTTGGACGTCCCTCGCGGCGGAAGAACGATCCTGGGATGCGGCCAACTGCATACATTCGCTCTTCAACATCCACGGTTAATGGAAAGAAGTCGAATTGATCCTTTGGATTTTTGGAAGCTGTAGTTGCCGAGAGGAGCATGGTGTCCTCGTCGAGCGTAACTACTGCAGAGCCTGCTGCTTGGCGAGCAATACGTCCGGTTTCGAAGCGAATGATTCGCTTTCCAAATTTTCCGTTATCGATTACTGCCTCTGATGAATGAATTGTTGCGTCGTGACCCGACATGGGTCCTCTCCATATCTCGCGATTATTTTCCGCTACTTGCGATGGAGATCATCGATCGAAGCTGTCGGCATGATTATCCGAGAGCCACTACCGAGGACCCCAACCTATCGAGCGAAGGTTCGCGCCTAGTTTTGTATTTCTCTAATTTATTATCGGCGCAGGCTGAGACGATCGACGATTGAGCGGTAACGCTCGATATCGACCTTTTCCAAATATTGAAGTAAGCGGCGGCGGCGTCCAACTAAAAGCAAAAGTCCTCGACGACCATGGTGGTCGTTTGCATTACTCTTTAAATGCTCAGTGAGATCACTGATGCGCTGCGAGAGCATTGCAATCTGTGATTCTGGGCTGCCGGTGTCTACAGCAGATTTGCCATAGGTGGAGATGATCTCCTTCTTCTTCGCCGGAGCTAAAGCCATGGTTTCGTTCTCACTTTCATTTCTATTTGGCCGGGTTTACCCGGAGTGCGCCGTGCTTACGCCAGATTTGGTCTTTGGCCTATGAAGGCCCGTTCCCTACCTGTCCGACTGCCAAGGCTACCAGCGGGTCTGGTTATGACCCAATTCGAGGTTTTAGGCGCCAACCCGCTCAATGACCCGTTTAGCCTGAGCGCAATCTTCGGCCATCTGCACTAAAAGCGGCTCAAGTCCCGGAAAAGTGATGGTGGGGCGTAAAAAAGAGAGAAATTCGATGGAGGCCCGCTGGCCATAAAGGTCAAGGTCATCGCGATCGAGCGCATATGCCTCGACTTGGCGCGGACGTTCACCAGGATAGGTAGGTGGAAAAGTGGGATTGGTGCCAATGGAAATCGCTGCTGGCGCTCGAAGGTAATCGCCTTCTTTATCTCCGACACTTAAGTAACCTGCATAAATTCCATCGGGTGGAATCGCCATCCCGACCAACTGTTCAAGGTTCGCCGTCGGGTATCCAATCTCTCGCCCTCTCTTCTCGCCATGGACGACTTCACCTTGGAGAAAGTGCGGCCGCCCCAGGAGAGTATTCGCAGATTCGATCTGACCTTGAGCAATCTCCGCGCGAATCCGAGTGGATGAAATGACACCTAAGCCATCGCTCAAAAGTGGCACTGAATCGGCATGTACATACCTCTTGATATCAACTATTGACCCACTCGCTTTTGCGCCAAACGAGAAGTTCTCCCCCACAACTACATGCGCAGCGTTAAGTTGTCCAAGCAAAATATCCTCGATAAATGCGCTGGGCGAAAGCGCCGCAAACTCTTTACTAAAGGTGATGACTTCGACCTCTTCAGCGCCAAAGTGCTCAAGCAACTCGACGCGACTATGGACATTTAAAAGTAAGAGCGGTTGTCGATCGGGTGCGAGCACTGCCGTTGGATGTGGGTGAAATGTCAAAGCAAAAACTGGAAGCGAAAGCGCGTTAGCGATCTCTCGCGCGCGGGCCAAGATCTTTTGATGTCCTCGATGAACACCATCAAAGATACCGATGGCTACGACGCTCTTTTGCATTCTCACATTCTACTTTCTCACCAGTAACTCTGAATTCATGAATTCTCGCGGTTAAATACCAAAATCGGTTGTGCCCGCCCGCTCTTCTCTGCCAGAAGAGCAATGAATCTCCCTTCCGGGGTAAACGCTGCGCTCTGTTTCTCTCTCTCATCGCGAAGTTCAATAGATCTGCCGTGAGACACGCTTGCGACCTCTTCTGAAGTGAGATTTCGCGGGGCGAAGATTCGAGCAATTACATCATCTACACCCAGCAGTGTGGGTTCCTCGCGTAATTGATCGATTGTGATTGCATCATCGAGCGAAAATGGGTCGACGCGTAAACGGCGAAGGGCAGTCAGGTGCCCTCCAACATTGAGCGCTTGGCCCAGATCCCGAGCAATCGAGCGAATGTAAGTACCCGCGGAACACTCAACTCGAATCGTGATATCGATTGCCGATTCGCTGCGCTCAATTTTTTCAACTTCTAGAGAGTAAATAGTCACTTTACGTTCTTTCAAATGTACTGCTTCGCCCGCTCGCGCTAGTTCGTATGCGCGCTTTCCATCGACCTTGATAGCAGAGTAACTACTTGGGCGCTGAGAGATCTCTCCCACTTGTTTTTTCAAGTTTTCACTAATTGCTGAATCGGTAATTGAATTGAGTCCGACACGATTCTCGTAGACTTCTTCACCAGTTAGGTCATCAGTGGTGGTTTGTGACCCCAATCGAATCGTTCCCTGATAACTTTTCTTTCCATCAGTGATGTACTGCAACAAGCGAGTGCCGTTTCCAACGCCAAGGACGAGCGTTCCGGTTGCAAACGGATCAAGCGTTCCCGCATGACCGACGCGCCGTTCTTGAAGAGCCTTTCGTGCAATCGCAACTACATCATGGCTAGTGAAATCAACAGCTTTATCGACAACTAAAAATCCAGATTTCATGCCTTTGAACTTTGTTCGCCCTCAGAATTATCAGAATCGCTCACCGTGCGCGGTTTTCGATAGGGATCACTCTCGCCTGCATATCCAGCACCTGCGCGCTTGGCATCGAGCTCTATATCTCGTTGAGCGCTCTTGGCCAATAAAGTTTCCAGCGTTGCAGCGCTCTCTGGAAGAGCATCAAGATGAAATTCAATTGTCGGCACAACGCGAAGACCTAACTCGCGACCTAATGTTGATCGAATAATACCTTTAGCGCTTTCGAGCGCTATTGCAGAATTCTTTCGCTCTTTATCGTCGCCAAGTACGGTGTAAAAAATGGAGGCGTTTTGCAAATCACCAGTTACTCGCACATCAGTAATTGTGACAAAACCAAGACGTGGATCCTTGATTTTTCCTTCACACGTTGCTGCAACGACCTCTTTGATGCGATCGGCAACTTTACGTGTGCGAAATGAACGAGTAGCTCGGACCATTAGGCACGCTTCTTCTCACGCATCTCGTAAACCTCGATGATGTCACCGCTCTTGATGTCATTGAAGGAGCCCAGTCCGATACCGCACTCGAAACCTTCTTTGACCTCTGTTGCATCATCTTTAAAGCGCTTGAGCGATGCGATAGAGAGATTATTGCCATGGACGGTGCCTTCACGCAGGACTCGCGCTTTTGCATTACGTCGGATGAGACCATCCTTAACCATGGAGCCAGCGATATTGCCGAACTTACTCGATTTGAAGACTTCGCGAACTTCTGCGGAACCAAGTACGACCTCTTCGAATTCAGGCTTGAGCAATCCTTTAAGCGCCTTCTCAACCTCTTCGATTGCTTCGTAGATGACTGAGTAGAAGCGAACTTCCACTCCCTCACGATCGGCGAAGATTGCAGTTTGTGGCTCTGGCTTAACGTTGAAGCCGATTACCACCGCAGCAGATGCAGAGGCGAGCGTGATATCGCTCTTAGTGATTGCGCCAACTCCTCGATGAATTACTCGAAGGTCTACTTCAGCGCCCACATCTAGTTGAACGAGAGCATCTTCAAGCGCTTCAACCGAACCAGCAACATCTCCCTTAAGAATGAGATTAAGCGTCGTAACCTTCGATTGCTCAAGGAAGTCTTCAAGTGAGACTTTCTTGCGCGCCTTGGCAAGAGCAGCATGTCGTTCCACAGCTTGGCGCTTTTCAGCGATCTGGCGTGCAGTCCGATCTTCATCCGCGACTAGGAATGAATCTCCGGCATCAGGCACCGAGGTAAAACCAAGAACTTGAACTGGGCGTGATGGCCCTGCGGAATCAACCGTTGCGCCGTGCTCATCAAGCATTGCTCGAACGCGACCAAATGCTCCACCAGCAACAATTGCATCGCCAACATGGAGCGTTCCGCGCTGCACCAGAACCGTAGCGACGGCACCTCGCCCCTTATCCAGATGCGCTTCGATTGCAACTCCGCGCGCTTCACCTGCTGCGATAGCGCGAAGATCGATTGCGGCATCTGCGGTAAGCAGAATTGCGTCAACTAATTCTGAGAGCCCTTTACCTGTTTTTGCTGAAACATCAACGAATAGCGTTGTTCCACCATATTCTTCAGTGATCAAGTTGTACTCAGTAAGTTGTTGTCGGATCTTCTGTGGGTTTGCCCCCTCTTTATCGACCTTATTTACTGCAACAACAATTGGAACGTTGGCAGCTTGCGCATGGTTAAGCGCTTCGATTGTTTGAGGCATGACACCATCATCGGCAGCAACAACTAGTACGGCGATGTCGGTAACTTTTGCACCGCGCGCACGCATTGCGGTAAACGCTTCGTGACCTGGGGTATCGATGAAAGTAATCGCTCGCTCGATTCCATCGTGATCATGGCGGATTTGATATGCACCGATATGTTGGGTGATGCCACCGGCCTCGCCCTTTGCGACATCGCTCTTTCGAAGCGCATCGAGAAGTAAGGTTTTACCGTGATCAACGTGTCCCATGACTGTGACAACTGGTGGACGAGAGGTAAGTTCATCTTCGTCAATATCGGAGAGCTCGGCATCGAGATCAATATCGAAATCTTCAAGTAGCTCACGATCTTCATCTTCTGGACTGACAATTTGAATGTCATAACCAAGTTCAGAACCGAGAATGGCAAAGGTGTCATCATCAACTGATTGCGTTGCCGTGACCATCTCACCTAAATGAAAGAGTGCGGATACGAGCGCTGCTGCATCAGCATTAATCTTCTCGGCGAAGTCCATCAACGTTGCACCACGTCGCATGCGTATTGGAGTTTTTCCATCGCCTCGAGGAATGACAGCGCCACCAAGGGTCGGTGCGCGTAAGTTATCTATCTCTTCGCGACGAGTCTTTCGAGATTTCTGTTGACGATTACTCTTTCCACCTTTAGCGCCGCCACGACCAAATGCGCCACGTGTTTGGCCAGGCCCACCACGACCGGGACCACCCGGACCACCTGAACTAGGACCGCCGCTTCCACTTCGCGCTGGAGCTCCCGAGCTGGAATATCCGCCACCTGGGCGAGGACCCCCACCTGGACGAGCGCCCCCTGCGCCAGCATCGCGCGAAGGAAATGGTCGACCGCTTGGCACGGAGCCTGGGCGCTGTCCAAAACCTGGACGTGCACCTGGTTGTCCTGGACGAATTGGCGCACCAGAGCCTGCGGGGCGTGGTCCGCCAGGACGAGCGCCGCCATCTGTTGGCATGAACGGGTTATTGCCGCCCCGACCAGGTCGCGGCGCTGCAGGACGTGGGCCACCAGAAGAGAATGGATTGTTTCCTGGTCGCGCCTGCGGTGGACGAGGAAAATTCATCGAGCTTGGTGATGGGGCTGGCGGACGCGGAATATTTGCCGTTGGCGAAGTTGGTGTTGGCGCACTTGTCGTGGCGCTGTTCTCTAAATTATTCGAATCAACTCCTGCAGAGGGCGTTGAAGTTGGCGCTGTACTTGGTTTGCTCTCTTGAACTGCGCTCTGCGCGAGATTTTGCAGATGTGGTGGAACTAGTGGTCCCAATTCGGCAAGGAGCGCAGAAATCTCATCGGCGCTTGGGGTGCCCTCACCCTTTCCTGCTTTTCCTGCTGCGGCGGATTTCTTTGTTGCCTTCTTGGCAGGCGCTTTCTTTGCCGTGGTGGGCGCATCACCATCAGTTTTTGGGGTTGCGTTGGGATAGAGATCGCGCACTCGGCGGACAACTGGTGGCTCAAGAGTTGAAGAGGCGGACTTTACGAACTCGCCTAACTCTTGCAATTTGGTGAGGAGAGCTTTGCTCTCTAAGCCGAGCTCTTTAGCGAGCTCATGAACGCGAACCTTAGCCACACTTCTCCTTCTAGATATTCCTGCTAGACGAGCTAGCTGGTGGCTAGGCGCGTATCAAACGCGCGTCGCCGCTATTGCCTTCTCATTTCTGTCGAACTTCAGCAGAGCGCGAGAGCTCAATCGATGAAGTGGAATTCTTCATAAGTGCCCTCCCTCTGATTGCTCGTAGATAAGTAACGTGATGCGAGTGGCTAGCCTACCTCATCAGGGTGGATATCAATCCGCCAGCCCGTTAATCGAGCGGCCAAACGCGCATTTTGGCCATCTTTTCCAATAGCCAAGGAGAGCTGGAAGTCGGGCACGACAACCTTTGCCTGCTTCCGCTCTGGATCCACCACTTCGCAACTAATGACGCGTGATGGCGCCAATGCAGCTGCGATGAATGCAGTTGGCTCTTCGGACCAATCAACGATATCGATCTTCTCGCCATTGAGTTCATTCATAACTGCTTGCACTCTAGATCCCATAGGTCCAATACAAGAACCCTTTGGATTAACTCCCGCGCGATGTGCTCGAACAGCAATTTTTGTTCGCGCGCCGGCCTCGCGCGCCACTCCCATGATTTCGACAACTCCAGTGACAAGCTCCGGCACTTCGAGCGCGAATAACTTCTTAATCAAATTCGGATGCGTTCGAGATAACACTATCTCTGGACCTTTATTACCCTGTCGAACATCAACAATCAGCGCCTTCACGCGATCTCCGTGTACGAATTTCTCAGTTGGTACCTGCTCTTGCAGTGGAATTTTTCCCTCGACTGGACCGATGTTCACCAAGATCATTTTGCTATCTCGCCCTTGTTGTACTACTCCAGAAACTAAATCGCCGATAGTTGTGGAAAACTCTTGAACGATTTCGGCATCTTTTACCTCTCGCAACTTACCTTTTAACGTTTTGCGGATTACGCCAGTAGCAATCCGCGCAAATTCTGGTGGGCCTTCGACAATGATTTCTTCGCCTTCAACATATTTATGTAATGAGACGGCACCACTCTCACGATCAAGACGTGAATGTACTCCCGGCTCCGCCTCTTGTAATTCGCCGTAGCGCTCGTCAATGGCAACTTCAATGTTCTTAATCAACTCTTCTAGCGAGAGACCATTGGCTTCTGCAAGTATTGAAAGTGATGGAATATCGACTGTCATTTGAATTCAATCTCGATATTTGCGTTCTTGATATCTTTTAAGGAGAACTCTCGCGCACCCTCTTTTGTCATTTCTAGGGTCACTTTTTCCTCAGTTGAATCGGTGATACGTCCGGAAATTTTCTCGCTGCCCTCGATAGTGAAAGTGACGAGTCGTCCTTTATTTTTCCTCCAGTGGCGCGGCAAAGTCAGCGGAAAATCTACACCCGGCGATGAAACTTCCAGCGTGAACGAGCGCTCTCCCAGTTGCGTTACCGAATCAAGAGCTTCCGAAATAGGCTTGGTAATAGCAGTAACTTCATCAAGCGAGAGTGGTTTATCGCCATCGACAAGAACACGAATGACGCGATGTTTGCCAGCGGTAGATACATGTAGCGCTTCGAGGAAGAGGTTTTTTGCAGAGATGGCTGGCTCAATTGCATCTCTAATTGCGCTTTCGACAGAAGTCATTTTGCTCTCCCTATGAAGTTATCAGGAGAATTCTACAACGACTCGACTACCTTCAAAATCTCCTCTTTGGCTACAGCCACAGCAACCTCGCTCTTGGACTGGCTCCACCGATTACGGACTTCGATGACTCCATTAGCCAAGCCTTTTCCGACAACGACAATAACTGGAATTCCAATTAGCTCTGCATCTTTGAACTTCACGCCAGCGCTTGGCTCTCGTCGATCGTCGACCATAATCCGCAAACCAGCACGCTCTAGCTCTTCGGCAAGTGCAAGGGCATGGGTAAATGGCTCATCTTCCTTGCCGGTCGCAACAATATGAACATCAGCAGGTGATACCTCCCGAGGCCATTTCAGCCCTATCTCATCATGTGTCTGCTCTGCGATTGCAGCAACTGCACGTGAAATTCCAATTCCGTAAGAGCCCATGGTGACAACTGAGGGTTTGCCATCTTTATCTAAAACTGTGAGGTCAAGGCTCTTTGCATATTTGCGACCGAGCTGGAAGATATGGCCGATTTCGATAGCTCTATCAATGACAACAGGCGTATCGCAGCTTGGGCATAAATCGCCGGCGCGCACTTCGGCTGCCTCGACATAATGGTCGATTATGAAATCGCGCCCCTCAGTTACAAAACGAGCGTGTTTATTCGCTTGGTTTGCTCCAGTAATCCAATGTGAACCTTTTTGAATACGAGGATCGGCATAAAGTGTGATGCCGAACTTCTTTGCATCTTGTGGGCCAACGTATCCCTTGACAAACTCGCTCCGCTTTGCAAAATCTTCATCTTCAAAAAGTCGTACTTCCGTGACGCCAGAGAGATTTGCTTGTAGCCGCTTGAGGTCAACCTCTCGATCACCTGGCACAAGTACACAGATTGCATTTCCATCTGCTACTAACAAGATATTCTTCAGAGTATCGGCTGCCGTTATGCCTGCTTGATACTTTGAATTCATCACATCAACTAAAGAATCGATAGTTGGTGTATTCGGGGTATCGAGGATTTCTATCGCTGGCGGAGTTTCAAACTTTTGCCCCAGAACTTTGGTCGACATGGCCTCCACGTTTGCTGCAAACCCACAGGAAGGGCAGAGCACGTAGGTATCTTCACCGGTATCGCAGGGAGCAAGAAACTCTTCAGAAGCTGAACCCCCCATTGCGCCTGACATGGCAGAGACAATTGAATACTTCAAACCAAGGCGATCAAATGTTTTTATATACGCAGCTCGATGAGCATCGTAAGAACTTTGCAGGCCAGCATCGTCCACATCAAACGAGTAGGAATCTTTCATGACAAATTCGCGACCGCGGATAATTCCACTGCGCGGCCTAGTTTCATCGCGGTACTTTGTTTGGATTTGATAAATAGTTAATGGCAAGTCCTTATATGAGGAGTACTCGCCTTTGACCATCAAAGTGAACATCTCTTCATGTGTTGGACCCAAGAGATAATCGCCACCGCGGCGATCTTTGAGTCGAAAGAGATCTGGGCCATATTCATTCCATCGATTGGTCGCCTCGTATGGCTCTTTAGGAAGAAGCGCCGGGAAGTGGACCTCTTGGAAACCAGCGCTATCCATCTCTTCACGGACAATTCGTTCGATATTACGCAAGGTGATGTAGCCAAGCGGAAGCCAGGAATAGATTCCCGCTGCGATCCTTCTGATATATCCAGCGCGCACCAACAATTTATGGCTTGCTACCTCTGCATCGGCAGGGTCATCCCGCAGCGTGCGGAGAAAGAGCGAGGACATCCTCAAAATCGACATGGGTGAGAGCCTACTTCAGAGAAATATTGAGGTGAACGTTCCCACCTCGACGAAACCCACTTTTTTATAGCTCGCACGAGCGGCGTGATTGAAGTCATTGACATATAAAGAGGCTATCGGCGCGAACTTCTTGGAGAGACGAACCACGGCGGCCATCCCATGTGAACCAATGCCTTGACCTCGATATTCAGGAGCAACCCATACGCCGTGAATTTGAAGTGCGCCAGCTCCGATAGCGCCGATATCAGCTTTAAAGAGAATTTGATCTCCTTCACGGCGAATATATGTCCGTCCCATTGATATCAATTCAATTGCGCGCGCTCGAAAATCGTTGATCTGTGGCGCCTCGCCCACCTCACCTATAAACATCGATACCCCTGCGGAGATGACCAGCTCCAATTCATCGGCTTGTGCAACTCGCACAGACGGATCAGAGGGCAACCATGGCTCTTCTCGAAGCGAAAGGAGAGGTTGTCTTGGTCGCACCAACCGGAGTGGGGGCGCGTTCTGCTCAATCAACTCCCAGAGCGGAAATACCACTGTGCTCTCGCCAACAACTGAAGAGAATTTCATTTGACGAGATTTAAGGTAGTCGGCTGTCGCAAATAGGGCTTGTCGACTTGAAAAGCTTGGAATCAAGTTTGTTCCAATATATGTCACACCTTCGACGGCGCCATTATTTCGATAGACAAGAGCCTCACTTAAGGAACGTTCATGAAGCGCCAACAGCCTCGATGTCAAGAACGAATGCACTTCTGGTCTTTGATCAAGATAAGAAATTACATCGCTGCTTAGCTGCGAAGTTCTAAGTGTTTCTAACACCAAAATCGCTTATCGAACTTCGACGACGGGAGCTCCCGAGCTCTCCATCTCTTCGGCAAGGCGCATTGCCTCTTCGATGAGAACTTCAACAATCTGCGCTTCAGGAACAGTTTTGATTACCTCACCTTTGACAAATATCTGACCTTTGCCATTTCCGGAGGCCACGCCAAGATCTGCTTCACGCGCTTCGCCTGGTCCATTAACCACACATCCCATAACGGCAACGCGAAGTGGAACAGTCATGCCCTCTAAACCTGCTTGGACTTTTTCGGCCAAGGTGTAAACATCGACCTGGGCGCGGCCACATGAAGGACAAGAGACAATCTCAAGTTTACGTTGGCGCAAGTTAAGTGATTCCAAAATGGAGATTCCCACCTTCACCTCTTCGACAGGGGGCGCGGAGAGCGAGACGCGAATGGTGTCGCCAATTCCTTCGGCGAGAAGAATTCCAAATGCGACCGCAGATTTAATTGTTCCTTGAAAGAGCGGACCAGCTTCAGTAACACCTAAATGAAGTGGATAGTCGCACCTGCTCGCAAGGAGGCGATATGCCTGAACCATCGTCACAGGATCGTGATGTTTTACGGAAATCTTGATGTCAGTGAAACCGTGCTCTTCAAATAGCGAACACTCCCAGAGCGCAGATTCAACCAGCGCTTCTGGAGTCGCCTTGCCGTACTTTTTCAAAAGACGTGGATCGAGCGAACCTGCATTGACTCCAATACGAATGGGAATGCCTGCATCGCCAGCAGCTTTCGCAACCTCTTTAACTTTGTCATCAAATTGTTTGATATTTCCAGGGTTAACGCGAACGCCTGCGCATCCCGCATCTATTGCGGCAAAAATATATTTTGGCTGGAAATGAATATCAGCGACAACCGGAATCTGTGATTTCTTCGCAATCGCGGCGAGCGCATCCGCATCATCTTGACTTGGGACGGCAACGCGAACTATTTGACATCCCGAAGCGGTGAGTTCTGCTATCTGCTGCAGCGTTGAATTGACGTCGGCGGTGAGGGTTGTCGCCATAGATTGCACACTCACCGGTGCGCCACCACCCACAAGAACTGAGCCGAGTTTGATCTGTCGCGAGGTGCGACGCGAAGCAAGTGGAGCGGGAAGCGGGGCTGGCATTCCAAGATCGACCATGGCTCTATCTTGCCGTAGAAGGGGAAATTCTGCCTACCGTTTCTTGATTATTGATTGAGTCGTATTGGATTCACGATGTCGGCAAAGAGGAGGAGGATGGAGAGCGTTGCCAGCACCGCAATCACTACCAGAGTAATTGGCATTAATTTCGTCACATCAAATGGCGGTGGTGGTGGAACGCCACGTCTTCTGGCCCGCGAACGGCGGTATCCATCAAAGAGCGCTACAGCCATATGTCCACCATCGAGTGGAAGCAATGGGATGAGATTAAATATTCCAACGAAGATATTTAGGCTTGCAATGATTAAGAGGAAGAATCCGATCTTCTCGCTAAGTGAGCCGCTCGTGCTTGATGCTGCTTCGCCACTTACCCGGGCAACTCCAACCACGCCCACTAATCCCTCAGGGTCGCGTTCGTCGCCAGCAAAGGTTGCGCCAAAGAGCGCAGGTATCTTGCTTGGCAGCGCAATCAACGCTCGAAAGCTACCTGTTGCAATGTTCGCTCCTTCGCGAAGCGATTCGGCGACGGCGGAGTGGAGTGGATACCTTTTATTCTCTCGTTCACTCAATACTCCGATAATTCCAAAACTCTGCCCTCCACTTTGATAGCGGGTTGGCGTAACTGGAATATCTAACTTCTCGCCTTCGCGAGTAACGGTAAAAATTAATTCTCTCTCTGCGCCTGCTCTGATTGCCGAGCCCACATCACTCCATGAAGAAACTTGAGCGCCATCAATTGCTTCTATTTCGTCGCCGGCCTTTAACCCTGCTGTAAAGGCGGGCGCAGGGCGATCGCTATTTGCACATGGCGCAGAACTCTCTTTGATACATGGGAGCACTTCACCAAGTCGAGTCGACTCTCGAGGTACACCGACGGCTGCGAAGAAGAGGATGAGGATGAGCAAGGCGAGGACGAAGTGGAGAAATGATCCTGCGCCGAGGACAACCAGGCGCTTTGGCACGCTCGCTCGATAGAAGGCCCGGCCAGAATCCTCTTCTGCGATTGGTTCAACGGGAGTCATGCCTGTGATTCTGCAATAACCGCCAGCAGGAATTGCTTTGATACCGAATTCGGTCTCGCCTCGCCTCATCGACCAGAGCCGTGGCCCAAAACCAAGGAAGAACTCCGTCACTTTCATACCGTATTTACGAGCAGTTATGAAATGGCCCCACTCGTGGATCATGACCGAGAGAAGCATCGCAACAACGAAGGCAAGTACGCCAATCACTCCAGTGATCCCGGCAACCCCTGAACTACTCACCGTTACGCCCTGCCATTCTCTCTACTCGATGTACTCGATGTACTCGCTGTACTCAGTTGCGCGATTCTTTCCCGCGCAGCATGTCGCGCATTCTCTTCGACCGCACTGACATCGTCAACATCGCGGAGCGTATCGCTCACTTCCCCACCGATTCGCGTGAGAACTTCATCAATAATTTCGACAATGTCGGTAAAGGAAATTCTGCGCGAAATGAAAGCAGCTACCGCCTCCTCGTTTGCAGCATTAAATGCAGCAGGAGCTCCCCCGCCCACTTCGCCACATCGTCGCGCAAGATCAATAGCTGGAAAGCGCAGGTTATCTATCGGTCGAAATTCCCACTGCTGGCTTCTGCTCCAATCTATTGGCGCAATTGCTCCGGCAATTCGGTGTGGCCAGTCGAGTGCGAGTGAAATCGGAAGGGTCATGTTTGGTGGGCTTGCTTGAGCGATTACTGAACCATCAAAGAATTCGACCATAGAATGAACTATCGATTGCGGGTGGATAACTGCATCAATTTTTTTATAGGGCAAGTTAAATAAATAATGCGCCTCAATAATTTCTAAACCTTTATTAACCAAGGTTGCAGAGTTGATAGTAACCACTGGCCCCATATTCCATGTTGGGTGATTGAGCGCCTCATCAACACTTACTCCGCCAAGATCGCTCCGATCCCTAAATGGACCTCCACTAGCGGTGAGTATGACCCGGGAAACCTCATCGTGAACTCCACTACGGAGCGCTTGTGCAAGCGCTGAATGTTCAGAATCGACAGGTATTAATTGACCAGGCTTAGCTGCATTTACTACAAGAGAACCACCAGCTACGAGAGACTCTTTATTTGCAAGCGCTACCGAGTTTCCTACTGCAAGCGCTGCAAGAGTTGGACGCAAACCTATGGATCCAGTGATTGCATTGAGAGTGACATCAGCAGGGATGGCGGCAATCTCTTCGGCGGCAAGCTCACCAACAATTACTTCAACGCCTGGTAGCGCTTCTCTCAAGAGGGCTTGGTCGTCGCGCGCGCAACCAACAATCGATACACCAAAACGCTTTGCCTGTTCGATGAATAGTGGGATATTCCCACCGCCAGCAGCAAGAGCTGTAACGGAAAACTTTTCACGCTCGGCGTCGATAAGCGCGAGCGCTTGGACACCAATCGAGCCAGTCGAGCCCAAGATCACAATAGAACGCGCACTAGAGGCCATGGCGCTATCCTCTCAGAAAGAGCTGAAGCTTGGCTCGAATCTAATCTCGCTCCTGGGGCGAAATTATGAGAGTTTTCGTGGAGAAACTCAGGCGCATTTCTATAAAGTTAGCAACGTTACGGCTCCTTGAGTACCCTTTTCGCATGGCTAGAGCGCAAGTACCACAAGAGCGAATATTAAAGACCGCTATTCCAGGACCTAAATCGCAAGAGTTGTTAGCGCGACGAAGCGCCGCTGTCTCCGCGTCACTTGGGATGTCGATTCCCGTCTTCGTCAAAGAGGCAGGCGGTGGAGTCATCATCGATGTCGACGGTAACTCAATCATCGATATGGGTGCAGGTATCGCAGTGGTCAACGTGGGTAACTCTGCTGACTCTGTCATCGAACGCGTTGTCGAACAGGTGCATGCATTTACCCACACTTGTTTCATGGTGGCGCCCTATCAAGGTTATGTCGAAGTATGTGAAGCGCTGAACCGGCTAACGCCGGGAAGCCATCAAAAGAAATCTGCGCTCTTTAACTCTGGTGCAGAGGCGGTCGAAAATGCAATCAAAGTAGCGCGAGTTTTCACCAAGCGAACCGCAGTAATCGTGTTTGAACATGGTTATCACGGGCGAACTAATCTCACGATGGGCATGACAGCAAAGAACTTGCCTTACAAAGAAGGTTTTGGACCATTCGCTCCTGAAATTTATCGAATGCCGATGGCTTACCCATTCCGATGGCTGGGCGATTCACAGAAGTGCGCTGAAGAAGCACTTGATTACATCACTCATAAAATTGAGAAAGAGATTGGCGCAAAAAATGTGGCCGCTATCGTCATTGAGCCAATTCAAGGTGAAGGTGGCTTCATCGTGCCACCGAAAGGATTCTTGCCCGGCTTAGCAAAATTCGCTAGCGAGAATGGTGCGCTATTTGTTGTCGATGAAGTGCAAACTGGCTTTGCGCGAACGGGAGATATGTTTGCTTGCGAAGATGAAGGAGTCATTCCAGATCTCATCACCACTGCAAAGGGAATTGCAGGCGGTCTTCCACTTGCAGGTTTAACTGGTCGAGCCGAAGTAATGGATAGCGTTCATCTGAGTGGATTAGGGGGCACCTTTGGTGGTTCGCCCATCTCCTGCGCTGCGGCTCTCGGCGCTATTGAAATGATTGAGGGCGAAAATCTCGCTGCGCGCGCCAGAGAAATCGGCGCAATTATGGAGCGCGAACTTCGATCCATGGCTACGAAGTATGAAGTTATTGGTGAGGTTCGTGGTCGAGGGGCAATGCAAGCGATTGAACTGGTCGTCCCAGGCTCGATTGAGCCAAACCCAGCAGCGGTGCAGGCAATTGTTAAGTACTGCCAGAGCAAGGGAGTGCTACTGCTAACCGCTGGCACATATAGCAATGTGATTCGCTTACTGCCACCACTAGTGATGCCAGAGCATTTACTTCGTGAAGCGCTCGCTATTCTCGAAGAGGCAATTGCTGCACTCTAATTGATGATTGAGCGCTACCGATCTAATAGATTTTGCGTCGGTGAATAAGTCGCGCCGATCTTTCGTTTAGCGATGGCACTTAGCGCTTCAAGAACAACTCGATTAGCAAGTATTGCTGTGATGTCAGCAGAATCAAATGGTGGAGCAACTTCTACAACATCAATCCCTACAATCGGTAGCTCAAGACAGATACGACGAACTGCTTCAAGGAGTTCGCGACTTGTCATGCCACCCGGTTCTGGCGTGCCAGTTCCAGGTGCCATACCGGGATCGACTACATCAATATCTACCGAGAGAAAAACGCCATCGCACCCGTTGGTAAGAGTGGCAAACGATTCATCGAGCACCGCCGTCAAGCCGCGATGATGTATCTCAGTCATTTCGTAAGAGCGCATACCTTGATCACGCATCCAGTCAAGGGTGCGAGCATCAGGCCAATAACCACGTAAACCTAATTGCAGGAAGCGATCACCGCGCACATATCCGTCATCAATCAATCGACGCATCGGGGTGCCATGACCCACCAGCGCGCCCATTTGAAGATCACCAGTATCAGCATGTGCATCGAAGTGAATCATGGAGATTTTTCCCTTGCCTCGATGCGCTGCAATTCCTGCGACATCGGCGGAGGCAATCGAATGATCACCACCAAGTACAACAGCAATTGCGCCAGCACGGGAGATCTTCTCTGTCGCCTCTTTAAGAACTTTGAGTGAATCTTCTAGATTTCCAGGGGGCATCATGAGATCGCCTGCATCAGCAATCTTTAAATCCTGCAGTGCATCTACTCGAAGAGAGAGATGTGGCCGCGCACCATCGTGGGGAAGGTAATCGCCCATTCGAATTGCTTGCGGTCCGAATTTCGCACCTGAACGATGTGAAGTACCGCTATCTATTGGAGCGCCAACAATCACAACATCTAAACCTTGATAGCTACGCGGATCATCAAGATCGCAACGTGGTATTCCAAGAAAAGTGAAATCTGGGCCGTAGAGATTCCCATGGTTTGCCATACGAGAAGGGTAACTTACGAATCGAATCCGAGCCCAAGGCGATCAAGCGTACGTAGCCAAATATTTCGTTTACCGCCATTTTCATCAGCGCGATTAATAGACCAGCGTGTTATCTGAATGAAGAAGAATCGGAAAGGCTCAGGCGGGAATGGCAGCGGCTTCCGTCGAACCATCTCAAGTCGAGTTCGCTCGTTATCCTCACCATCCAATAAATCAAGCATCACTTGCGCGCCGAATCTCGTTGCAGCAACGCCAAGGCCGGTATAGCCAAGAACACTCACTACACGACCATCTTTCGATAAGTTCCAAAATGGTGAGAAGCGTGTACAGGTATCGATCGCTCCACCCCATGCATGAGTAAATTTGATTCCTTCGAGTTGTGGGAAGGTCTTTAAGAAATGATCGACTAACTTCACGTATGTTTCTGGTCGGAATTCATATTCGCGTGCAACTCGACCACGAAAATTGTAAATCGCATCCCAGCCACCCCAAACAATACAATTGTCATCAGTCAATCGGTAGTAATGGAATTGATGGCCCGAATCTGAAATTCCTTCGCGCTCAGACCAACCAATACTTTGCAATTGCTCTTTTGAAAGTGGTTCAGTCACAATTTGATAGTCATATACCGGAACGACATAATTCTTTAACTTCTTTTGAAGCGATGGGAAAACGTTTGTTGCTAAGGCAACTCTAGGCGCTTTAGCAAAACCATACGCGGTATGTAACAGAACTCCATCTTCAACGTTCTCTAACCATTGCACCTGTGAATTTTCAAAGATCTGCACACCGAGGGCAAGGCAGGCTTTCTCTAATCCCCAGACCAAACGGGCAGGATCAACGAGCGCCGTTCCATCGTGATCAAATAAGCCACCTTCATAGATTGGAGAATGCACGCGCTCTTGAACCGCCGCTTTATCGAGAAATTCAACGTCATCACCAATGCGGTTGCGCTCATCGGCTTCCTCGCGCATTCCCTCTAACTGCCAAGGTTCGATTGCAACGCGCAACTCGCCAGTCCACTCCCAATTACATTGGATGTTGTAGCGCTTAATCGTCTCTTCAATTGCTTCTAGATTCTCGCGACCTAAACGTGAAATCACTTCCATCTCATCAGGAAAACGTCGCTTGCCGTTTGTCCATCCATGAGTAAGTGAATAGTTACAGAAACCACCATTTCGACCTGATGCGCCCGCGCCAGTTTCGCGCATTTCAATGATGATCACACGCCACTCTGGATGTTTCTCTTTTGCCAGGAGCGCTGTCCATAGTCCGGTATACCCCGCGCCGACGATTGCTAAATCTGCGTGGACCTCGCCAAATAACGCAGAGTGTGCGCTTGGTTCTAGTGGATCGGCATCGAGCCAATATAAATCTGGCTGAGCATCTTTGAGGTGGCGAACGATTCGTGGGTCGATGGTGGCCATCGAAATATCCGGCTACAAGCCGGATTCACCCCTTAACTTCTACTTACAGCGGGCCCGGGTCCTCCGGAGTCCTACCCCATTACCCCAACCAGTCTCAGTTGGTTCTTCGTAATGGCTTAGCTCAGACTTTATCGGTTTTTTCTCGCTTTGGCATTTCCAACCACCTGAGCCACGACAACTATTGCTAGCGCTATCAAGAACATTGCCGTACCAATGACATTCGCCTGAGCAGGAACCCCCCTAATGGAGGAAATCCAGACAAATTTAGGAAAGGTGGTAATCGTCCCAGAGTTGAAATTGGTAATGATGAAATCATCAAAAGAGAGCGAGAAGGCAAGAAGTGCAGCTGCCGCAATTCCCGGAAGAACCAGAGGAAAAGTTACTCTTCTAAAAGTTTCAAATTCATTGGCGTAAAGATCGCGCGCCGCCTCTTCAAGTTTGGGGTCAAGACTTGCAACGCGCGCCTTGACTGTGACAACAACGAAGGAGATACAGAACATGATGTGTGCGATGACAGTGGTCCAGAAACCCGTATTCACATTCATATTGACAAACATTGCAAGGAGCGAGGCTCCCATGACAATTTCAGGTGTAGCCATCGGTAAGAAAATTAAGAGATTGGTCGCACTTCTACCTCGAAATTTATATCGACCTAGGGCAAACGCAATCATTGTTCCCAAGATTGTGGCAACTAATGTTGAGAGGAAACCAATTTTTAGAGAATTGCCAAGGGCAACGCAGATATCTGGAGCGCCACAGGGGTTCTTCCAATTGTCGAGAGTAAATCCTTGCCAATTAATATTTCGCTTGCCCGCGTCATTAAAGGAAAAGGCCATGGTGTAGCCAACTGGAATAAAAAGATAAATTAGCGCCAAGCCTGCATAAATTCGGATTAAGTTACGCGAAAACCATCTACTCATCTTGATCACACCAACTCATCTGTTCCAGAGCGGCGAATGTAAATGACGACCATGAGCAAAATTGCTGCCATCAAAGTGAATGAGAGCGAGGCCGCAGTTGGATAATCCACGATTCTGAAGAAGCGAGAGTCGATAACATTCCCAATCATTTTTGTCGTTGGATTTCCCAAAATTGCAGCATTGATGTAATCCCCGGCTGCTGGAATAAACGTTAGTAACGTTCCCGCCACTACACCAGGCATAGAAAGTGGCACAGTTACCTTGCGAAAAGTTGTTAGCCCGTTTGAATACAAATCCCCGGAAGCCTCGAGCAATCGAGGATCGATCCGATCCAAACTCGCATAAATTGGCAGCGTCATAAAGGGCAAGAAGTTGTAGGTCAACCCCATTACGACGGCAAAAGATGATGCTGTAATCGTCGTATCTGGACCTATTAGGTGCAGCGAGCGGAGGAGGTAAATAACAGGACCTTCAGCGCCAAGAATTTGTTTCCAGGCAATGGTCCGAAGAAGAAAAGAGGTGAAAAATGGCGCAATTACGAGAATCAAAAGAATGTTCTTATAGCGACCAGCCTTGAAGGCAATCGCATATGCCAATGGGTAGGAGATGGCTAGCGCCAGAAGTGTCGCCATCAATGCATAGGTAAAGGAGCGAATAAATTGATCTTGGTATTCAACAAAGGCATCTAAGTAATTAGCAAATCGATACGTTTGAACAAATGCACCAGTCTCTTGAGACTCGGCACGTGTTTTGGTGGAAGTTTCTGCCAAATTAATCAGCGGATAAATGAAAAAAACTGCGAGCCAAAGTAATCCCGGCAACATGAGCAGGTAAGGAATTTTTCTGCCGGTGCGCGTTGGGTTCACATGGGTACTGGTGCCAGGTGAAACGTGCGCTATCGCCATCTAAGACTCGCTATCAAGCGCAAAGGTGAAACTTGGCTCCCATGAGAGCGCAACCCGATCGCCCTTTCTAATATTTGGAGCGCCACCGTCGTTCTGCTCGAAGACCATTAGCTCTTGCTTCCAAGGCATTTCAACTTGGTATTGGGTGCTCACGCCTACAAATGAAATATCAGTGACAATTCCATCAGTCAACAGATTCTTACCTGCGCTCGCACCTGTAGGTTGAATATTAATTTTTTCAGGGCGGATGCCAACCAATACTTTGTTCTTTGCTGATTTATTGCGAGAAGAGGGAAGAATTATCGACGTTCCGTGGATTGAGACCGATGTCTCAGCTCCGCTATTGGATTGGACTTCAGCCTCAATAAGATTTGATTGACCGAGAAAGTTTGCCACGAAAACTGTCTCTGGATTTTCATAGAGATCAACGGGAGAGCCCATCTGCTCAATCTTCCCCTTGTTCATAACAGCAATGGTGTCTGCCATCGTCATCGCTTCTTCTTGGTCATGAGTCACGTGTACGAAAGTGATACCAACTTCGGTTTGAATCCACTTAAGTTCAATCTGCATTTGGCGGCGCAATTTAAGATCAAGAGCGCCGAGCGGTTCATCGAGTAATAAGAGCGCCGGGCGATTGACTATCGCGCGGGCAACAGCAATTCTCTGTTGCTGTCCACCAGAGAGTTGCCCTGGCTTGCGCTCTTTGAGATGTCCCAGCTCCACTAGAGCCAAGACCTTTTCGACGGCTTCCTTGACATCCTTAATACCGCGACGACGCAAGCCGAATGCGACATTTTCAAAAATAGTTAAGTGTGGAAAGAGCGCATAGTTTTGAAAAACTGTGTTGACTGGCCTTTTGTAGGATTTAGTGTGAGTGATTTCGGTATCACCAACTGAAATACTGCCCGAAGTTGGCTCCTCAAGGCCGGCTATCATCCGCAAAGTAGTGGTTTTGCCACATCCTGATGGCCCCAGCAATGCAAAGAAGGAGCCTTTAGGAATGGTGAGGGTCAAGTCATCAACTGCAACAAAATCGCCAAATTCTTTCCTGAGATTGCGTAATTGCAAATCACCAGAAGCAGAAGCGGCGAAATCCACCATCGTTAATTGCCTGAAGCTGCAGCAAATGCCTCGCTGAATGTTGTCTCTTCCTCGGGCGATAGCGAGCGGAAGACTTTAACCTTTGCCAAGGTCGCATCATCAGGGAAGATAAATGGGTTATTGACCAACTCTGGATCAATTTTTTCCATCTCTTCGCGCGCACCTTGAACTGGGCAGATGTAGTTAACCCAAGCAGCCACCTGAGCAGCCACTGCTGGATCGTAATAGTTATTGATGACCGTCTGTGAATTTTTCTTATTCGTTGAGGTCGATGGAATCAGCACATTATCTGACCAGAGCGTTCCACCTGATTCAGGTATCGCAAATTCAAATTTTCCATCATTATCATTTGCGAGCGCAAAAATATCACCGGACCAGCCAATGACCGCGATCGCATCACCGCTCTCCATATCATCGAGGTAATCATTGCCCTTGACCTGGCGAATGATTCCGTCTGCAACCTGCTTTTCAAGGAAATCCACTGCGTTCATAAATTGATCTTCAGTAAAAGGTTGTGAAATATCTACGCCTTGATACTGCAAAATAATTCCCATCGTGTCACGCATTTCGCTCAACACTTCGATACGTCCTTTATATTTCTTATCGAAGAGCTGATCGAGGCTCTTGATGCCTCCTGGAATCACCTCTTTATTCCAACCAAAACCAGCGAAACCTGACTGCCACGTTAATGAACTCTTCCGCCCGGGATCAAAGCCAACATTTGCAAGTCCAGCGAGGATGTTCTCCTTGTTGGGAATTGCGCCATCATCAAAGGTTTGCGCATACCCAAGTCGAATCCAGCGACCAGCCATCCAGTCAGTCAACGTAACAATGTCCCAACCAATATCTTTTCCTTGCTCGAGTTTTACTTGAACCTTCCCGTAGAACTCATCGTTGTCATTCACTTCCTCTTTAT
Organism: Candidatus Nanopelagicaceae bacterium; assembly: GCA_044344975.1. Taxonomy (GTDB): domain Bacteria; phylum Actinomycetota; class Actinomycetes; order Nanopelagicales; family Nanopelagicaceae; genus IMCC26077. Next base: position 25,641 of record JBIJBY010000001.1, on the reverse strand, counting down.
AAACAACGTTAATTCCTGATGCCGCAATAAAGGTCTCAAGGGATGGGTACTTCTGAGAATTCTCGTCATAATCTAAATACTCTGGCCAGTTAGCCCAACGAACTGTTCCTGATGATTCTGTTGCAGCGCTCTCACTTGCACTTCCGCTCTCTTTATCCGAACTGCTGCATGCTGCAAGCACGGCAGTCGCACCAACGGCACCTGCGCCAGCTAGAAAACGACGACGAGTAAGTTGAGCTCGAATTAACGCTCTAGTCTCTGGCGAAAGCTTCTCGTTCATTCCGTTCTCCTTTTGTTCGGGTCAGGGTTGGGGTTGAGTGATAATTGCTCGTGCTAGGCCTCTAGATTAGTCATCACATGCTTAATTCGGGTGTAATCCTCGAAACCGTAACTCGACAAGTCTTTGCCATACCCGGAGTGCTTGAAGCCACCATGCGGCATCTCGGCCACCATTGGAATATGGGTGTTAATCCAGACGCAGCCGAAATCGAAGGCTTTGGCCATTCGCATGGCCCGTCCATGGTCCTTCGTCCACACGCTTGATGCCAAGCCGTACTTAACCCCATTGGCCATCCGAACCGCTTCAGCCTCGTCAGTAAATTTCTGAATCGTGATGACGGGAGCGAACATTTCGCTCTGGATCATCTCGTCGTCTTGCTTGAGGTCAGCTACGACCGTCGGGCTCCAGAAATATCCTGGACGCTTGAGCTGGCTGCCCCCTGCAGTGACTCGTGCATGTGCAGGAACTCGATCTAAAAATCCTTGGACTCTAGCGAGTTGATTGGCGTTGTTAACTGGTCCGACAAGCACATCCTCGTCAGGCATTCCAACCTTGATGTTGTTCTTGGCTTGCTCTGTAAGTAGGGCAACCACATCGTTGTATGCGCTCGCTTCGACAATAACGCGCGTTGCCGCAGTGCAATCTTGTCCGGCGTTGAAATAACCTGCAACGGCTATCCATTCACACGCCGCTTCAAGGTTTGCATCATCAAAGATAACAACTGGTGCCTTGCCACCAAGTTCCAAATGCACTCGCTTAAGGTCCTTAGAAGCTTCTCTTGCAACTTCCATGCCCGCACGAACCGAGCCAGTAATCGAGACGAATTGTGGAATTTCATGATCAACTAATAATCGTCCCGTATCGCGATCACCGGTAATCACATTGATCACGCCCTCTGGCAAAAACTCTTGCATCAACTCTGCCATCCAAATCGTTGAGACTGGAGTAGTGTCGCTAGGCTTTAGTACAACAGTGTTTCCTGCTGCGATTGCTGGTGCCCACTTCCACACCGCCATCATCATTGGGTAATTCCACGGCGTCACTTGTGCGCAAACACCGATTGGTTCGCGGCGAATAAAAGAGGTATGGCCTTTTATATACTCTGCTGCGGAACGACCTTCAAGGTTCCGTGCGGCGCCCGCGAAGAAGCGAATTTGGTCCAGCATCGGACCAATCTCCTCTTGTCGCGTGATAGCGATTGGTTTTCCGGTGTTCTCGGATTCGATGCGGATTAATTCTTCAGAACGAGCTTCGATCGCATCAGCGATTTTATTGATTGCTCGCTGTCGCTCACCTGGAGTTGAGTCACGCCACACTTCGAAAGCTGCTGCTGCAGAGTTCATCGCTGCATCGACATCGGCGCTATTGGAGACCGGTGCATGCGCAAAAATCTCACCAGTAGCTGGATTGATGAGCTCTTGAGTCTTTCCAGAGGTAGCGGGAACGCTCTTGCCATTAATGAAGTTGGTGAGAGTTTTCATGGGCAGAGCGTACGCTCCAGCCTCCACCAAGGGCTAGAGGAAAGTGGACGCTGGTGCCGAGCTTTCGCTGCGATATAGCTCGTATTCGGGGAGAAAAACTACGAATATCGTCGCCAAACTCTCTAAAAACTGCGAATTCAGTTGCTATTCCCCCTTTATCCATGAGAGGGTGGGGTTCATGCGTCAGAAGAGTAGGGCGGTTCACCTTGATGAGGCATCCAAGGCCATCATCGAACAGCTCCAAGGAGATGGTCGAAAACCATATGCCGCAATTGGTTCCGCGGTCGGTCTCTCGGAAGCTGCAGTTCGGCAGCGAGTCCAGAAATTGGTCGAATCCGGAGTCATCCAAATCGTTGCAGTGACTGACCCATTAACTGTCGGCTCTTTTCGCATGGCAATGGTTGGAGTTCGAGTGGAAGGCGACATTACATCTGTCGCAGATCAACTCGGAAAGTATCGGGAAGTTGATTACGTCGTTGTCACAGCAGGAAACTTCGACATTCTCGTCGAAGCAATCTGTGATGATGATGAGCATCTGCTCGAGCTGCTCCAACGTATTCGAGCAATACCTTCGGTACGAAGCACAGAGAGTTTCGTATATCTCAAACTACAAAAACAGCTATACAACTGGGGAACATAAATCATGGCAACAACAAGCGAAGCAGATGTAGTTCTTTATCACGACAATGAGCATCACGAGAATTGGTCGGATCGCGCGAAAGAGAATTTATGGCTCGCCTTTTCACGAATGGGAAATTACGAACAGGGCGGTTCGATTCCAGTCATCACGCGCGGTGAAGGAGTCTACGTTTGGGATGATCGTGATAAGAAAATTTTTGATGGCCTTGCCGGACTATTTACTGTGCAGATTGGGCATGGCAGAGAAGAGTTGGTCGAAGCTGCAGCAAAACAGATGCGACAACTCTCCTTCTTTCCACTTTGGGGCTATGCCAATCCCCCAGCAATTGAACTTGCTGAGCGATTAACCTCGTTCACGCCTAAGGGGCTCAACCACGTCTTTTTCTCTGCCACCGGTGGTGAATCCGTTGAGAGCGCCATCAAGCTCATCAAGCAGTACTACAAAATGACGGGCAAGCCACTCAAACATAAAGTGATATCCCGCTCCATTGCCTACCACGGCACTACCCAAGGCGCCTTATCCATCACAGGAATACCAGCGGCGAAGCAATATTTTGAACCACTCATTGCTGGCCATTTCAAAGTTCCAAATACCAACTTTTACCGCGCGCCTCTCAATCATCGCGATGATTACATGGAGTTTGGGCAGTGGGCTGCAAATCGAATCGAAGAGATGATCAATTTTGAAGGAGCAGATACAGTCGCCGCTGTTTTTGTTGAACCAGTGCAGAACTCCGGCGGTTGCTTTCCGCCACCACCTGGATACCTCGAGCGAGTTCGCGAGATTTGCGATAAGTACGATGTAATGATGGTCTGCGACGAGACCATTACTGGCTTTGGTCGAATTGGCGATTACTTCGCCTCTCGCCTCTATGGAATTACCCCTGACATCATTACCTGTGGCAAGGGCATGACCTCAGGATATTTCCCTATGGCCGCAATGATTGCTAACGATAAGTTGTATGAACCTTTCCGAAAAGATAACAATGCATTTCTTCATGGTTTCACCTTTGGTGGACATCCAGTAGGTGCAGCTGTCGCGCTTGCCAATTTGGATATTTTCGAGAAAGAAAAAATTAACGAGCATGTGTTGGCAAATGAAGGAAACTTCTATGCAACGTTAGAGAAGCTTTATGACTTACCAATCGTGGGTGATGTTCGTGGCGCAGGCTTCTTCTATGGAATTGAGATGGTGAAGGATCGCGCAACTCGCGAGACGTTCAATGCTGATGAGAGCGAGAAGCTGCTGCGTGGATTCCTCTCCAAGAAACTTTACGATTCTGGCCTCTACTGTCGGACAGATGATCGGGGAGACCCAGTCATCCAACTTGCACCACCGCTTATTGCCAACCAAACACATTTCGACGAGATTGAGGGAATCCTCCGTTCAGTTCTCACCGAAGCGTGTGAGTTGATTTTCTAATGGAATCTTCGAACGCGCCCCTAGGTGTAACCAAGAGAACAACGCTCCATCGGATACCGCATAAAGAGGTTAAAGATAGGCAAGCTCTCTATCAAATACTCGATGCTGCGTTGGTTGGTCACGTGGGATTTGTCCATGAAGATCAACCCTTCGTTATCCCTGTTGCAATCGCGCGTGATGGGGAGTCGCTATTGCTCCATGGTTCGAAGGCTTCCCGCCTCTTCAAAATTCTCGCTAGTGGAGCTTCATGCGCCGTATCCGTAACGATTCTCGATGCGTTAGTGCTCGCACGCTCTGCCTTCGAATCATCCATGAACTATCGAAGCGCTCTTGTGCTCGGCAAAGCTTTGGAACTTGAGGGTGTAGCAAAAGAGCGTGCATTCGAGAGGCTAACTGATCACTTACTTCCTGGCCGGCGCGAGTCACTGCGCCCGACAACCGAGAAAGAGATTAAGCAGACCACAATTCTCACCCTCTCTTTAGAAGAAGCGAGCGTCAAAATCTCTTCTAAATTTCCGGCAGATGAGGAAGAAGATCTCTCATGGCCGGTGTGGGCAGGAAATGTTCCTATCGAGCATCGCTACGGCGCTCCAGTTCCCGACCCGCGCATGACTGTTGCGCACCCGCTCCCGGAATATCTCAAGGAATGGCCAGAAGGACGGACATGAACCTCTGGAGCGATACTTTGCTCTACAACGATGAGCAGCGCCCACCACTTCTTGGCAACAGTGATGCAGACGTTGCAATTGTTGGCGGTGGATTCACTGGACTTTGGTCTGCCTATTATTTGAAGGAGCTCGACCCTTCACTTCGCATCGTGATACTTGAGGGAGAGCGAATTGGTTTTGGCGCTAGCGGCCGAAATGGTGGTTGGTGCTCTGCGCTCTACCCAACCTCTGCCGGTTATGAGCAAGTGCGACCTCATCTTCTTCAATCGATAGATGAGATTGGCGCCTTTGCACATAGCCATGCACCTGAGAGTGGCTTCGTAAAGAGCGGCACGCTCACCATCGCGCGCAATCGAGCACAACTCTCTCGCCTTCGCGAAACACTCTCGCGCGATGCCACATTATTAAGTCAAGAAGAGATGAATTCGCGAATCAAAATGCGAAATAGCCTGGGCGGCACCTTCACCCCGGATTGCGCAGTGATTCATCCAGGGCGTTTAGTCCGGGCGCTTGCGCAATACCTCGAGAAAAATGGCCTACGAATTTATGAAAATAGCCGCGCTCTTACAATCGAACCAACTCTGATAAAAACCGCAAAAGGAAGCCTCCGCGCCACCTCCATCATCAAAGCAACGGAAGTTTTCTCACAGAAAGCGCGCCAGCACGCGCCGATTTACTCGTTAATGGTGGCAACTGAACCGCTCGCTGAAGAAGTTTGGGAGGAAATTGGGCTACGCCATCGCGAAACTTTTGCTGAAGCGCTCCATCTTGTGAACTATGGCCAACGTACCCTGGATAATCGATTAGCAATTGGCGGTCGCGGCGCACGTTATCTCTTTGGCTCCCGCTTGCAGAGAAAACACGAGATGGATCATCGCACGCACATGGAAATTATTGAGCTAGCTCGGGATTGGTTCCCTATTTTAAAGAGGGTGCGCTTCACTCACCGCTGGGGTGGAGCAGTTTCTATCCCCCGCGATTGGCACCCGTACATTCATTGGGATAAAGGAAGCGGTATCGGAAAAGCGGGTGGCTACTCAGGCGATGGAGTGACGCTCTCCCATTTATCGGGTAAAACGTTGGCGCATTTAATTCTAGAGCGCACACATCCCATCTCTTCGCTACCTCATGTGAATTGGCAGAGTCCGATGTGGGAGCCAGAGCCCCTACGTTGGTTAGGTGTAAATGGCAGCGTCTTTGCGACAGATTTAGCAGATCGCGAAGAGGCGCTAACTCACCGCCCATCGCTAATTGCAAAAACGCTTAATTCTTTTATTCGCGTTTAATACCAGCGCTTATTTATTGGACTCACTCGCCGCGAGCTGACCACATGCGCCATCAATCTCGCGCCCACGAGTATCACGAACAGTTACGGGGACTCCGTAGCTTTCCAACTTGGCAACAAAAGCCTTCTCGTCCTCAGGGCGTGATGCGGTCCATTTCGAACCTGGAGTGGGGTTTAGTGGGATGAGATTGACATGGGCATTCTTATTCTTAAGCATCCGACCAAGAAGGTCTGCACGCCATGCTTGATCGTTTACATCGCGAATCAAGGCATATTCAATTGAGTATCGGCGCCCGGTCGTTCGTGCATATTCATCGGCAGCAGCAAGAACTTCGCGCACTTTCCATCGAGTGTTAATCGGGACCAAAGTGTCACGCAGCTCGTCGTCAGGAGTGTGGAGCGAAACGGCGAGAGTTACCGGAATTTTCTCTTGAATTAACTTTTCGATTCCCGTCACCACACCCACCGTTGAGAGCGTGACCGAGCGCGCTCCAATTCCAAATCCATCTGGTGCAGGAGAGGTGATATTTCGAATCGAACGCATCACTGCGTTGTAGTTAGCCATTGGCTCACCCATACCCATGAAAACAATATTGGAGAGGCGAATTGGCTCACCCATCAATCCCGCTTCGAGAATCTTCGATGCCTCAAAAACTTGAGCGGTAATCTCTCCTGCGCTCAAATTTCGAGTAAGTCCTGCTTGGCCAGTGGCGCAGAAGGGACAGTTCATGCCGCACCCTGCTTGGGATGAGATGCAGAGCGTCGCGCGATCTGGATATCGCATGAGAACGCTTTCGACGAGCACCCCATCATGTAACTTCCAGAGATCTTTCCGAGTCGTTCCCCCATCACACTCAATAGTCCGCACTGGAGTTAACAACTGAGGAAAGAGCGCATCTGCAAGTTTCTTCGCTACTGCTGGCGAAATATCACTCCATGACTCTGGTCTATCTGAGTGGCGGGCAAAGTAATGATTAGCTAATTGCTTGGCGCGAAAGCCTTGCTCACCCAATTCCGAAACTGCTTGCGCTCGCTCTTCGGGAGCAAGATCTGCAAAATGTCGCGGAGCGCGCTTAGTTACGGGAGCAACATCAATGATGAGTGGTTTATCCATGGCTAATCAACTCACAAGCTCACAAGGTTCAAGATCGCCCACACAAATGGGGAGGTAAGCAGAACAGAATCGAGTCGATCAAGTACGCCGCCATGTCCAGGAAGAAGCGCACCCATATCTTTCAGATCAAGGTCGCGCTTAATTGCGCTTTCAATCAGATCACCTGAGGTAGCTGTCACCACAGCACCAAGTCCTACAAGTACACCAACCCACCATGGTTGATCGAAATAGGTGCTGAACATTAGTGAGCCACCGAGCGCGGTGAAGATAACGGAACCAGCGAGGCCTTCCCAGCTCTTCTTGGGGCTAATTGCTGGCGCAATCTTATGTTTGCCTAATAAAACGCCAAAGATATAACCGAAAGTATCGTTACAAGCAACAAGGGCCACCAACGTCATAATGCGCCGAAGACCATCTTCTTCCTTTGCCATCACAAGTAAAAAGGAGGCTAAGAACGGGATGTACGCCAAGGTAAAAATGCTGGCAAATGCATTACGAACGAAATCTTTCGGTCCGCGTGTCAAAATCGCAACAAGAGTGAAAGGAATTGTTATTGCAGTTGAGACAGCCACTCCTGCAATTCCTTCAAACCAGGCTGCTAGGAAAATTGCGGTCGCGGATAGATATAAGGAGCTACAGATAGAGATATTTGCGCGCGAGAGTGCGCGGTCCATCTCCCAAATTCCTCGATAAACAAAGGCGAGCGCGAGTGCAACGAAAAGAGTTCGGTCGAAGAAGCTCAATGAGGCGATCACCAATGCAAGAATGACGATTCCCACGCCAATTGAAGGAATGAGCTTTCGCCCTGCCCTCTTGTTTATCGCCTCATTGAGTGAGTGGAGGTCTGACATGCCGGCGGCGCGAACTCTCAAACTTCGAGAAGTTCGGTCTCCTTATGCTTAAGCAGGTCATCAATCTTCGCTACATGTGCGCTGGTGTTCTTATCTAGCTCTTTTTCGCCACGCGCTACATCATCTTTGCCAACCTTGCCATCTTTCTCGAGCTTCTCGAGTGACTCTTTTGCATGGCGGCGAATATTACGCACTGATACTCGAGATTCCTCTGCCTTATTTCGAGCAACTTTGATAAATTCTTTACGGCGATCTTCCGTGAGCTGCGGGAAATTCACGCGAATCACGCCGCCATCGGATGCGGGGTTGACGCCTAAATCAGATTCGCGAATAGCCTTCTCAATCAGCGCCATCGCACCTTTATCGTAGGGAGAGACAACCGCGATGCGCGCTTCAGGAACTTGCACAGAAGCTAACTGTGCCAAGGGAGTGAAGGTGCCGTAGTAGTCGACCATAATTTTGGCGAACATTGAAGGGTGTGCGCGACCGGTGCGAATCGCACCAAAGTCATCTCGGGCAACCTCGATTGCCTTATCCATCTTCGAATCAGAATCCTTGAGGATCTCATTCACCAAATCTGACATTGCGATTCTCCTTAAGAGACAAGCGTCCCGATAGATTCACCACGAACTGCTCGGGCGATATTTCCAGTTTTCATGAGGTCGAAAACAATGATGGGCAAATTGTTTTCCCGACAAAGGCTAAAGGCTGCTGCATCTGCAACAGCTAAAGATTTGCTCAAGACTTCATCAAAAGAGATCTTTTCAAACTTGGTTGCGTTCTTATCTTTACGAGGATCTGCGGAATAGACGCCATCGACACCGCTCTTGGCTAGCAGTAGCGCTTCGGCTTTAATCTCAAGTGCACGTTGTGCGGCAACAGTGTCAGTAGTAAAGAAAGGCATCCCAGCGCCCGCACCAAAGATCACCACACGACCTTTATTAAGGTGGCGAATAGCGCGCAGTGGAATGTAGGGCTCGGCAACTTGACCCATATGAATTGCAGTCTGTACCCGTGTTGGCACTCCCTCTTTCTCCAAGAAATCTTGGAGCGCAAGGCAGTTCATAACGGTTCCGAGCATGCCCATGTAATCAGCACGTGCGCGATCCATGCCACGCTGTTGCAACTCTGCACCGCGGAAATAATTTCCACCACCGACAACAATTGCGACCTCAACGCCAGAACGCGCGACATCTGCGATTTGTTTTGCGATTCCTTGAACGACATCGGGATCAACACCGATTCCCGTTCCTCCGCCAAAGACCTCACCCGAGAGCTTTAGTAGGACTCTCGAGTAGGTCATGGTCACTATTGTCTTACTGTCCGACGCGGAAACGGAAGAAGGCGGTCGCTGATGTCCCAGCCTCGGTCAACACCTGCGCTACAGATTTCTTCTGGTCTTTAGCAAAGGCTTGCTCCACCAGGCTTACCTCTTTGACGAAGCCTGTTACTCGCCCTTCGACAACCTTGGCGAGGGCCGCCTCTGGCTTGCCTTCGTTGCGGGCAGTCTCTTCTGCGATGCGACGTTCATTCTCGATCACATCTGCGGGAACCTGTTCACGAGTGACATATTGCGGAGCGAATGCTGCGATGTGCTGCGCGACATCCTTACCAATCTCCCCCGCTGCCTTGCTGAGTTGAAGGAGTACGCCAACTTGTGGAGGAAGGTCTGGACTTGTCTTATGGAGGTAGGCAACAACTGGTGCACCCTTAAGGACCCCGACGCGACGAAGGGCGATTCGCTCACCGAGCGTTGCATTTGCCTCATCGATATGGGCTTGCACAGTTTTACCGCCACCGAAATCTGAGGCTAAGAACCCTTCGGTATCGCTAACGCTGGATGCGCCCAGTTTGTTGAGCAATTCCTCGGCGAGCGCCTGGAAGCGTTCACCTTTCGCGACGAAGTCAGTTTCGCAGTTGAGTTCGAGGATTACTCCCGAATCACCATCAACCTTTGCAGTAACAAGACCATTAGAGGTTGCGCGACCTTCGCGCTTAGTAACGCCCTTGAGACCTTTAACGCGGATGATCTCTACTGCTTTATTGAAATCTCCACCAGCCTCATCGAGGGCTTTCTTGCAATCCAACATACCCGCGGCTGTCTGTTCGCGCAGGCGCTTCACATCTTCTGCTGTATAGGACATGTATCTACGCTTTCTTTAAGTAGTGACGTTTAGTTAGCTGGAGCTTCTGGAGCTGCTGGTGCAGCTGCAGCCTCAAGTTCAGCTGCTACATCGGCAACCGCTGCTGCTGCAGGCTCAGGCTTGTTCTGTGCCTGGCGTGCTTGCATGCCCGCAACGACCGCATCTGCGATGACGCGAGTAAGGAGCGCGACGGAGCGAATAGCATCGTCGTTTCCTGGAATCTTGTATTCGACCTCATCTGGATCGCAGTTGGTATCGAGAATTGCAATGACTGGGATGCCAAGTTTGTGCGCCTCTTGAACTGCAAGGTGCTCCTTCTTGGTATCCACGACCCAGATAGCTGCTGGAGTCTTTGTCATATTACGAATGCCATCGAGGTTCTTCTTCAACTTATCTTTCTCGCGGCGAAGAACAAGAAGTTCTTTCTTGGTACGAATTTGATCTTGGTTCGCTTCGAGCGCTTCGAGCTCTTTAAGGCGATCGATTCGCTTTGCCACAGTGTTGAAGTTGGTAAGCATGCCGCCGAGCCAACGCTCAGTTACATAGGGCATGCCAACGCGCTTCGCCTGTTCGATGATTGGCTCTTGCGCTTGCTTCTTTGTTCCTACAAAAAGAATATTTCCGCCGCGTGCGACGGTATCTTTCACGAATGCATACGCTTGATCGATAAGACCAAGTGATTGTTGGATATCGATGATGTAGATGCCGTTACGTTCAGTGAAGATGTAACGCTTCATCTTTGGATTCCATCGACGCGTTTGATGTCCGAAGTGGACTCCGCTGTCGAGGAGTTCTCGCATGGTGACAACCGCCATGGTTGCGCGCTCCTAATTCTGCACAAGGTAAAACCTTGCGCACTCGGTTGTTGGTACGTACCAATTTGGTTCGTACCCCTAGCAATTTGAGCCGGCGCCCTTCGTATGGACCACGCGCTTTTAGCGTATGGACCGAGCAAGTGAAGGGGCTCGAATTGCGTGAAGTCACCGGTTTGACGCGGTGCTGGGGGTAAGCCTACCCGACCCACAGGGGGAGGAATTCCCCAGCTTTAGCCAGCATCAGGCTCAAGAGGCGGACGCGGCCCCACTATCGCCGGTTATGAGATCACCTTCTAAATGGGCAGTAATCGCAACTGTTTCCACCACAGCCTTCCTCTCCGGCCTCTCGCTGCCGACCACGGCCAATAACTCAAAGAACAGTGGAAATAGCCCGGCTTGGATATCTCCACTTCCTGGAGAGCGTCCGATTCTCACCGCATTTAACCCGCAAGGAAAACGTGGCAGCGGTGCACCACCATCAACTCACATGGGAGTTGATTTCCTTGCAACATTTGGAGAAGAGATCCGCGCACCTATGGGTGGGTTGATTACCTTTGCTGGAACGGTTAACGAGATACCAATAGTTGTGCTCACTCATCATGATCAACTTGTACTGCGCAGAACAACTTACCTACCTGCTACAACAGATTTCCCAATCGGCTATCCCGTTATGCAAGGAACAAACTTTGCGCGCGTAGCGCCAATCTTTCATTGTGCACGCCCATGTCTGCATTGGGGTGAACGGATTGGTAAGCGATATGCAAATCCCATGAAGCATCTTGGTCGCGCGGTTTTACTCCCCCGTTTTTCTTAACGCGCTAATTACGCGCGTGGGTGCGCCTGGAGATATGCAGCTTTGAGTCGCTCCTCTGAGACGTGAGTGTAAATCTGTGTTGTTGCCAGAGATGCATGTCCCAAGATTTCTTGGACAGTTCGCAAATCTGCGCCACGTTCAAGTAAGTGCGTAGCTGCGCTATGGCGCAATCCGTGTGGACCAAACTTTGGCGCATTTGGTAGCGCTAACAGGGCGTTGTAAACAATTTCACGAACCGTTCGAGGATCAATTCGTTTTCCGCGCGCGCCTAAAAAGAGGGCGTTACCAGAGGTAGCGCTCAGATAACTCTCTCGCGCTTCACTAATCCACCGATCAATCGCTTTGAGCGCAGGAGCGCCTAGCGGCACTGTTCGCTCCTTTCGCCCTTTACCAAAAACTCGGATGGTATTTCGCGCTCTATCGATATCTCCTGAATCCACACCACACAACTCAGAGACGCGAATACCGGTGCTGTAAAGCAATTCAATAATGGCAATATTGCGAATGGCATGTGGTTCAGCCTCTTCACCAATTGCGCTCTCTAGCGATTGAAAGACCTCTTCTGTTTCAGCAACCGTGAGCACTACCGGCAAAGTTCGTTGTGATTTAGGGGTTGCTAATCGCTCGCCCACATCTTCGCGCATCAAATTATTTTTAGTAGCCCATGCGGTGAAAGTGCGCACCGCCACTGCGCGACGGGCAATTGTGGTTCGAGCGCCACCTTTGCTTTGCTGTGTTGCTAACCAAGAGCGAATAGCTGCAAGAGAGAGCTGATCTATTGAAGTAACGCCAAGCTCTGCGCTATGGGCAAAGAGCGAAGTGAGATCACCGATATATGCACGGATGGTGTGCTCAGAGAGGTTTCTTTGTAGGCGCAGATGCTCTTCATATTTAGGTAAGCACTCTGCAAGCATGTAAATAAGGTTACTCGGGCTTTATTCCTTTACGGAGTAAGCCATAGGTAACGGCCTCTTCAAGGGCCATTTCCGAGGCAGCGATCACGTTCTCGTGGACGCCAACAGTGGTCCACTCCCCTTCGCCATCACTTGTTTCGACGAGCACGCGTGTGACTGCGCTCGTTCCTTGTCGTCCTTCAAGGATGCGTACCTTGTAATCAGTCAATTCAAGAGCCGCTAATTCTGGGTAAATACTCTCTAAACCTTTACGAAGTGCGTTATCAATTGCATTGACTGGGCCGTTGCCTTCACCGGCAGTAATGAGCTCTTTGTCGCGCGCTTTGATTTTTACCGTTGCCCGCGAAATGACAGAGGCATCGGGGCGTCGCTCCACATTCGTTGACCATTCCAACACCGTGAAGAAACGAACCTTTTCGCCCGCAATTGCTTCGCGCAGTAACAGTTCAAAGGAGGCATCTGCTGCTTCAAAGGTGTAGCCGCGCATTTCAAGTTCTTTGACGCGATCAACAACTTTGCCCACGAGATCGCGGTTAGCGCCTAAATCAATACCCATCTCTTGGCTCTTTAATTCCACCGACGCGCGACCTGCCATGTCAGAGACAAGCATTCGACGATCGTTTCCAACGAACTCAGGCTCGGTATGTTGATAGAGAGCCGGATCAACTTTGATTGCCGATGCATGAAGGCCGGCTTTATGCGCGAATGCCGAGAGACCCACATATGGTTGGCGTGGGCTTGGCGCGATGTTGGTCACTTCAGCAACGGCGTGAGAGATGCGGAACGCTTCGCGAAGATGCCCCTGAGGAAGTACAGGTTTCTTATATTTCAATTCCAAGTTAGCGATAATCGATACCAAGTCGGCATTGCCAGTTCGCTCACCATAGCCATTGAGCGTTCCTTGAACGTGCGTTGCACCAGCATCGATTGCCGCAAGTGAGTTAGCAATCGCGCACCCAGTGTCGTTATGGCAGTGAATTCCTACTCGCGCGCCTGTCACTGAAAATGTATCGGCGACTACGTCAGCAATCTCAGATGGCAGCATTCCGCCATTGGTATCGCAGAGCGCTGCAACATCGGCGCCAGCCTCCATCGCAACGCGCACTACTTCCAATGCATATGCCTTATTGGCGCGATAGCCATCAAAGAAATGTTCCGCATCAAGAAATACTCGGCGCCCCTCTTTGACCATAAAGGAAATTGTGTCGCGCACCATCGCCAAGTTCTCATCGAGGGACGTTTTGAGCGCAAGATCGACGTGCAGATCATGCGACTTCGCGACAACAGTAATAATCGGCGCTTTTGAATCGATAAGCGCACGAACTTGCTCATCATCGGCAGCCTTTACATTTGGCCGACGGGTAGCACCAAAGGCGACAAATTGTGCATTCTTAAATTGAATTTCTTTTGCCACACGGGCAAAAAATTCGGTATCGCGCGGATTGGCTCCTGGCCAACCACCTTCGATAAAACCCACACCTAAATCATCAAGGTGGCGTGCAATCACCATCTTGTCGTGAACCGAGAGATTTAACCCCTCTTGCTGCGCACCATCGCGCAACGTGGTGTCGTAAATATGGAAAGAATCGCCTTGTGGCGATGTAGAGGGGTGTGAAGCCATTAGAGAACGCGCTTCATCCAACCGTGCTTATCAGCAACAGTTCCGTGTTGAATACCGAGTAAATGTTCGCGCAACTTCATCGTGATTGGACCTGGTTTGCCATCGCCGATTGTGAAATTACCTTGTGCGCTCTTTGCCTCGCCGATTCCAGAGATCACCGCTGCTGTGCCACAGGCGAAGACTTCAGAAATCTCTCCGCTGGCGACACCTGCGCGCCACTGATCGACAGAGAGCATTCCCTCTTCGACCTTAAATCCAAGATCTTTAGCAACGGTGAGAAGTGAGTAGCGAGTAATTCCTGGCAGAAGCGTGCCAGTTAGAGATGGAGTGAAGATGGTTGCATCATCACCGGTTCCCTTAACAAAGAAGAGATTCATTCCGCCCATCTCTTCGATCCACTTACGTTCCACTGCATCAAGCCAAACAACTTGATCACAACCTTCTTTTGCTGCAGCTTTCTGCGCAACAAGAGAAGCTGCGTAGTTACCGCCGCATTTTGCTTCGCCAGTTCCACCAGGAGCTGCGCGCACATACTCGGTTGAAATCCAGACTGAAACCGGTTTTGCTGCATTGAAATATGCAGCGGCTGGCGTTGCAATCAAAAGATACATCGCTGCATTACTTGGTCGAACGCCCAACCCCACTTCGGAGGCGATCATGAAGGGACGTAAGTACAACGACTCACCAGGTTTATTAGGTACCCACCCTGCATCTTGTTTGACCAAGGCTTCGACGGTAGCAACAAAATCTTCGACAGAAAGTTCTGGAAGTGCCATCCGCTTCGCGCTCCGCGCAAAGCGCGCGCCATTCTCCTCTGGACGAAAGAGGCAGACGCCACCATCTGCCTGGCGATATGCCTTAAGACCTTCAAATATTTCTTGTCCATAATGAAAAACTGCAGTTGCCGGATCGAGCGTAATTGGCGCATACGGAGTTAACTGCGCATTGCTCCATCCATCAGCCTCGCTCCAATGGGCAACGACCATGTTGTCGGTGTAGTACTTACCAAAGCCAGGCGCAGCAACTCGCTCCGTGCGAACAGCATCGGGAACGGGTGTTGCGCTTGGCTTTAGTTCAATCTTCATGGTGCATCCTTCTTTAGATCAGCGCCGCGATTGCAGAGCCGATATCTGTCGTAGAGCGACCTGGCTTACGTGATGCCAAGTCCTTCGCAACAGCAGCGTTCACCTCTGCTGCAGCTTGAGGATGTCCCAGGTGCTCAAGCATCATCGCAAGGGAGAGAATCGTCGCTGTTGGATCAGCGATGTTCTTACCCGCGATATCAGGAGCAGAACCATGAACTGGCTCAAACATTGATGGGAATTTTGGATCTGGACTGATATTTCCTGAGCATGCCAAGCCGATTCCACCGGTAATAGCTGCAGAGATGTCAGTGAGGATATCTCCGAAGAGGTTATCGGTCACGACGACATCAAAACGGGCTGGATCGGTAACAAAGAACATCGCAGCCGCATCAACGTGGAAGTAATCAGTTGGAATATTTGGATAATCCTTCTTTACCTCATCGAAAGTACGCTTCCAGAGGGCACCTGAGTGCAACATGATGTTGTCTTTGTGAACCATCGTGACTTTCTTGCGCCCACGAGCAATGCAGAGTTCGAATGCGTAACGAATTACGCGCTCAACGCCAGAGCGAGTATTGATACTCACTTCGGTAGCAACCTCACGTGGTGTCTTCACAGCAAGCGATCCACCGGCGCCGGAGTACGGACCTTCAGTACCTTCACGGACAACGAGAAAATCAATCGGGTCTTTAGTTGCAAGTGGTGAGTTGACTCCTGGATAGAGCTTTGCAGGGCGAAGATTTACATATTGATCAAAGGCAAAGCGCATCTTAAGCAATAACCCGCGCTCGAGAACGCCACTTTGTACTGTTGGGTCGCCAACAGCGCCAAGGAAAATTGCATCGTGCTTCGCAATCTCGGCCATTGTGGAGTCGTGGAGGACCTCACCAGTCTTATGAAAATGAGCAGCACCTAAATTGAAATTAGTAGTTTCAAATTTGAGGCCATGTTTCTTTGAAACAACATCGAGAACTTTTAGCCCCTCGTTGATGACATCAGGACCAATTCCATCGCCACCAACAACTGCAATCTTCTGTGCGTTAGCCATAGTTACACCAACGTCACAAATCGAGCGGTTGCAGAAGTTTCCTTCGCTACCTTGGCAAGGACGTCGGCTGGGATAGCCGAATCAACTGTTAGGACCATTAGTGCTTCTCCTCCACGTTGGTTACGGGCAACTTGCATGCCTGCGATATTTATTCCGAGCGCTCCTAGCGCATTACCAACAGCCCCAACAACGCCAGGACGATCGGTATAGCGAAGGAAAAGTAGGTGATCTGAAAAAGCTACATCGACATCAAGGCCATCAATCTCCACGATTTTTTCAACGCGCTTAATACCCATGAGCGTGCCGGCAACTGAAACTCGTTCGCCACTGGATAACGCACCAGATATATAGACCATATTGCGGTGGGCTGGGCTATCTCCAGTAGTAGTTACTGCAGCGGTGATGCCACGCTCTTGTGAAAGCGAGGGTGCATTGACATAAGTGACATCGTTGACGCCCGATGCGCTCAAGATGCCACGGAGCGCACTTGTTGCAAGGACAGAACAATCTTCGGTGGCAATCTCACCACGCACCTCAACATCAACAGAGACTGGTGACTCGCCAGCAATGGCAAAGAGCACCTGTGCTAATTTCTCAACAAGTGGCAGCGCAGGTCGAACATCTTCTGCAATTGCGCCACCTTTAACGTTGACTGCATCCGGCACAAGCTCCCCAGCCAGAGCTTTGCGAACTGAGATCGCAACAGCGATTCCCGCACGCTCCTGCGCCTCATCTGTTGATGCTCCTAAATGTGGAGTGGCAACAACATTATCGAGAGTGAATAAAGGTGAATCAGTGCATGGTTCAGTGGAAAAAACATCTAGTCCAGCGCCGGCAACCTTTCCAGTCTTGAGCGCTTCGTATAACGCTTCCTCATCCAAAACGCCACCACGTGCTGCATTGATAATACGAACCGAAGGCTTCACTTTCTTAAGCGCTTCAGTGCCAATGAGGTTTGCGGTCTCTTTTGTTTTTGGCAAGTGGATGGTGATGAAATCACTCTCAGCGAGCAAAGTGTCGAGATCAACAAGTCGGACATCAAGCTGTGCGGCGCGCGCTGGCTGTAAATAGGGATCGTAGGCAATCACTTTCATACCAAAAGCTTGCATGCGATGAGCAACAAGTTGCCCAATTCGACCAAATCCAACAATGCCAAGAGTTTTCTCAAACAACTCAGCTCCGGTGAACTTCGAACGAGCCCACTTACCAATACGAAGAGCAGCATGCGCGGGCGAAATAAATCGAGCGCTCGCAAGAATTAGCGCGATTGCTAACTCTGCAGCGCTGACGATATTTGAAGTAGGAGCATTGACAACCATGACACCAGCAGCAGTTGCTGCTGGAACATCGACGTTATCGAGCCCCACGCCTGCGCGTGCGATGACCTTTAAACCTTTAGCTGCTCCAATTGCTTCGCTATCCATCTTGGTGGCAGAGCGAATCAGAACCGCCGAAACGCCCTTTGCTAATTCAGCAAGAAGCTCGGTGCGATCAGCGCCATTGCAATTGCGCACTTCAAAGTCAGGTCCCAGCGCTTCGAGGGTCGCCGGACTTAACTCTTCAGCGATGAGAACGACTGGTTTGCTCATTAGCGCGCAGCAGTTCCCTCGGTGTAGTCATCCTTGGTCTTAACCCATGACATCATCGCGCGTAGATCGCGACCAACAGACTCGATTGGATGTTGTTCGCCCTTTGCGCGAAGCGCCTTGAATTCAGGTGCGCCGGCATCTTGATCGGCAATGAATCGAGCCGCAAATGATCCGTTCTGGACATCCTTGAGGACTGCGCGCATATTGTCTTTAACGCGATCGTCGAGAACTCGTGGACCGGAGATGTAATCACCATATTCAGCGGTGTCAGAGACCGACCAACGCTGTTTGGCAATTCCACCTTCGTACATCAAGTCAACAATCAGTTTCAATTCATGCAAGCACTCAAAGTATGCAACCTCGGGTTGGTAGCCTGCTTCGAGTAGAACTTCGTAACCCATCTGCACAAGGCGAGATGCGCCACCACAGAGAACTGCTTGCTCACCGAAGAGATCGGTTTCGCACTCTTCAGTAAAGGTGGTGAGAATTCCGCCGGCGCGAAGGCCGCCGATAGCTTTTGCATAAGAGAGAGTTAGCGGCCATGCGTTTCCAGTTGCATCTTGCTCAACCGCAACGATTACAGGAACGCCACGACCTGCTACATACTCACGACGAACCAAGTGTCCTGGACCCTTTGGTGCGACCATACATACATCAACATTCGCTGGAGGTTTGATGTAACCGAAACGAATATTGAAACCATGTCCGAAGAAGAGCGCGGCGCCCGGCTTCAAGTTTGGTTCGATGGATTCGCTATAGATACCTCGTTGAAAATGATCTGGGGCAAGAAGCATGACGACATCTGCCTCTTTGACAGCATCAGCAACGCTGAGGACGCGAAGGCCTTCGGCTTCAGCTTTTGCCTGAGACTTTGAGCCAGGCTTAAGTCCGATGCGAACATCGACTCCGCTATCGCGAAGGCTCAGCGCATGCGCGTGACCCTGTGAGCCGTAACCTATGACGGCGACTTTCTTGTTTTGGATGATGGAAAGATCTGCATCTTCATCGTGATAGAGAGTGGCCACTGGTCTTGCTCCTTTTTCTCGGTTTTCTCGGTGTTCTCGGTTTTATTCTCGGATTGTTGAAAATTAGGCCTTAATCGTACGCCCCATTGCGACTACTCCCGACTGGGTTAATTCCATAATTCCGAACGGGGTGAGTTCGCCAATGAGAGCCTCAATATCGGCTGGTTTAGCGGTCTGCTGGATAGTTAGAGATTGGGCTGTGGTTTCCACCACGAGCGCCCCATACTTTTCCAGAACAGCCTCAATCTTTCTCTGGTCACCAGCACCGTTAGTAAGAGCCACCCGGACCAAGATGAGTTCCACCTGGTGAGATGTGCTCGCTGGAAGTTCGATGATGTCAATGACATTGACTAACTTATCGAGCTGTTGAATCACCTGATCGAGCGCATGCCCTTCGACATTGACGGAGATAGTGATCCGAGAAATTTCCGGATTCTCTGTCGGCCCCACTGAGAGAGCCTCGATGTTGTATCCGCGGCGCGAGAAGAGTGAAGAGACGCGAGCGAGTACGCCCGCTTGATTCTCTACAAGTACGGAGAGGGTATGTGTCTTCATTAGAGCTCCTGTGAATCCCAGTCAGGCGCCAATTCACGCGCAATCATGATGTCATCATTTGATGTTCCTGCCGCAACCATTGGCCATACCATCGCATCTCGGAAAACATTGAAGTCGACAACAACCGGTTGATCATTAATTGCCATCGCAGCTTCGATGGTCTTATCAACATCTTCAGGTCGTTCGCAGCGAAGACCTATGCAACCCATTGCATCGGCAAGCTTGGCGAAATCTGGCACGCGCTTAGAGTGCAGGTCGGTATTTGAGTAGCGTTGGTTGTAGAACAGGGTCTGCCATTGGCGAACCATTCCTAAACTCTCGTTGTTAATCAACGCAACCTTGATAGGGATATTGTTAATTGCGCAGGTAACTAGTTCCTGATTGGTCATTTGGAAGCACCCATCACCATCAATTGCCCACACAGTGGTATCCGGTGCGCCAACCTTCGCGCCCATTGCGGCTGGTACTGCATAACCCATCGTGCCAAGTCCGCCAGAGTTGAGCCAGGTGCGTGGTTTTTCATAACTGATGAATTGGGATGCCCACATCTGATGTTGCCCAACACCTGCAGTGTAAATCGTATTGGGGTCAGAAATTTTGCCGAGTCGTTCGATGACATATTGCGGTGAGAGTGAACCATCGTTGGGCACGTCATATCCAACTGGATAGGTGGTGCGCCAACCCTCGACCTGCTTCCACCATGGAGTGAGATCAGGCTGACTCTTTGCAAACTCAGCTTTAACGGCGGGAAGTAATTGCGCCATCGTTAAGCGAACATCGCCAATAACAGGCACATCAGCATGGCGATTCTTGCCGATTTCTGCAGGGTCAATATCTGCATGGATAACTTTCGCGCCAGGTGCAAATGTGGAGAGTTTTCCAGTGACACGATCATCAAAACGTGCGCCGAGAGTAATAAGCAAATCTGCTTTTTGTAATGAGGTAACTGCAGCGACGCTCCCGTGCATTCCTGGCATGCCAACATGTAGCTGATGGCTATCTGGAAATGCGCCGCGCGCCATGAGTGTGGTAACAACTGGTGCGCCGATAACTTCGGCGAGCGCAAGTAGTTCTCTACTTGCATTTGCTTTAATGACCCCGCCACCAACATATAAGACCGGTCGAACCGACTGTGCAATGAGAGCAGCAGCATCACGAATCGCTTGTGAGACTGGCTGAGAGTGATCCCGATAGCCGGGAAGGTCAATATCCTTCGGCCATTCAAAGGTTACTTTTTCTTGGAGAGCATCCTTTGCCACATCAACTAGAACTGCTCCAGGTCTGCCACTTGCTGCAATGTGATACGCCTCAGCAACTGCACGAGGTATATCTGCAGCACGAGTAACCAAATAATTATGTTTAGTAATTGGCATGGTGATGCCACGGATATCTGCCTCTTGAAAGGCATCCGTACCGATTGCGCTCGAAGGAACCTGACCGGTGATTGCAACTAGAGGAACTGAATCCATCTGCGCATCGGCAATTGGTGTCACAAGATTCGTTGCACCCGGACCAGATGTTGCGATACAAGTTCCTACTCGACCAGTTGCTTGCGCGTAGCCAGTGGCTGCGTGGCCCGCTCCCTGTTCATGTCGAACAAGAATGTGCCTGATCTTGCTGTCGTAAATTGGGTCGTAGGCAGGAAGGATTGCTCCACCAGGAATGCCGAACATGACATCCACGCCGGCAAGCTCCAATGAACGGATCAAGCTCTGCGCGCCAGTCATCTCCTCGGCCATAATTTTTACTCCCTACTAATGCGAAATCCCTCAGTGATTCCACTGAGGGATGGCGCACGATCTGTATTGACGCTAGATCGCGCGCTCCATAACCACAATAATTGAGGCGGTTGCCATGCCCTTATTCTCCCTGGCATCAGGTGGAAGCGTCAACCCCTACTTGACCCCCAGAACTGCCCTGCACGCCTGATTGAGCGTGAGATTAGTCGCAGACTGCGCCCTTGGAGGCCGACCCGACCAGTTTGCTGTACTTGGCAAGCACGCCACGGGTATAGCGATGGGAGAGAGGCTGCCACCCCTTCTTCCGTTGAGCCAACTCAGCCTCTGAGACGAGCAGGTCTAGCTCTCGGGTTTTCGTGTTAATCCGGATGGTGTCGCCATTTCGGATGAAGGCAATTGGTCCACCATCGACCGCTTCTGGAGCAATGTGTCCCACACAGAGTCCGGTGGAGCCTCCTGAGAAACGTCCATCGGTGAGGAGCATGGTCGTCTTACCCAAGCCTGCGCCCTTAATGGCTCCGGTGATCATCAACATTTCACGCATCCCAGGACCACCCTTTGGTCCCTCGTAGCGAATGACAACGACGTCGCCGGCTTGAATAGTGCCATCCTCAAGGGCATCCATAGCTTCGCGCTCTCGTTCAAACACTCGCGCTGGACCCTCGAATGTTTCTATGCCAATTCCGGCAGTCTTTGTTACCGCGCCCTCTGGTGCAAGTGAACCATGCAAAATAGTGATGCCACCTGTTACATCCATCGGATTTTTAGTCGCACGAAGAATCTCACCATCAGGATCTGGCGGTGAGATATGCGCCAAGTTTTCGGCCATTGTCTTGCCCGTGACCGTCAAGGTGTCACCATGTAATAACTTCGCATCAAGAAGTGAGCGCAGTACTACTGGAACTCCACCAACTTTATCAACATCGCTCATTACGTAACGGCCGAATGGTTTGAGATCGCCGAGTAACGGAACTTTAGAACCGATGCGATGGAAATCTTCTAACTCCAAGGCAACATCTGCTTCATGAGCAAGCGCCAATAAGTGCAAAACCGCATTAGTAGAGCCACCGAGCGCCATCAAGATTGTGATGGCATTTTCAAATGCTTGCTTCGTCAAAATATCGCGAGCGGTAATTCCTTGTCGGATCAGCTCAACAACTGCGACTCCAGATTTTCTCGCGTAGTCATCGCGACGACGATCTACCGCTGGCGGAGCTGCAGAGCCAGGGAGTGAGAGACCGATAGCTTCTCCAATTGATGCCATCGTGTTTGCGGTATACATTCCGCCACAAGCGCCTTCACCAGGACAGATTGCGCGCTCAATTCGATCTACCTGTTCTTTCGAGATTAATCCACGCGCACATGCGCCAACCGCTTCAAATGCATCGATGATCGTGACATCTTTACCATCGACATTTCCTGGAAGAGTTGAACCTGCGTAGACAAATACTGAAGCAATATCTAATCGCGCAGCAGACATCATCATTCCTGGAAGTGACTTGTCGCAACCTGCAAACATCACCATGCCATCAAGTCGCTCTGCCTGCATCACAGTTTCTACTGAGTCTGCAATTACTTCACGTGAGACCAATGAAAAGTGCATACCCTCATGGCCCATTGAGATGCCATCTGAGACTGAGATAGTCCCGAATTGAAGAGGGAAACCACCAGCTTCATGTACGCCTTCTTTCGATGCCTTAGCAAGACGATCGAGCGAAAGATTGCAAGGAGTGATCTCATTCCACGAAGATGCAATGCCGATCTGCGGCTTGACCCAATCCGCATCGCCCATTCCGACAGCACGGAGCATGCCGCGAGCTGGTGCGCGCTCAATGCCATCTGTAACGGTGCCAGAGCGCGGCTTCATTGGATTACGAGTATTTTGTGAGGAGCTCTCCCCTGTGTTCTTCGCCATAAGGCGATATTACGTGGGATGTCTCCAAGAATGCCAACCTCGACGCTGTTACCGTAAAGGTCTTGGCGCTCGGCCTTCCTGAATCCCCCTGGGATTTACTTGAGAAAAAATATGGAGTGAAATGAATCAGAATCTTGCTATCCCTGCCCCTGATAGATGGCGCACCCTCTTTGTTATCGCTATCGCTCAATTGATGGTGGTACTCGATGCCTCTATCGTCAATATCGCTATTCCTAGCGCTAAAGCTGAACTTGGCATCACAGATGCAAATCAACAGTGGGTTGTTACTGCCTATACCCTTGCATTCGGATCGCTGCTCTTACTCGGTGGGCGGATCGCAGACTTTGTCGGACGGAAGAAAATCTTCATTGTTGGACTGCTTGGGTTTGCCGCGGCATCTGCCCTTGGTGGCATCGCATCTACCCAAGGCTTACTCTTCGCAGCTCGTGGATTACAAGGTGTCTTCGGTGCGCTTCTTGCACCAGCTGCGCTCTCTATTGTGAGCGTTACTTTTACCGATCCAAAAGAGCGCGCACGTGCCTTTGGAGTTTATGGTGCGATTTCCGGTGGTGGCGCGGCTATTGGCCTCATACTTGGTGGCGCGCTAACTGAATATTTCTCTTGGCGCTGGTGTCTTGGGGTAAATACGCCAATCGCTCTCGTTGCTGGCTTACTTGCATTTAAGTATGTACACGAGTCAAAAGCTGGCGGCGACCATAGCTACGACATACCCGGCACGTTAACTGCTTGTGCGGGCCTCTTTGCACTTGTCTACGGATTTAATGAAGCAGCAACAAAGGGTTGGTCTGCAACAATCACTATCGTTTTCTTGATTTCATCACTTGTACTTCTTGTCGCATTCTTTGTTATCGAAAAGAAAGTGAAGAACCCACTGATGCCGCTTCGCGTTATCAGTGAGCGAAATCGTGGTGGCTCTTATCTTGGGTCGCTTGTGGTGGGAGCTGGTCTCTTCTCTATGTTCCTCTTTCTTGGAATCTACCTCCAAACCGTTTTGGGATATTCACCGCTGAAATCTGGTCTGGCCTTCTTGCCGTTTACCGCTGGAATCATCATCTTTGCAGGAATCGCTTCGCAGTTACTACCAAAAGTTGGGCCACGTCCCCTCATGGTTCCAGGGCTACTCGCCGCAGCGGTGGGCTTACTGCTTATGACACAGATAACTCCCGAGACATCTTATGTAACCCACGTGCTGCCATCGCTTTTGATTATGAGTAGCGGCATGGCGTTGGTCTTCATTCCAATCTCTACTACAGCTCTCCATGGCGTTGGCAATCGAGATGCTGGTATCGCAAGCGCGCTCATCAATACCAGCCAACAAGTGGGTGGATCACTTGGTACCGCGTTACTTAACACTGTTGCAGCAACTGCTGCCACCTCTTATATGGCAAGCAATCCAGATAAGTTACCAACATTTGGGCTAACGCACGGATTTACTATTGCTTTCACCGTTAGCGCAGCGCTCCTTGTTGTTGGCGCAATTGTGTTAGGGCTCTTTATCAATATTGGTAAAGAGGCAGTCGTTGAAACAGAAGGCGCAGTAGTTCACTAAAGGGAAGTTGATTAACCCTGACCTAATAGGCCAAGGAGAAGCTCGCGAACTCGCGCAGCATCTGCTTGGCCTTTAGTCTCTTTCATTACTGCGCCAATCAATGCCCCTGCTGCTGGTACATGTCCATTGCGAACTTTCTCTGCCGTCTCTGGCTGCGCGGCGATTGCCTTTTCAATAGCTGCAATCAATGCGCTCTCATCAGAGACAACTTTGATTCCCTTAGTTGCAATTACCGCATCTGGATCACCTTCTCCGGCAATTACTGCTCCGACAACCTGGCGCGCTAATTTGTCTGTGAGTTCGCCACTGTTAATTAACTCGATGATACGAGCAACATCTTTTGGAGAAATGCCGATGCTGGTGAGCTCTAACTCTGCTTCGTTTGCTAGACGAGAGATTTCACCGAGCCACCAACCACGCGCTCGCGTTGGGTCGGCGCCTAGCGCAACAGTTTCTTCTACTAGATCGACAGCCCCTGCATTAACGAGCGCTGCCATCTCTTTATCCGGGACCTGCCAGAGCGATTGCAGACGTGCGCGTCGAAGTGATGGCTTCTCTGGTAACTCGCTCCGCAACTTCTCAATCCACTCTGCTGCCGGTGCAACTGGCGTGAGGTCTGGCTCTGGGAAGTAGCGATAATCCTCGGCCTGCTCTTTGGAACGTCCCGATCGAGTGGTTCCAGAATCTTCTTGGAAGTGGCGCGTCTCTTGAATGACGCGCTCCCCTCTATCTAGAAGCCCGGCATGGCGAATCATTTCACCACGGACTGCGCGCTCGACAGATCTAAGTGAATTCACATTCTTTGTCTCGCTACGTGTACCTAGTTTTCCTGAACCAATTGGTGCGAGCGAGACGTTAGCATCGCAGCGAAGTGAGCCTTGCTCCATCTTCACATCGCTTACGCCAAGCGAGCGCAAAATATCGCGTAGCTCTTTCACGTATGCCTTTGCTACTTCGGGGGCGTACTTCCCTGTTCCTGAAACTATTTTGGTAACAATTTCGACGAGTGGGATGCCAGCGCGGTTGTAATCAAGTAGCGAGTATTCGGCGCCGTGAATTCGCCCGG
>JBIJBY010000094.1:0-5036 GCA_044344975.1 Candidatus Nanopelagicaceae bacterium | reverse complement strand
CTCGATGGCTCCACTCGAGGTGGATCGGCACTTGCCATTGAGCACACCCTGGGTATTCCCATCAAATATGTTGGCACCGGTGAAGGAGTCAGCGATTTCGCTCCCTTTGCCCCTGATAGCTATATCTCGGGGCTGCTCAGCGAGTAGGACAGCCCGAGGAAACATTCTCGTTACAGAACCTCAGGATTGTTTATCAACCTGAAACCTCCCACTAACCCCGTTGACCTAGAGCCGCCCCATAGTTACCTCACCTGCAACACGATGAGGCAGATCTTCTAACAGAGTGGGAGTTAATGAAATGAGCGAAGCGGTACTCAATTCAGGTGATACCGCCTGGATGCTAATGAGTTGTGCTCTGGTGCTTCTGATGACACCGGGCCTTGCTCTCTTCTATGGCGGAATGGTTCGAGCCAAAGGCGTCTTGAACATGATGATGATGTCGTTTATCTCTATGGGAATTGTTTCGATCTTATGGGTTCTCTATGGATACTCGATGGCTTTTGGAAAAGATCTTGGTGGCGGATTACTCGGTAATCCCTTCGAGATGTTCGGATTGACTGACCAGATTGCGCCAGATTCGTACTTCGGCACTATTCCTACTTCAGTCTTTATTGCATTTCAGGCGATGTTTGCCATCATCACGGTGGCGCTCATCTCTGGCGCCATCGCTGATCGCGCAAAGTTTGGTGGTTGGGTCGCCTTTGTAATCATCTGGTCCACCTTGGTGTACTTCCCAGTCGCGCACTGGGTATTTGATTTCGATAGCGGTGAGAGCGATCCTGGTGGATGGATCGCTAATCAACTGAAAGCTATCGACTTCGCTGGTGGCACCGCAGTTCATATCAACGCGGGTATCGCTGGCCTAGCTGCCGCTCTTGTCATCGGTAAGCGAATTGGTTTTGGTCGCGAAGGGTTCAAGCCACATAACCTCACACTGGTCATGATTGGCGCCGGATTACTCTGGTTCGGTTGGTTTGGATTTAACGCAGGTTCAGCAGTTGCTTCTAATGCAACAGCGGGCATCACATTCCTCAATACGTTCGTCGCAACTGGCGCAGCAATGCTCGCTTGGTTAGTCGTGGAGAAACTTCGCGATGGCCGAGCAACAAGCCTCGGCGCTGCATCAGGAGTTGTTGCAGGCTTAGTTGCAATTACTCCAGCATGTTCTGCAGTTAATCCACTCGGTGCGATTGCACTTGGGGCTATCTCTGGAGCTCTCTGCGCGCTCGCCGTTGGTTTGAAGTACAAGCTTGGTTACGACGATTCACTCGATGTTGTTGGCGTGCACCTTGTGGGCGGACTCGCCGGTTCAATTCTTGTGGGCGTCTTTGCCACGGCAGATGCGCCAGCGGGAATCAACGGTCTGCTCTTCGGCGGAGGATTCGATCAATTAAATCGCCAACTCATCGCAAGCGTTGCAGTGCTGGCCTACTCATTTATTGTCACGTACATCATTGCGAAGTTAGTCGATAAGACAATCGGCTTCAGGATTGCACCAGAAGCTGAAGCGAAGGGTATCGATCTATCTGAGCATGCTGAATCAGCGTATGAACTAGGTGGAGCTCGTGGAGGTGCGTTCTGATGGCAACAATGAATCTGATTACTGCAATCATCAAGCCACAAAAACTTGATGATGTGAAAGATGCGTTAAGCGCGAAAGGTATCCCTGGCATGACCGTCTCGGAGGCCAGTGGTTTTGGCAGACAAGGTGGCCATACCGAGGTTTATCGTGGCGCTGAGGTCAAGGTCCGCTTTGTTCCAAAGGTGCGGGTAGAGATTCTCGTCGCAGCAACAGATGCCGCTGGCGCGATCGATGCGATCGTACAAGCAGCTGGTACCGGCTCAATTGGTGATGGAAAAGTTTGGTCCATTCCAGTTGAAGAGGTAGTACGAGTTCGAACTGGAGAGCGCGGCATACCTGCCCTTTAGGTGCAGGCGATAAAGCGAGAAAGCTCGTGGTTCTCGACGGTAGGTAGGCTAGGGGAGTGTTTGATGCGCTCACCTCGCGAATGTCGAGAACCCTTGCTGGATTACGAAGTCGTGGGCGGATCAATCCCGTTGATCTTGAATCAACAGTGGGAGAGATCCGCACCGCGCTTTTAGAGGCCGATGTTGCGCTCGTCGTTGTCGATCAATTAGTTGCCGATGTTAGGCGACGGGGATTAGAAGCGATATCACTCAAACAATCAGGTATCAATCCAGCGCAACAAGTCATCACCATCATCCATGAAGAGATTCTCAAAGTTCTTGGAACTAATGCGCGATCACTTACGACATCAAAACGCCCCCCTACCAAAATCATGCTGGCCGGTTTGCAAGGTTCGGGAAAGACCACCCTTGCCGGCAAGCTAGCGCTCTGGTTAAAGGAGCAGGGAAATACCCCATTACTAGTCGCATGCGATCTTGCAAGGCCAAATGCGGTACAACAGCTTCAAGTAATTGGTGAACAGATCGGCGTTCCAGTTTTTGCACCAGAACCTGGGAATGGAATCGGCGATCCAATTAACGTTGCATCATCTGGCCTAGCTTTTGCGGAGCAGCGATTACATAACTACGTCATCTTCGATACCGCCGGTCGTCTAGGTGTCGATGTGGAATTGATGAAACAGGCGCGCTCAATTAAAAATGCAGTGAATCCAGATGACACTCTCTTTGTTGTTGATGCAATGACAGGTCAAGACGCAGTAAATACTGCGAATGCATTCAATACTGGAGTGGGTATTGATGGTGTTGTGCTTACTAAAGTTGATAGCGATGCGCGCGCGGGCGCTGCTCTCTCGGTCACCTCAGTTATTGGTAAACCAATTCTCTTCCTCTCGACAGGCGAGAAGAGCCAAGATTTTGAACCTTTCTATCCAGAACGAATGGCGCAGCGAATTTTGGGGATGGGAGATGTCGCCACTCTCGCTGAGCAGGCGAAGAAAGCGCTTGATGAGAAGAGCGCTGCTCGCCTAGAAGAGAAATTTACGAGCGGCGAAGATTTCACCTTCGATGATTTCCTTGAACAATTACAGGCAATGAAAAAGATGGGCTCGATGTCAAAGTTACTTGGCATGTTGCCCGGGATGCCTGGTGCACAAGGTGCAGCGATGAAGAAGCAGATCGAATCACTCGATGACAGTGAGACAGATCGCGCAGCTGCAATTATTCAATCGATGACCCCCGAAGAGAGATCAAATCCCAAGATTATGAATGGCTCCCGACGACTACGTATCGCAAAAGGAAGTGGCCATGAAGTGTCGACAGTTAATAAATTGTTGGATCGTTTCGCGGCTGCACAGAAAGCGATGAAGCAGCTCCGCCAAGGAGGGGGAGCAGGCTTACCACCTGGTTTGGGGGGAGCAGCTGGTCTTGCGCCCTCTGGGATGGGGCGCCGAGAACAGCGGCCGGCGAAGAAATCTCGCTCCGGAAACCCAGCGAAGCGGGCTCAGGAGGAGCGCGGTTAGGTCAGCCCCGTTTTGGCGGTTCGGGCCGCTGCTGGCAAGATAGGGACCCTTGAGAACGGGCCCTCTCTCCCGTACTCATAAACCTCGAGGCAGTTGCCCGCTTCCTCATAACGTAAAAGAACTTGGAGAGTTTGTGGCTGCAAAAATTCGTTTGGCTCGTATGGGAAAGATTCGCACCCCGCATTTTCGGATTGTCGTTGCTGATTCACGCTCGGCGCGTAACAGCAAGGCGATCGAAGAGATTGGTCGGTACTCACCCACTCAAGAGCCTTCATTAATCATCATCAATTCAGAGCGCGCGCTTTATTGGATGGGCGTTGGTGCAACACCAACTCCTGCAGTAGAGGCGTTGCTGAAGATCACTGGTGATTGGCAGAAGTATTACGACTTGCCAGGCAAAGAGGGCACGCTCAAAGTTGCTACGCCACGACCTGATCGCCGCGCCGCCTTCGAAGCGGCCGCAAAAGATGCGATGAATGAGCCAAAAGATGGCGCTACCACTTTGAAGAAGCGCGCAGCAGAGAAGCTTGCTGCGAAAAGCGCACCAAAGGTAGAAGCTGCAGATGAGGCTCCAGCAGCAGCGCCGGCAGAGGTCGAAGAAGCTCCTGTAGCTCAAGCAACGGAGAGCGCACCTGAGAGCGCTCCAGTAAGCGAGTAACCATGATTGATGAGGCGTTAGAACATCTCATCAAAGGGATTGTTGATCATCCCTCTGATGTTGTCGTGAGCGAAAAAAATGGACGTCGTGGGTTGACCTATGAAGTTCGTGTTCATCCAGAAGATATTGGCAAAGTAATCGGCCGCGCTGGACGAACTGCGAAGGCGCTCCGAACTGTTGCCAGCGCACTGGCCCGTCGACCTATTCGAGTAGATCTTCTCGAGGCTGACGAATAACAATGCTCCTGACCGTCGGCCGCATTGGTCGCGTTCATGGCATACGCGGTGAAGTCACCGTGGAAGTTCTTACCGATTCACCAAATGAGCGCTTTTACCCCGGCGCACAACTGGCGACCGATCCCGAGCGCACTGGTGGGTTAACGATTGCCAGCGCTAGATGGCATAACTCGACCCTGCTACTTGGGTTTGCGGGATTTGATGACCGGAACGCAGGTGAAACTCTTCGCAATGTAAAACTTCTTGCTGAAGTCGATCTTGATGATGTCGAAGAGGATGAGTATCACATCCAACAATTAATTGGTCTTGCTGTATTTCATGTGAACCCTGAAAAAGTATCTCTGCCAATTGGTGAAGTTACGGGAGTTATCACAGGTGTTGCTCAAGATCTCTTGGAAATTACAGAACCCAATGGAAAGGAATTTCTCATTCCTTTTGTGAAAGCCTTGGTGCCAAAGGTTGAGCTTTCACTTGGGAAAATTTTCATTGATCCTCCGGGGGGTCTGATCGATGAAGATTGATATCGCAACGCTCTTTCCCGAGTACTTCGCACCACTCTCACTTTCTTTATTAGGAAAAGCACAGGATGAGGGGATTCTGGAGATAGCAACACATAATCTTCGAGATCACGCGCCAGGAGTGCACAAGAGCGTGGATGACACTCCTTATGGCGGTGGCGCTGGGATGGTCATGATG
>JBIJBY010000093.1:0-5101 GCA_044344975.1 Candidatus Nanopelagicaceae bacterium | reverse complement strand
GCTGCGAAAAGTTGCGAAGGATGTCGATTTTATGACTTATCTTGGTGATTTTACAAAAGGTCAAATTAGCAAAGCAATCAATCCGTCGGATGTGACGAAGTTAATTTCATTACCACCTGGCGTAGATATTCATCACTTCTCTCCTGGAAAAAAACCAGCGTATTTAATTGATCGATATCAATTAGCGGAGAAGAAGGTAATTCTCTGCATTGGAAGAATTGTTCAACGAAAAGGTCAAGATGTATTAATCGAAGCGATGGTGGTTTTGCGCGAAACGAACCCAGATGCATATTTGCTAATTGTTGGCACAGGAAATTATGAGCGCTCGCTTCGCAAAAAGGTATCTGCGCTAAATCTAGATGATTCAGTGAAATTCCTCGGTCGAGTTCCTTATCACGAACTTCCAGATCACCTTCGGATGGCCGATATCTTCGCTTCTCCAGCCCGAGATCGATTCGGTGGCTTAGAAGTGGAAGGACTTGGCATCGTTTATCTTGAGGCAAGTGCAGCCGGTGTAGCTGTGCTGGCTGGTAATTCAGGCGGAGCTCCTGATGCTGTTCAGCAGGGAGTTACTGGACGAATAGTTAATGGTCGCAACCGCGATGAAATCACTCACGCTTTGCGGGAACTACTCGACAACAACGCTACAACAGCGCAGATGGGTCAGCGCGGTAGAGAGTGGATGGAGCGTGAGTGGAGTTGGGAAATCATTGGTAAGCGTTTTCGTTCACTTCTTGATTTGCACTAAGCCCAAGGTAAGTGCGCGCGTAACTGCCGTGGTCCGGTTATCACAGCCTAGTTTTCGATAGATTGATGCTAAATGAGTTTTCACCGTTGGAAGCGTTATAAATAAATGTTTACTGATTACTTGCAATTCATCTCCGGTTATCAATCTTTCGAGTATTTCTAATTCACGCGGTGTGAGCTTTGGCTTCTCGCGCTCCTGCTTAATTGCCTCACCAAGTCCATCTGCGGTAAAACTCTTCGGCGCTTTCAGTGCGAGTTCAATTGCTTTTATGAGTTGAGATATTGGTGCAGATTTATGAATGAGAGCATTTGCACCCGATTCGGCAGCGGCGACGAGAAAATTCGAATTACTTTCAACAGTTAGGATGATGATTGCCAGTGTAGGTTTTATCTGGCGCGCCCATCGGATTAATTCAAAACTTAATCCATCGGGAAGATGAAGATCGGTAATCAAAATATCAGGATTAATTCTCGCTAGCTGGCCACGCCCTTCGTCACAGCTACCTGCCTCGTGAATCTGACGATACCCATTTACCTCGAGGGCGCGAATTAGCCCCTGACGTACGATTGGGTGATCTTCAATGATCAAGAGATTGAGATCTCGCCCTTGTTCGGGTTTGCTCATGGAGTTAGCTTGATCTGCAAGATGTTTGAAGTTTCACTTCGAGAGTATTGAAGCGTGCTACCGATTGATTCAAGTCGTTCGCGAATACCGAGTGAACCGAAATGGTGTGGGCGTTGGTGGGCGATTTGAGAAAAATCGAATTCATCACCATCATCAATAATCGAGAGCTCATATGTATTCTCGTGGAGAAAGGCTGAGATTGTGATGGCGGTAGCGCCAGAATGAAGAACGATGTTGCTAAGAATCTCTCGCACAGCTCTAAAGATTTCAATCGTACTGTTGGCGGCAAAGGTAGTTTTCTCAAAATAATTGAGGTTATGGACCTTCATTGTTATCGCGGAAGTTGCCGAGATTTCTGTGACGAAATCGTGGAGCAGCTGTGCAAGGTTTCGTCGATCGTCACGCAGGAGAGCAATCTCATCGCGCAAAATCGTACTCAGTAGTGAGATTCTGGCCCGTATCTCTACTAAAGAATTTCGTGATGAGCCCATTGGCGATAGGGCAATAGCCTCATCACAGGTAAATCCAACTGCAGCAATCTCTTGCGCGAGCGTGTCGTGTAAGTCCCGAGCGATTTTTAAGCGCTCAACACTCTCACTCGTAGAGTTTTTCAATCTCTACTGCAAATTCTTTGGCTACGACATGTCTTTTCACCGAAAGTTTTGCAGTCAAGTGGCCACCAGCGATAGTGAAGTCGACAGGCAGAATTGTGAATTTGCGAATTGATTCTGCTTTGCTTACCGCCTTGTTCGCCTCATCAACCGCCGTTTGCACCACAGCAATGAGCGCAGAATCTTTAGCAAGATCGGAGATATCAGCTCCACCCTTATTGTTGGCAGCAGCCCAAACTTTCACAGCATCTTGATCGATTGTGACTAGCGCTGCGATGTACGGTTTATTGTCGCCGACGACCATGCACTGGCTCACAAGTGGATGAGATCGAAGTCGATCTTCTAGAACTGCTGGAGCAACATTCTTGCCACCCGAAGTGACGATCAATTCTTTCTTTCGACCAATGATGTAAAGGAAGCCATTCTCGTCGAGTCGACCGAGATCTCCAGAACGGAAATATCCATCCGAGGTGAATACTTCGCGATTTGCGGCATCGTTTTGCCAATAGCCATTCATGACAATTGGGCCTTTGATCAAAACCTCGCCATCTTCATCGATTTTGATAGTTGTGCCAGGTATCGGACGTCCTACAGAGCCAATACGGACTGAGGAGGTGAGATTGAGCGTAGCGCCAGCTGTTGTCTCGGTCAGTCCATATCCTTCTAGTACGCGCACACCTGCACCTCGGAAGAAGTGGCCAAGACGTTCTCCTAGCGGTGCGCCACCTGAGATAGCGGCATCAACGTTGCCACCCATGATGTGGCGAATCTTGCTGTAGACAAGCTTGTCGAAGAGCGCATGTTGAACTCGAAGACCGGGGGAGATGTGGCCATTTTGCATGCCCTCGCTATATGAGATTGCGACATTCGCTGCTTTTCGGAAAATCTTTCCCTTGCCAGCGGCATCTGCTTTCGCTTCGGCCCCGTTATAAATCTTCTCGAAAATGCGAGGGACAGAGAGGACAAAGTTTGGTTTGAAGCTAGCAAGGTCAGCCATCAATCGACCGACCGGGTCGCTGCAATGGGCAAGATGTAGACCGGCACGAATCGCACCAATTTCAATCATTCGACCAAAGACGTGGGCAAGTGGGAGAAAGAGAAGGGTCGAACCGTTCGGTCGCAAGAAGAGATCAGAGGCACCTTCAACGACATTTCCACACTCAGAGAGGAAGTTTGCGTGAGTTAGTTGAACGCCTTTTGGTTTACCAGTAGTACCGGATGTGTAGATGAGGGTAGCGAGAGTCTCTGGGCGAAGTGAATTTCGGCGCTCGGTTACTTGATCATCGGAGATACCAGTTCCGTTATGCGCTAATTGAGAGAGTGCATCATCTGTGATGATAAAAATATTGCGAAGATTTTTAGTCCGAACGGTTTCAACCAATGCGGCATGAGCCGGAGTCTCAACAACGATTGCCACCGCACCTGAATCCTCCAAGATCCATTCAATCTGCTCTGCAGATGAAGTTTCATAGACGGGAACTACTACACCGCCTGCGAACCAAATAGCGAAATCCATGATGGTCCACTCGTAACGCGTACGTGAGAGCAGGCCAACTCGATCTCCGCTCTTGATACCAGCAGCTATCAATCCTTTTGCAACTGCGCGCACTTCTGCTTCAAGAGTCCGAGCGCTTACTGCTTGCCACCCCTCTCCAACGGGACGAGAGAGCATCGTTCGCTCGGGTTCAAAATGCGCCCGGTTGATGATGAGATCGGTGAGGTTTCCCTCAGTGGCAGGGGGGACAAGGGCAGGTACTGAGACCTCTTTCATTGCGCGCTCCTTAGTGGCGACACTGGCTTCTTCGGTTAGCCGGATTAGCCAACCTTGGGTAGCAGGGTAGACGTTAGCGCAGGCATTGGCCCGCTGAGAAGGGTAGCCTTGCGTTATGAGTCAAACCCGTTCCACCATCATTATCGAAGCCCCAATAGATCAAGTTGCAGAAGCCATTGCATCGGTCGGCGCCTATCCAACTTGGTCAAGCGCCATGAAGGCCGTGAAAATCCTTGAGGGTGGAGAAATCCGGCCAACCAAGGTCGAAATGTCACTGGTCTCCGGGGCGCTTCGGGACCAGGCAACCTTAATTTTTGATTGGAGCGCCTTTCCTTCAGCTCTCTCTTTCTCTTTAGAGAGCGCCGATTTATTGACTGAAATGGATGGTCATCAAGAGCTAAAAAGTATCGGAGATGAAACTGAAGTCAGCTACTCGCTGACAGTTGCGTTATCGATGCCTGTGCCCGAGATGATGCGACAAAAAGCTGAGAAGGCAGTTGTTGATCAAACCCTCAAGGAGTTGAAAACACAGATAGAGGGCTAGTGGGATAGATAAGTAACTTGAACGAGTGAGGATAGGTTGAAAGCGCGCTAATGGCCCTGGCAATCGGAATCGATGTCGGTGGAACGAAACTGCTCGGTGGCGTCGTAGATGATGATGGGCGAGTGATTGCCCGACTTCGCAGAGAAACCCCCCGCGAAGGTGGTCGAGCGCTGACCGCGCTTGTTGCAGAGCTTGTTCATCAACTCCAAGAAGATACCCGCGAAAAGATTTCACATATTGGTCTCTCTGCAGCCGGGTTTGTCTCTGCAGATCGCGAGCGAATGCTCGCCGCCACCAATATTGCTGGATGGACGGGCGTCAATCTTGCCGAAGAGTTAGAGCCGCTGGTCGGCGCTCGAGTAATTGTTGAAAATGATGCCAACGCTGCTTGTTGGGGCGAGTATAGATATGGCGCCGGACGAGATTCTCGAAACATGATTTTTCTCATCCTTGGAACTGGTTTAGGCGGTGGAGTAATCACCAATGGTGAACTTTTTCGCGGCGCCCATGGAACTGCTGCAGAGTTTGGCCATATGCGCCTTAATGTCAACGGACCGCTCTGTGGTTGTGGTGCGCGCGGATGTTTCGAGCAATATTGCGCAGGCCCTGCGCTGATGCGCCATGTTGAAGAAGCGATTGCAGCTGCGCCGGAGCGCGCTTTTGAACTTCTTACTTATGGTGATGGCACTTTCGCAGGTCTCACTGGCAAGCATGTTGCGGCAGCAGCCCATGATGGTGATCGAATAGCCAATACCGCCTTTAAGATTACCGGTGAGTGGCTCGGATTAGGTCTAGCATCACTT
>JBIJBY010000092.1:0-5135 GCA_044344975.1 Candidatus Nanopelagicaceae bacterium | reverse complement strand
GGGAACGCCACTGGTTGAGGCCGCTGGAATTATCGCTGGCTACCTGCCTGGGGTAAACATTCTCAATGGTTGCGATCTCTATGCCAATGAAGGAGAGCTCGTTGGAATCATCGGCCCCAATGGCGCCGGCAAATCAACGCTTCTGAAATCTCTCTTTGGTTTAGTGAGAGTTCGTGATGGCATTGTTCGACTCAAGGGTGAAGATGTCACCAACCAACGTGCAGACCAACTCGTCCGCGCCGGAATTGGTTTTGTCCCCCAGACCAATAACGTCTTTCCATCGCTTACTATCGAAGAGAATCTCCAGATGGGCGCCTACCAACGCCCTGAGAGTTTTGGCGAACGCTTTGACTTTGTAACCAACCTCTTCCCAACCCTTGGTACTCGACGAAAGCAACGCGCTGGCTCGCTCTCAGGTGGCGAACGTCAAATGGTTGCTATGGGGCGAGCGCTCATGATGGCACCAAGCGTGCTCTTACTCGACGAACCAAGCGCTGGCCTCTCCCCTGCTCTCCAAGATGAGGTCTTCGTTCGGGTTCGTGAAATTAATAAGACTGGCGTCACC
Organism: Candidatus Nanopelagicaceae bacterium; assembly: GCA_044344975.1. Classification (GTDB taxonomy): domain Bacteria; phylum Actinomycetota; class Actinomycetes; order Nanopelagicales; family Nanopelagicaceae; genus IMCC26077. Next base: position 4,570 of record JBIJBY010000092.1, on the reverse strand, counting down.
GTAATTATGGTCGAGCAAAATGCTCGTCGTTGTTTGCAGATTGTTGATCGCGGATATGTTCTCGATCAAGGGCGTAACGCGTATACCGGAACCGGTCGTTCACTTGCCAATGACCCCAAAGTCATCGAGTTATATTTGGGTACCCTCGCAAAAAATAATTAAAAGTTAAAAAAGAATTAGGGCCGGTCTCTTTCGAGACCGGCCCTAATTACTTATCTAGACGCGATTACTGTTGTGCAGGAACTGCGCCGGTGATGAATTGATCTGCTGCAGGAGCGAACTTGTCGTTAGTTGTGTACTCGTAAACGCCCATGGTTGCCACTGATGGGTCGCCATTGTCGTCGAATTCAACTGGACCAGAAACACCGTCATAATCAATGTCGGTGCCTGCCTTGATCAAGTCCAAGCACTCTTTGTAGCTGGTGCACTTGGTTCCGCCAGAAGAGACAGACTTCAAGTTAGCTGCGATGGTCTTTCCATCAGTTCCCTTGCCCTGCTCGGCAGCAAGTGCAATAAGCATTACTGCATCGTAGGACTCAGGAGCGTAGGAGAAGTCAGTGAGCTTAGGATCTACAGCAAGAAGCTTCGCCTTAAGAGCATCGCTGGTGAGAACGCCAGGAAGTGTTGCCTTAACGCCCTTCATGATGTTCTTTGGTAGATCCTTGTAAGCCTGGCTGGAGAGGTTTCCATCAACGAGGTAAGTCTTTACCTTGTTTGGACCAATTCCTTGCTTGATCAATTCGGTAAGGACCTTAGTGGTCTCATCGAATCCGATGATTGCAATTGCATCTGGCTTTGCAGCCTTTGCCTTTGCAACATCAGCGGAGAACTCAGCAGCTTGTGGGTTGTAAACAACCTGTGTTGAGGTTCCGGAGAAAGCAGCAATGCCGTACTTAGCAAGACCATTTCCGTATGCGTCATCAAGGTTCAAGAAGACCGCATTGGTTGCGCCATTCTTTGCCATCAATTGGCCAAGAACTGCACCCTGGAAGGTATCTGGTGGAGCAGTACGGAAGTAGAGGCCGTTATCTGCATAGGTAGTGAGATCTGGGGAGGTATTCGCTGGTGAGAAGTGAACGATTCCTGCACCTGTGATCTTGTCGATAACTGTGAGTGATACACCAGATGATGCCGCACCCACGATTGCACCGACGCCAGCTGCGATATGTGAATCAGCAGTCTGCTGTGCGATATCAGTGCTGGTATCTCCAGAGTCGCCACGGATGTGCTCTACTGGTTGACCAAGAACGCCACCTGCTTCGTTGATCTCTTGAACAGCTAGATCTACGCCTGCGAACTCTGGTGGCCCGAGGAATGCGAGGTTACCTGTCTCTGGAAGTAGTGAACCGATCTTCAATGGACCAGTTGAGGCAGGAGCTGCCGCTTCTGATGCACTGTCGGTAGCGGTCTCTTCTGAAGCTGTGTCAGATGACGAGCAGCCTGCAAGAACGAGCGTCGCTACAGCGAAGGCGGTTACAACCTTCCACTTGTATGACTTTTGCATTATTTCCCTTTCGATGATTTTTCGAAGTACTTCGTCTTTTCTCCCAGAACGTGATGAATATGAGAATCTTCTGGGGGAATTACTGGCTGAGTATGCCAAATGTGAGGCAAAGTTGTAAGTCAGAAAGCCCTCCAATTTGGAGCGCCCCTGCGGTTTTCTCAGAGAAATCCGGGCAAATCAGCGCTCCGGCGGCTCTCCCGCCCCGCCTTTTGCTCCATTATTTCCTTGGCTCTCTCCCGATAGATCCTCCACCAATGAGCGAGCTACCTCTGTCATGGATATTCGGCGGTCCATGGCGCTTCGCTGGAGCCAAGTAAAGGCCTCTGGCTCACTCATCGCACGATCGCGCATGAGCAGACCTTTTGCGCGCTCGAGGAGTTTTCTAGCTTCCAATCGTGCCGACAAATTTTCTATCTCCCCCGCAAGGAGCTCTCGTTCAAAGAACCGAGTGCGTGCCACCTCTATCGCAGGAATCAAATCTGCAACGGTGAAGGGTTTAACTAGATAGGCCATCACGCCGGCGTTATTTGCCCGTTCAATCAACTCCCGCTGACTAAACGCAGTCAACATGACAATTGGAACCTCGCCGCGGAGCTCTTGTGCCGCTGTGATTCCATCTTTAATCGGCATTTTCACATCAAAGAGAGCAATATCTGGTTTTTGCTCACGAACAATTGTGATTGCTTCACTGCCGTTTGCCGCTTCACCAACTACTTCATACCCCTCGCGCTCCAACATTTCTACGAGGTCCATCCGAATTAGCGCTTCATCTTCAGCAACGACTATCCGGAGCGGTCCGGTTATTTGCGTTGGCGGATTCACGTGCCCCGAGTCGGATTCGAACCGACACTATGCAGTGTTTGAGACTGCCCTCTCTACCGTTGGAGTACCGAGGCGCTACACACGTTCATCCCAAGTTTAGCGGTAGGCGGGGGCGATACCTCCCACAGCATCTCCAATACGATGGACTCGCATCGCATTGGTCGAGCCTGGGATTCCTGGAGGACTACCTGCAACAATGACTATGTAATCGCCAATGGCGGCGCGAGCAGTATCAAGTAGAGCGGAGTCGATCTGCTTGACCATCTCGTCAGTATGTTTTGCCGGAGGGATAACCATCGGCTCAACCCCCCACGATAAGGCCAATTGGTGTGCAGTATTTGCCTCAGGGGTAAGTGCGAGGATGGGAATTTCTGAGCGCAATCGAGCCATTCGTCTCGCGGAATCACCGCTTTGCGTAAAGGCGACGAGAAAGCGCGCACCCACAACCGCTCCAACCTCTGCAGCAGCTTTTGTGATTGCACCAGACTTGCTATGTGGCGTATGGCGAAGCGGAGCCACTTGAGCCAACGCCTCCTCTTCTATTTTGGCAATTATGCGGGACATCATCGCAACCGCTTCGATTGGATACTTTCCAACGCTTGTCTCCCCCGAGAGCATCAAAGCGTCAGCGCCATCCAAAATAGCGTTTGCGCAATCTGTCGCCTCAGCACGCGTTGGCGTCGGTAACGAGATCATCGATTCGAGCATTTGGGTGGCCACAATTACTGGCTTGGCATTTTCACGCGCAGCGATGATGCACTTCTTTTGTACTAAAGGCACCTCTTCAATCGGAAGTTCCACGCCCAAATCTCCGCGCGCGACCATGAGGCCATCGAATGCAGCGACTATCTCGTCGAGATTAGAGACCGCTTGCGGCTTCTCGATCTTGGCAATTACAGGAACATGAATATTGAGCCGATCCATAACTTCATGTACTCCGCGGATATCTTCACTCGTCCGAACGAAAGAGAGCGCGATAATGTCTGCACCAGCAGCGAGGGCCCACTCTAGGTCGGCAATATCTTTCTCAGAGAGCGCTGGCACTGAGAGTGAGGAGCCTGGCGCATTAATTCCCTTGCTGTTACTGATAGCTCCACCAGTTCGCACGATTGTATAGATTTCGTTCCCTTCAATTTTCGATACTTGAAGGCGAACTTTGCCGTCATCTATTAATAAAACATCACCAGCGGCGCAATCATGAGCAAGCCCTTTGTAAGTTGTAGATGCGCGCGAGCTGTCGCCAACTATCTCCTCCATCGTGATGATGAAAATCGCACCCTGCTCTAGTTCATGTGTGCCTTCAACAAATTTTCCTAGTCGAATCTTGGGCCCCTGTAAATCTGCAAGGAGCGCAACATGTACGCCCCGCTTGGCAGATTCGGCGCGCACATGACCAAGTAACTCCGCATGCTCTTGACGATTTCCGTGAGAGAGATTTAATCGAGCGACATTCATGCCAGCATCGATCAATTGTCCGATCCGTTCAGCGCTTGCTGTTGCCGGCCCTAACGTGCATACAATCTTCGCGCGACGTTGCAGGACCATAGTTATCTCGACTTCTCAACTAGACCATAAGAGGTCTGGCCGTTGGTTCAATAGGTGCCGGTAATTGGGTGCGTCCCATGAGGAAGGTGTCGACTGCAGCTGCAGCGGAGCGCCCTTCGGCAATCGCCCAAACGATCAATGATTGACCACGTCCAGCATCACCTGCAATAAAGACGCCCGGAGTGGAACTTTGGTAGTCGCCATCACGAGCTACATTTCCTCGCGAATCCAACTCGACACCTAGTTGCGCTACAAGTGGCGATTTCTCGATTCCAGTGAAACCCATTGCAAGGAATACAAAGTCAGCAGGAATCTCGCGCTCACTCCCAGGAACTTTTTCAAACTTTCCATTAATAAATTCTGATTCAACTATTCGAAGTGCACGCAAGTTTCCATTCTCGTCACCAAGAAATTCTTCAGTAGATACCGAGTAAATTCGATCTCCAGCTTCTTCGTGCGCGCTTGAAACGCGATAAATCATTGGATAAGTTGGCCACGGAGCAGAGGATGGTCGTTCATCACTTGGTCTCGGCATAATCTCTAACTGAGTAATTGAGGCAGCGCCCTGTCGAGTTGCTGTACCAAGGCAATCGGCGCCTGTGTCGCCACCACCGAGAATGACGACATGTTTTCCGCGAACATCAATTGGCGATTTAGAGATCTCACCTAAACCGAGCTTGTTGCCCCATGGTAGATATT
>JBIJBY010000091.1:0-5220 GCA_044344975.1 Candidatus Nanopelagicaceae bacterium | reverse complement strand
TCACCGACACCCCTTACATGTAACTGCGAAAGATATGTATATTGGGTTTCGACTGGTAAAGGAAGTTAATGCGCCGTTAAACCCAGATATCTCGATAACCTTCGATTGGATAGAAATTCCAGCTGGTCAATTCCTTATGGGAAGTGATTTTTCACCGTTAAATGAAACTCAAAAAACTCTCACTAAATTTGGAAGTTCCAAACATCAATCCAATCGACCAGCAGATTTCGATAACGAATTTCCACAACATAAAATTTATCTTGATAATTTTCGAATCAGTAAATCGCCTATCACCAATCAACAATATGAAGTATTCACGAAGATGACCGGCCATACGGTTCCAAGTCACTGGCCAGAGGGGAGGGTTACTCCAGAAATCGCGAACCATCCCGTTGTTTATGTTGATGGCGCCGATGTTGATGCATTCTGTTCCTGGGCAGGAGTACGCCTGCCCACCGAAAGTGAATGGGAGCGAGCAGCTCGTGGAAGAGATGGGCAGATTTGGCCTTGGGGGAACAGCTTGCCCAACGATGATTGCGCAAATTTTGGTAAGCATCCCAAACTAGGGGGCACAACACCTGTGGGCGCTTTTCCAGCTGGTGCAACCTCGGAAGGCTTGCTCGATATGGCAGGGAATGTCTGGGAGATGACCAGCAGCGCCTATCGAGGTTATCCCTACGATTCGCATGATGGGCGTGAAGAGATCAATTTGAATGAGGAATACGTTCTAAGAGGCGGCTCTTTCTACAGCCCTCATGGAGGTTATCTACGAGCGAGCGCGCGGAGTATGAGCCATCGGGGCAGGCGGAGGGATCACATCGGCTTTCGCGTAGTTGACATAATGCTGCTTATCGGCGATTAACCCAGAGACGGCGAAGCGCCCCTAGGACGGCCCAGCACGCTAGGAGAAATGAGCCATATTCGGCTGCTAGGCCATTTCTATGCGCTGGGGTCACCTGGTCGTATAACGGTAGCTTCGCGGTTAAGGAACCAGTTCTGTAAGGCTCTAACTGCGAGATTATCGTTCCATCTTCGTTAATCATGGCGCTCACGCCGACAGTTGATATAGAAGCAATTGAACGGTGATACTCCAAGGCTCTTGATCTGGTGATTTGAAGCTGCTGTCTTGATTGCGCTGATTTTCCAAAGGTCGCATTGTTGGTTTGGGCGATGAAGATATTGCTTTGAGCCACCGCTTGGCGGAGAAGGTGGTCATCTACTACCTCAAAGCAGATCAGAGGCGCAATTATAGCTTTATCGACAAAATGATATTTCCACCCCGTTCCTGGAATGAAGTCGGTTACCTGATCCACCAAAGGCGACAGGCTTGCCGCAAGCGATCGAAGCGGAATGTATTCACCGAAAGGCGCGAGATGTTGCTTCTGGTAAATCGAGGCAACGCCTCCCTCGCGCCAAAGAATTGAAAGATTGACTGGTCGATTGAGATTATCTTTTCCAACTGATCCGAAGATAATCGGAGCATTCACCTGAGACACCAACTTAGTAATCTCTCCCCTGCCTGTTTTTAATGGATCAATATCAGCGCCATCTTCAGGCCAGATGTATACATCTGGTGGATTAGAAGCTGTTAACCGTGAAAGACGCAACGTTTCATTCGCATGATTTTCAAAAACTTTACGAACTTGGGTACTTATTTCGTACCCTAAACGAGGGACGTTTCCTTGGATGGAAGTTATCGTCACTGACCCAACATTAGGTGCGTGATATTGCGGAATAAATGCGAGCACGATTGCTATAGGAATCCAATAGATTCGAAAGTTGGTGAAAATCTGATACAAAGCGGTTGCCAATAGCGCGAACAGAAATGATGCCCCTGCGATTCCTATATACGGAACGATCTCTGAATACGGCGAATCAACCGCCAAGTAGCCAGCTCTCCCCCAGGCGAATCCGCCAAAAGGAAAGCGACTTCTGAACAATTCAATTGTTACCCAGAAAGCGGGAAAAAATATCCAAAGGTATCTCTTCTCTTTTAAAACAACTGCAAGTGGAATATAAAAGAGAGCCGACATCACAGTTAGTAATAACCATGGGAATGAACCGACGAAACTGCTCGACCAATGGAGCATGGGCGCAAATAATCCCAAACCAAATAAGAACGCCAATAGCGCACGAGTACGAGCTCGTTGATTTATCGTATGGAAAATAAAGAGCGCTAGCGCAATAGGAAATAGCCACCATTTGGCTATCGGCGCGAATCCTCCAGATGCGACGGCTCCCAGGACGAAAACCCAGATGGCGCGAATCATTTGCTCACTCTAGCGATATAGCCGCGAGTAGTCGGTTGACGCTGGTACCCACACCGTATCGTTCAACAATTTCATCTAACTTACTCTTATCTGAGATTTTTGCAGGTAATTTCGGAGGAAATGCTGGCAATCGAAGATCTCGAACACAAGTAACCACCGGCTCTGCTCGGTAAAGATAATCCCTTCCTGCAAGAAGCTTCTTTGCCAGTGAGTCTCCTAATCGAAAATCGCCTTCCTCAGCTGCTTTAAGAATCTCCTCAACACTGGAGAAATGGTTCACTATTTTCGCCGCACCCTTTTCACCAATACCCCGCACCCCAGGAAGACCATCAGAGGGATCTCCTCTAAGAAGAGCCATCAGCGCATACCGCTCCCCCGGTATCCCATATCGCTGCGAAATCCATCGCAGATCCACGAGTTCATGGCTAGAAATACCCTTTGCTAGATAAGCAATCGAAATAGGTTTGACATCATCGGCTAATTGAAAGAGATCTCTATCTCCAGTGGCAATCACTATCGAACTTTTCTCTCGGGTAGCGAGGGTAGCAATCACATCATCTGCTTCATAATCATCAATTCCGATGACTGGTAAGCCAATCGCATCGAGGATATCCAAAATAATTGGAGTTTGACTCTCTAGATCTATTTCATCCTGAAGAACTTCTGCATCATCGCTTGCTACATCTCTTGCCGCTTTATATTGCGGAATAAGATCCGTGCGCCAGGATGGTCGCCAATCACCATCCAGGCAAGCAACAATTTGGCTGGGTTTGTAATGGCTAGTTAAGCGAGCCACGCTATCTAGAAATCCTCTGATGGCTTGAACTGGCTCTCCTTTTGGCGAACGGAGCGAATCCGGCATTCCGTAGAAAGCTCGATACCAGAGCGATGCGCTATCGATAAGGAGAATCATCCAACTACCTCCGAATACGCGATTACTCCGCGCCGCATGAGAGTGATTCCCTCGCGCGCTCGAGCTGAGAGAGCTCCCGAAGCATCAGAGATCTGGGTTAACAAATCGATCAGTTGTTTGACGATTCGGACAAAATCTCCAGCTGGAAGTTCTGCAAGGATTAACGTTTCGACTAAATCTCCGCCACTAGCCCAATTGTAGATAGCAGCAGCCATTCCCCCATCAAGTTCGCGCATTGTCTGTAAAGAATTACGTTGTTCTAGTGACTTCACTTCGAACCACAACTTCTCCAGAGCGCGCATCGAAGAAACGACTTTTGAATTTTTGGCCAAATGCCTATGGGGTTCATCGCTTCTTGATTCATAAACAAAAAGTGAGAGAACGGCGACCAACTCGATTGGTTCTAATTGTTCAAAATAATTCCTTCTTATCGCCTCCGCTAGGACCAAATCCGCGTCAGAATAGATTTTGGAGAGCATTTGACCGGTTACCGTTACATCATCACCATCTAGATAGCCCAATTCACGCAACACAGCGCAGAGCCTGTCAAAGGTGCGCGGAATAACATTTGTTCGCCCTTCGATCTTCATTTGTAAGTCTTCAAGCTCTCGCTCTATCCGAGTGATTCGCTCCCCGATGCGAGCATGCTCCTCGCGATCTGGACAACCATGACATGGATGAGCTCGCATTGCATTACGGAGCTGGTTTAGCTCTTCATCCATTTCGTTGTTTTCCCCAGTTTTGTTACCAGACTTCAGGCCACTTCGCTTGTATGCATCAATCCAAAGTGTTTTATCGCGACCATTCTTATGGCCAGTTCCTCCAGGAACTTTAATTCGACCTAAGTTCTCGACTCCATTTTGACAATCTACTGGTGATATGCGGGAGACTTTTCTATCAAGGTACATAACAAGGGGCCTTGCTAAGTCATGTCCTCGTTCGATGACAAGTGCAATGTTTCCTCTTCTGCGACTGCCAATAGAAAGAACATCGCCCCGAGATACCTGAGCCAATGTTTCGATTATTTCCGGCAGATCGCGCTTCTTGTGAGCGCTCCCCGAACGCTCTAGTTTCTTGATCTCATTGCGAAATTTGGCGTACTCATGAAAATTTCCAAGATGACAATCTACTTCTAACTTTAAGGTACGTAAGAATTCTTTGTTTCGAACCACCTGACGTTCCAGACCATGAACCGAATGGTCAGCCTGATACTGAGCGAAAGATGATCCAAGAAGTTCGCGGGAGATAACAGAGGTGGTGCTGGCAAGAAGATTTACAGCCATGTTGTAGGTTGGATTAAAAGATGATTTCAAGGGGAATGTTCGTGCAGTTGCCAATCCTGCCAGAGAAGGTATATCTACTTCAGGGCTCCAGACCACAACTGCATGGCCTTCGATGTCGATCCCACGGCGACCGGCGCGCCCGGTAAGTTGAGTGAACTCGCCTGGAGAGATTTCAACATGGCCTTGCCCATTCCATTTCGTCAATCGGTCGATAACTACAGATTTAGCCGGCATATTGACGCCAAGGGCGAGTGTTTCGGTAGCAAAAACAACTTTAATGTATCCACGCTGGAAAAGATCTTCAATAACCTCTTTTAATGGTGGGATTAAACCTGCGTGATGAGCGGCAACGCCTTGTTCCAAGGCTTTGGCCCATGCAAGGAAATTCAGCGGACCATAATCTTCTGGGGCAATTACTTGAGCGACCTCTTCGATTCGCTCACGTATTGCCGACTTTTCACGTTCATTGGTCAGATTTAAATGGCCACATGATTTGACCGCATTATCGCACCCGGCTCGGCTAAAGATGAAAAAAATCGCTGGCAAAAGATTTTCTTTAGCCAATCGCTCGATTATCAAATCCTTGTGAAGAACTTTGAAAGTATTTCGAAATTTTCTATCACGATAACTTTGATTGTAACTCTGCGAAATCTTTACCAATTCCCCATTGACTTGTTTCTCATCTTTGAGGAGCGGATATAACTCGTTGCCTTGCATCACATGGAGATGAAGGGGAACTGGACGAATCTCACTA
>JBIJBY010000016.1:0-17482 GCA_044344975.1 Candidatus Nanopelagicaceae bacterium | reverse complement strand
CGATCTGATGGATCAGTGAAGTCCGAGAGTTTCTCGACTCCAACAAGGAGTACATATTCAGCAGTTCCCGCGCGAACGAGATCACTTGCGATACCTACCCCATAACAAAAACCTGCACATGCTGCGGAGATATCAAAAGCTGGAACTTTTGGCGCTCCTAATTGAAGTGCGATATCGGTCGCCGCACTCGGCGTTTGAAAAGGATAGGTAACCGTTGCGCAAATGACAGCCCCAAGTTGCTCGGCAGATATACCGGCTCGATCAAGCGCGCTCTTTGCCGCTGCAACTGACATGCTTACAACGCTCTCGTCTTCACCTGCGATTCGACGTGAGTGAATTCCGCTCCGCTCTTTAATCCATTCATCGCTCGAATCAATTGCTTCAATAATCTCGCTATTGAGAACGCTCCGACGAGGGCGATAAACACCGACGCTCATTATTTTTGAGTATCGCTCTGTTGAGGGGGATTTAATTGCGACCATTAATGTGCTCCTTGACCATGAGGATGCAAACGAGCAATTGGTTGACCTGGCGCAACAGGATCGCCATCTTCCACCATAAATTCGATAACTATTCCGCCATGGTCGGAGAGCAAGTCGACGCTCTCTTGTCGATTAGAAACTTTTCCGATCACTCTTCCTGAATCGACCTCATCGCCAATGTGCACATCAGTCTGAGAGAATTTTCCAGAGAAGGGCGCAACAATCATTCGCCACGTTGGATTATCGCTCAGCTCGCTAGCGAAACCATGTCGAGCGATGATCTCCATCGCGGCCGGTATATCGTCTGGAGTCTTAAGCGCCAGTGTTTCCACTCCAGGAAGCGCGCGCTTAATCAAGCCAACTAAAGTTCCAGCGGGCGGGACTTCAATAACAGCGGTAACGCCAAGTTGACTCATACTCTCCATGCATAAATCCCAGCGCACTGGTCGAGAAATTTGCGTAATCATCCGATCGAGAATTTCGCGCCCTGAATGGATCACTGCTCCATCTGCGTTAGAGAGGACTCGGGTCCGAGGATCGCGCACGCTCACTGAGCGGGCAAGTTGGGCTAAACGTGCCTGGGCGCTCTCCATATAAGAGGTATGGAATGCACCAGCTACTGCAAGCGGTCTGACTCGAGCGCCTTCCGGAGGATTTGCCTCCAGGGCGCGGAGATTCTCCAGTAGACCAGCAGCGACAATCTGGCCGGCGCCATTTTCATTTGCTGCAATTAAATGGTGCTCTGCGATGGCCTTGAGCACGAGTTCGCGCTCGCCGCCAAGGAGCGCTGACATTCCGCTCTCTACTTGAGCCGAAGCCTCTGCCATTGCTAAGCCACGCTCGCGAACTAAAACCATTGCCGACTCTGCAGTGATTGCGCGCGCTCCGGCGGCAGCGGTGAACTCACCGACTGAGTGGCCGGCAACCACGCCAACTTTTCCAAATGCGTCAGAGGGGTGCGGAAAGAGGGAGAGCGCGCCGAGTAGCCCTGCGGAGAGCAGGAGCGGTTGCGCATTCTCGGTCGCTTTTATCTCTTCGCTATCAGCGGCGGTGCCTAGATGGAGAAGGTCTACCCCTGCAACTGCGCTCCACCAAGTAAGTAGATCTTTTGCGCGCGGTAGCTCAAGCCAAGGGTTGAGAAATCCAGGGGTTTGCGCCCCTTGACCGGGGGCGACGAGAGCGAGCATTGGTTCAGGGTAAAGGGTGAAATCGGTTACTACGGAGTAATTCGTCAGGTTTTTTCAGTTACTGCTCGGTAACATAGCGGAGTAGAAGAGTAATTATCGCTGGCGGGAGCATTTTGTGAAAATTCTTGTCTGTGTCAAACAAGTGCCCGATTCGTGGGCTGAGAAGAAACTTTCCCCTGGAAAAGTGCTTGATCGCGAGAGCGCCGATGCAGTCCTTAATGATCTTGATGAATATGCCGTTGAAGAGGCGCTTCAAATCGTCGAAGCAAATGGCGGAGTTGAAGCCGGACACACCATCACGCTTCTCTCTATGGGACCCGAGCGCGCGCAAGAGGCGTTACGAAAAGGTTTGTCGATGGGAGCCGATGCTGCAATTCACATCAGCGATAGTGCACTTGCTGGCTCTGATGCGCTGAGTACCTCGCGAGTTCTCGCTGAAGCAATTAAGCGAGAGCAACCAGATTTAATTCTTACTGGAACAGAGTCGACCGATGCTCGAATGAGCGTGATTCCTTCAATGCTCTCCGAACGCCTTGAAATGCCACACCTCTCTTTTGCTGGTGAAGTTCGCGTGGATGTTAGCGCTGGCAAGGTTGCGACGAAACGAATGACAGACGAGGGCGTCGAATCGATGGAATCACCGATGCCTGCAATTGTGACTGTTATAGAAAAAATTAATGAACCTCGTTATCCCTCATTTAAGGGAATTATGGCAGCGAAGAAGAAACCGATTATGCAGATTGGCATCGCCGACTTAGGAATACCTGCCAATGAAGTGGGAAGCGGTGGCGCTTGGAGTGAAGTGAATGATTTCGCATTAGCTCCGGCTCGTGGTGCAGGAATTAAAGTTGTCGATGAAGGAAGCGCCGGCAATGCGCTCGTTGAGTTCCTTGTTGAAAAGAGAGTGATCTAATGAGTGAAATCTTAGTTTTTGTTGATCATGTCGATGGAGTTGTAGCAAAGAGTGCATCCGAGCTGCTAACGCTCGCTCGCTCAATTGGTGAAGCCCATGCGGTTATCGCAGGAACGACAGCCGAACTTGACCGTGCTACTGATCTGCTCAATAAATTTGGCGCGCAAAAGATTACGCTCCTGGAGTCAGCCGAAATCAATAGCCATCCAAGCTCGGCTATCGCATCGGCTTTTGCTGATTTAGCAAAAACCAAAGGTGCGAAAGCAGTCATTTTGCCGTCGACAGCGCGAGGTAAAGAAATTGCTGGTCGAATGGCCGTTCGCCTTGAATCGGGAATCATTACAGACGCAGTAGCACTTACTCCTGAATTAGTGAGCACTCAATCAGTTTTTGGTGGCTCAACAATCGTGCACGCTCGAGTTTCGAGAGGTATTCCGGTTATCACGATTCGACCAAATGCCACTGAACCAGTTGAAGCACCTGGCAGCGCAAGCATCGAAAAAATTTCAGTTACGGCTTCAATCACTGCAAAAATTATTTCGCGCGAACCAGTAAGTCGTGGGGCGCGTCCAGAACTCTCCGAAGCGAACATAATTGTTTCTGGCGGGCGTGGCACCGATGGAAACTTTGGACCGATTGAAGAATTGGCAGATGCATTGGGCGCAGCAGTTGGAGCATCGCGCGCTGCAACTGATGCAGGTTGGTATCCACACTCCCATCAGGTGGGTCAGACGGGTAAGACGGTAAGTCCAGCGCTCTATATTGCCTGCGGAATTTCAGGTGCTATTCAACATCGCGCGGGAATGCAAACAAGTAAAACCATCGTCGTAGTCAATAAAGACCCTGAGGCTCCAATTTTCGACATTGCTGACTTTGGCGTGGTGGGCGATCTCTTCGCCGTCACGCCACAGGCCACGGCGGGAATAAAGGCGCGAAAAGGCTGATTCCATTATTCACTCTAGAATTAAGGGGTGAATTCACGAATCGACATCGAGAGCGCCTATCTCGATAATGCCGCGACTACGGCAATGTTGCCTGAGGCGCTCGAAGTTATGTATCGCGAATCTGCAAGCGTGGGAAATGCATCAAGTCTCCATGGCGCAGGTCGCCGGGCGCGCAGAGTTGTCGAAGAGTCACGCGAAAAACTCGCTGCCGCTGTAGGAGCAAAACCTCAGGAAATTATTTTTACCGCATCGGGCACTGAGGCAAACAATCTGGCAGTCAAAGGACTCTATTGGCGCGCAGGTGCCAGCAAGAGAGCAATTGTCTCGACACCTATCGAGCATCATGCAATTCTAGATCCGCTGGAATGGTTAGAGCGCGAGCAGAGCGTCACATTGCATATGGCAGAAGTTGATAGTCATGGCACCACCAAAGTCGACAGCATCGCTCAATTGCTGAGCGAATATCAAAAAGAAATTTCATTTGTCACTGTCATGCATTCCAACAATGAAGTAGGAGCGCTCCAACCTGTGGCAGAAATTGCTGCAATTTCCCGTGAATATGAAATGCCTATTCATACCGATGCGGTGCAAAGTTTTGGAAAAGTTCCACTTGATTTCGGAAAACTAGGCGTGAGCGCTCTGACTATTAGCGGACATAAAATTGGCGGACCACTGGGCGTTGCCGCTCTAGTGGCTAAAAAAGATCTTGAGTTAACCCCGCTACTTCATGGTGGAGGCCAAGAACGTGATGTACGGAGCGGAACCCTACACACTCCGGCCATAGCAGCATTTGCTACCGCAGCAGAACTTTCTCAGCAGCGCCTTCAAATCAATGCAGATCGAATTAGATCGATGCGTGAACGGTTGATTAATGGCGTGACTGTCGCTGTCGACGATGTAAGAATTAACGGTGGTGAAAACACGCTCCCAGGGATTGCGCACTTCACCTTTGCCGGTGCAGAAGGAGATGCCCTTTTGCTACTACTCGATGCTCAAGGTGTGCAATGCTCCACCGGTTCGGCATGTAGCGCAGGAATTGCGCAGCCAAGCCATGTGCTTATAGCAATGGGAATGGCACCAAAAATCGCACGCTCTTCTATTCGTTTCTCGATAGGCACAACCACAAGCGAAAAAGATATTGATAAAGCAATTTCGGTAATCAGCGAAGTGGTATCGCGAGCACGAGCGGCTGGTGTGCGATGAAAGTTATTGCGGCAATGTCAGGTGGAGTTGATTCGGCAGTAGCTGCTGCCCGCGTGGTTGATGCTGGACATGAAGTTATTGGCGTTCACTTAGCGCTCTCTGCTAACCCACAGAAATATAGATCTGGTGCACGTGGCTGTTGCACAATTGAAGATTCTCACGATGCGCGCCGCGCTGCAGACATAATTGGGATTCCCTTTTATATCTGGGATATGGCAGAGGAGTTTCATGAGGGAGTAGTCTCGAATTTTCTCTCAGAATACTCAGCAGGAAAGACGCCTAATCCATGCCTGCGCTGTAACGAGAAGATCAAGTTTGAAGCGGTACTGAAGCGCGCACGCGCGATGGGGTATGACGCAGTCGCAACTGGTCATTACGCAAAATTAGTTTCAAGCGAGAGCGGTCCTATGCTCTATCGAGCTAATGACGAAGGCAAAGACCAATCGTATGTACTTGCGGTTCTCACTCAAGAGCAGCTCTCAGGCGCACTTTTCCCGTTGGGAGAGACCGTAAAAACTGAGGTTCGCAAAGAGGCAGAGGCGCGGGGTTTTTCGTTAGCGCAGAAGCCAGATAGCCATGACATTTGTTTTGTGCCCTCAGGCGATAACGCTGGTTGGTTGCGAGATCGACTGGGCAGTGAAGTAGGAGAAATTGTGGATGAAGAGGGTGCTGTCCTTGGCAGTCACAAAGGTGCATACACCTACACAGTGGGACAACGTCGTGGACTGGGATTAACTGTCCCCGCTGATGATGGTCGTGCGCGCTATGTCTTGCGGGTAGAGCCAATAAATAATCGAGTCGTAGTCGGATCACGCGAAGAGTTAGCCATCACGGAAATTTCGGGAAATGATGTGAAGTGGTGTGGTCCGGTTCCAGAAAAAGGTGAACACCGTGGATTGGCTCAGGTTCGCGCACATGGAAAGCCATTGCCGTGTACCTATCGTTGGGATGGCGCGAAGTTATCTGCCTCGCTTGACGCTCCGCTTTTTGGTTTAGCTCCAGGCCAAGCGCTCGTAGTCTATGAAGGCGAACGCGCGGTTGGTTCTGCCACTATCGAATGGACACAATAGTGAGCAATATTCGCCAGCGGATGTCGGAACTGAGCGAACAGATCAGAGAACATCAGTTCTATTACTATGTTTTAGATAAGCCAATCATTTCAGATTCTGAATTCGATAAATTATGGCGTGAATTAGTTGAACTTGAAGAGGCGAATCCGCAGCTACGCGACCCACATTCACCAACGCTGGAGGTTGGTGGTGGAATAGAGACAACTTTCGAACAGAGTGATCACCTCAAAGCAATGATGAGCTTAGATAACGTTTTTGATGCGAGCGAATTCACGGCTTGGACCGAGCGGGTAGTAAAAGATGTTGAAAAACCAACCTGGCTATGTGAATTAAAAATTGATGGATTGGCAATCAACCTTCTTTATGAAGAGGGAAAACTTACCAAAGCCCTGACGCGCGGCAACGGCAAGACTGGTGAAGATGTCACGCTCAATGTGAAAACTATTACAGGTGTCCCGCATCAGTTGCTAGTGAAAAACCCACCGCGAATTATTGAGATTCGTGGTGAAGTGTACTTTCCGCTCGAAGAATTTAATGAGTTAAATGCTTCGATAGTGGAGAGTGGGAGAGTGCCTTTCGCTAACCCTCGAAATGCGGCCGCTGGTTCTCTGCGACAAAAAGATCCAAAAGTGTCCGCAAGTAGGCCGCTTCGATTACTCGTGCATGGCGTTGGATCTATTGAAGGCGCCGAATTCTCCTCGCAATCGCAGGTGTATCACGCCTTGCAAGAGTGGGGTTTACCCGTCAGCTCACGAGTTGCCACCTTCGCCGACTTACAGGAAGTTAGAAGCTATATAGATAAGTATCAAGCGGAACGACATCAGTTGGAGCACGAGATTGATGGAGTAGTGGTAAAAGTCAACGAGTTTGCGATGCAGGAAAAACTTGGGACGACATCGCGCGCTCCGCGCTGGGCAATTGCGGTGAAATTCCCACCAGAAGAGGTGGTCACGCGTTTGCTCGATATAAAGGTGAGCGTTGGGAGAACGGGTCGGGTCACTCCTTTTGCACACATGGAACCAGTCAAAGTTGCTGGCTCAACAATCACTAATGCCACATTACATAATCAGGAAGAGGTCGAGCGAAAAGAGATTCTCATTGGAGATTATGTAGTTATTCGAAAAGCAGGCGATGTGATTCCTGAAGTTCTTGGTCCAGTTAAATCAAAGCGAACTGGAAAAGAACGGGCGTTTGTCATGCCAAAGATATGTCCAGAATGTGGCGCACCGCTCCGAGCCATAAGTGAGGGCGATGTCGATATTAGATGCCCTAATGCGCAAAGTTGTCCAGCACAGTTGCGGGAGCGTCTGTATTACATTGGATCTCGAGCAGCCCTTGATATTGATGTATTAGGCGCAGAGGCTGCTCAAGCGCTGCTTGAAGATGGAATTGTCAGAGATGAGAGTGATCTTTTCGACATAACGTTGGAAGATTTGATGAAATCAGATTTTTTCATCAAGAAAGATGGCAGCGCGAGTGCGATCGCAACGAGATTTATCGAAGCCCTGGAACGCGCCAAAACCCGACCGCTCTGGCGAGTGCTGGTCTCACTCTCAATTCGACATGTTGGACCGACTGCGGCACAAGCATTGGTTCGCGCTTTCGGAAGTATTCCCGCTATTTCATCTGCCGACGTCGAAAAATTATCTGCCGTCGATGGTGTGGGGCCAACCATCGCAAATGCGATTGTTGAATGGTTTGACGCTCCATGGCATGCCCAAATAGTTGAGCGCTGGCAGAGGGCCGGTGTGGTGATGATGGAAGAGCAGAAGGCGACTGATCAGCGCTTTGCTGGCCTTACCTTTGTACTCACTGGATCTCTCTCTGGGTTCACTCGCGAAGAGGCAGATGAGGCAATCGCCAGTCGTGGTGGAAAGTCGGCCAGTTCGGTTTCGAAGAAGACTAGCTATGTAGTGGTGGGCGATAGCCCAGGTTCGAAGTACGACAAGGCGGTTGAGCTTGGGGTCGCTGTTTTGGACGAAGCCGCATTTGTGAAACTTTTGGGCTCGATAGATTAGGATATTGACATGGAAATTCTCTCCGAATTGCGCGAACTTCCTGCCCCTCCGGTCTTCTTCGGTGTGGTGGCCTTCGCAATCCTCTCCTTACTTCTCTATGTAACTTTGCGAATCGATAAGGATCACTAATTCTCTCCCCAGCACTTCCAGTTGCCCTGTTTGGTGGAACATTCGACCCTATTCATAAAGGCCACATTCGCGCAGCCGAAGAGATTATTGCCCAGCAACTTGCGTCAAAAGTGATTTTTTTGCCAGCAGGTTCACCATGGCAGAAGGGTGGCAGATTAATTGGCTCGCCGATTGATCGAGCAGCTCTAGTAGCGAAAGCGATCGCGACAAATCCTAAGTTCCAACTCTCCACTCGTGAGATTGAGCGCTCAGGTGCGACGTACACCATTGATACGGTCCGGGAATATCAACAAGAGTTTCCTGCGGAAGATTTCCTACTACTTCTTGGAAGCGATGCTTTCAATGGGATTACCTCTTGGCGCGAACACGAAGAACTGCTTCAGTCGATTGATCTAGTGGTGGCAATCCGTCCTGGAGAGAATTTGATTAATGTGCCAGATGCACATGTAAGCATTATTGAATCCGAGATGTTTGATATATCTTCGACTCAGATTAGGCAGGCAGCGAAGAGTGGCGCAAATCTCTCACAATTTGTCCCCGAAGTTATAGTCGATGAGGTGCAACGGATTTATGGCGCTTAAAGCAGAGACAGTTGAACTGACGAAACTCGCCGTCGCAGCAGCGGATGATAAATTGGCTAAAGATATCGTTGCGCTTGATCTTTCAAATCAAGGAATCTTGGCTGATGTTTTCCTCATCGTCACTGGCGCTAATGATCCACAATTAGAGGCAATATCTGATGAGATACAGAGGCAACTACAGAAAGTGGGGGAGCGTCCCATTCGCCGTGAAGGGATTGGCGGTAGTTCGCAGTGGATACTCCTGGATTATGGCGACTTGATTGTGCACATCCAGCACCCTGAGGTGCGCAGTTACTACGCGCTCGAACGGTTATGGAGCGATTGTCCAAAGCTAACCACCCAGGTTGGCATCGCATGAGTAAGCGATTAATCATTATGCGACACGGTCAGACAGACTGGAATGTCGAAAATAGATTTCAGGGTCACACAGATATTCCGCTTAATGCAACGGGGCGAGGTCAAGTAGCTCGAGCAGCATCAATCTTGGGAACGCAGGATATTGATCACATTATCTCAAGTGATTTGCAGCGTGCACTCGATACTGCCGCGGCAGTAGCGTCAGTAAAAAAATTGCGCGTGATGCCTGATGTTCGATTACGTGAAACTCATTGCGGAAGCTGGGAAGGGCGAACAGGTCCAGATATAGAAGCAAAAGATGGCGAAAATCTTGCTCGATGGTTCGATGGCGACGATATTCCCGCCGGGGGCGACGGTGAGCGTCGCAGCGATGTTGTGAAACGAATGATGAGTGCAATAGCTGAAGGGCTCAACGATTGTCGTCCAGGCCAAACGCTATTAGTAGTTACCCATGGTGGCGCGGCGCGCGGTGCGATTGGAGCGCTATTGGGATTGGCGATAAGTGATTGGGTTGCAATTGGTGGCCTTGCGAACGCGTCATGGTCGATTGTTGAAGAACGCACTTCACGTTGGCGATTGATTGAACATAACTCGGGGGTCCTTCCCGAACCTATTCTCGGCCAAGAATCTTCCCAGTAGGCAAATGGCGGGCAAGTAGCAGCAACTTTTCTTTTCATCTAGAGTTCTCATGTTTCGGGGCTGTGGCGCAGCTGGTAGCGCACCTGCATGGCATGCAGGGGGTCAGGGGTTCAAGTCCCCTCAGCTCCACGTGGCAACTCTTCCGACAATCGCTAAGCATTGGGATAAACCAACTGCACTTCATGGAAAACACTTTCTTATCACAGGTGCAAGTAGCGGTCTTGGTCTTGAAGTGGCCCGCGCAGCGATCTCAGCAGGAGCAGATGTAACGCTTGCCGTTCGGAATCTCGAGAAGGTTTCGCCACTTGTCCCGCAGTTGAAAGTTGGCGCGCAAGGCAGAGTAGATGTCCTCAAACTTGATCTCACTAGTTTAAAAAGCATCAAGGAAGCTACTCAAGCTGTATCTAGAGAAATTGATGTACTGGTTCTAAATGCTGGCGTGATGGCAACACCTCTGCGCCATACTGATGATGGATTTGAATTACAGATGGGTACTAATCACCTAGGCCATTTTGCTTTTGCTGGCCAACTCTTCTCTGCTCTTGTTTCGGGCGCTCGCATAGTGAGCGTTTCAAGCATGGCTCATCGCATGGGATCTTTTAAATCAGAGTTAATAATCGATCAATGCTATGGGCGGGGTGAGTACAACCCGTGGAGCGCCTATGGTCGTAGCAAATTAGCAAATTTGCTTTTTACACTCCAACTTCATCGCCTCTCGCAAATGGGTCAACTGCCGGGCGGTAAGGAAGTCATCGCAGCTGCAGCTCATCCAGGATGGTCGGCAACGAACTTGCAAGCAGTCGGCGCCCAAATGAAGAATCAGCCAGCGATGGAACGTGGAGCCAACGTGGTCAATAAGGTTTTTGCGCAGAGCGCTAAGCAAGGTGCGCTGCCAATACTGTGCGCCGCAACGCTCCCTGGCGTTCCTGGCGGAAGTTATTTAGGACCAGATGGATTCCTTGAGATGCGTGGCTATCCAAAATTTACGCGCGCGAGTAGCGCCGCCTACGATCAAAACCTTGCATCGAAACTCTGGGAGATCAGTTGTGAGCTCACCGGAGTTGGGTGGAGTTAGTTTCAACGGTGTGAACCGGTACCCTTAGCGGTATGCAGGAACGGGATGCTCGCGATAATCGCGACACATACGATATCCAGGGCGTCCAAGAGAAGTGGCTGCCAATCTGGGATGAACTCGCTCCCTTTCGATCAGGACGAACCGATGACACTCGTCCCAAAAAATATGTCTTGGATATGTTTCCTTACCCATCGGGCGATCTGCACATGGGGCATGCCGAGGCGTATGCCCTAGGTGATGTCATTGCACGATATTGGGTGCAACGCGGGTTTAACGTAATGCACCCAATTGGATGGGATGCCTTCGGGTTGCCCGCTGAGAACGCTGCAATTAAAAGGAATATTGATCCGGCAGTCTGGACCTATGAAAACATTGCGGTACAAAAAGCCTCAATGCGTCGGTATGCATGCTCCTTTGATTGGGATCGCGTCTTCAATACATGTGACCCTGAGTATTACAAATGGAACCAATGGATTTTCCTAAAACTCTATGAAAAGGGCCTGGCTTATCGAAAAGATTCAGCGGTCAATTGGTGTCCAAGTTGCCAAACTGTTTTAGCGAACGAGCAAGTTGTAGCAGGACTCTGCGAACGATGTGACACCCAAGTCACGAAGAAGAAGTTAAATCAGTGGTATTTCAAAATTACAGAATATGCCGATCGCCTTCTTGACGACATGGAGCAACTAGAGGGTAAGTGGCCGGACAAAGTTTTGACCATGCAACGTAACTGGATTGGTCGATCGAGTGGCGCGAATGTGCAATTTCTTATTGAAGGACGTAAGGATCCAGTCACGATTTATACAACTCGCCCCGATACTTTGTATGGTGCGACCTTCTTTGTTGTTGCTGCTGATTCTGCGATTGCCGAAGAGCTCGCTACCAGTAGCTCGCCTGCTATCGCCAAGCAGTTCCGCGACTATCTCGATACCGTCAAGGCGGCAAGTGATATCGACAGATTAGCTACCGATCGCCCGAAGAGCGGCGTTTTTCTCGAACAATATGCAATCAATCCAGTTAACGGCGAGAAATTACCAATTTGGGCGAGCGACTATGTATTAGCTGATTACGGAACTGGTGCGATTATGGCGGTACCCGCACATGATCAACGAGATTTAGATTTTGCACGCGCCATGAACCTTCCAATCCGAGTAGTAGTCGACACAGGCGAAGAAGATCCTGCAGTGACTGGTGTTGCTACTGGCGGTGATGGCGCACTCATTAATTCAGGTGGACTTAACGGCCTTGCCAAAGAAGAGGCAATCGCAAAAATCATCTCTCAGCTAGAGAGTGATGGCCTAGGAAAATCTGCGCGTAATTATCGACTTCGTGACTGGCTCATTTCAAGGCAACGGTATTGGGGCACGCCAATTCCAATAGTTCATTGTGAAAAATGCGGCGAAGTTCCAGTACCTGAGAGCGCGCTACCGGTCACACTTCCAGCTGCAGGTTCACTAGATCTCTCTCCAAAAGGCAAATCACCGCTTGGCGCTGCAAGTGAATGGATCAATGTCGCTTGCCCTCAATGCAATGGCCCAGCCCAACGCGATGCCGACACGATGGACACCTTCGTTGATTCATCCTGGTATTTCCTCCGCTATGCGAGCTCGAATGAATCTGAGCGAGCATTTAATAGCGAAGATGTGAAGCGTTGGTTGCCCGTTGATCAATATGTTGGTGGTGTAACGCATGCGATTTTGCACCTGCTCTACAGTCGTTTCTTTACTAAAGCCCTTCACGACATGGGATTATTAGATTTCACAGAACCATTTACCCGCTTACTCAATCAGGGAATGGTGGTGATGGATGGTTCAGCGATGAGCAAGAGTCGCGGCAATCTTGTTCGTCTCTCTGATGAGTTGGCCAATCATGGTGTTGATGCAATTCGTCTCACGATGGTTTTTGCAGGACCGCCAGAAGATGATGTTGACTGGGCTGATGTTTCACCATCTGGTTCTGTAAAATTTTTATCACGAGCATGGCGCCTAGCTGGCGATGTCACTTCTGCACCAGGCGTGGATTTTTCAAGGGGCGACCTCGACCTCCGACGTGCCACCCATAAAGCGCTCCATGATGGCGCATTTGCTGTGGAGTCATTTAGATTTAACGTTGCCGTCGCGCGCGTGATGGAACTCGTGAACGCGACTCGAAAAGCCATCGACTCAGGATGTGGCCCAGCCGACCCAGCGGTGCGTGAAGCAGTAGAGGCGATTGCTGTAATGCTCTCGCTTGTTGCACCATTTACTGCTGAGGAAATGTGGGAACGATTAGGCCACAAACCAACGGTGGCTCTTGCTGGTTGGCCGAAAGTTGATCCGGAGCTGGTGAAAGCTGAAAGCGTCACTGCCGTTATCCAGATAAATGGAAAAATCAAAGCTCGAATCGAAATTGATCCCGAGATTTCCGATCAAGATTTCGAAAAGTTGGCGCTTGCTGATGAGTTAGTTGCCGCTGGAATTTCAGGAAAGAAAATTCTCAAAGTTATTGCGCGGGCGCCAAAACTCGTCAATATCGTTATCGAAGAGTAGGTACCTGAATCAACCATGGCTCGCATAGCAATTGTCACCGATTCAACGGCGTACATCCCGCCAGATTTAGCGAAGAAGTTGGCGATTTCGGTGGTGCCCCTTCAGGTGCAATGGAATGGTCAGACTTATGCAGAGGCTGATCCAGATGCAATTGAAGTGCTTGAAGCGTTACGCAGGGGAGAGTTAGCAACCACTTCACGCCCAAGCCCAGAACGATTTTCTGCGCTCTATCAAAAGTTGGCTGAATCTGGAGTGAGTGAGATCGTCAGCATTCATATCTCCTCCTCAATGTCTGGCACAAGTGATGCGGCGCGCCTTGGTGCTGCAAGCGTTTCAATTCCTGTGCATATCATCGACTCGCGGACAGTAGGAATGGCAATGGGCTTTGGCGTCATTGCAGCAGCCCTAGCGGCAGATGATGGTTTAACTGGAGCGCAAGTTGTCGAGGTGGCGCAACGGCGAATTACAGCTACCAATATCTTCTTCTCTGTAGCAAAGCTTGAGAATCTAAGGCGTAGCGGTCGAATTGGTCGCGGTGCATCTTTGCTTGCGACAGCACTTGCGATTAAACCAATACTTACTGTTGAAGATGGTCAGGTCGTGGCGCAGGAGCGAGTACGAACTCAAGCAGGTGCGATTAAGCGACTAGAAGAGATGGCCCTAGCAGCAACTAAAAATCGGGCAGTCGATGTTGCCGTGCACCACTTAGGCGCCCCCGAGTTGGCGATTCAATTTGCAGCTAATTTGAAGTCTGTGCTCTCGGGAGTTGGCCAGGTGATGATTAGCGAAGTAGGCGCAGTAGTCGGCACGCATGTAGGTCCTGGAGCGATTGCTGTTGTCATAGCGCCTCGAATTTAACCCCAGCTCTCTCTATTCACAGAAGCGTTACCTACTTCGCTCGAAGGTTTTGTCGAACCCTACTCTGGCGCGGTGTCCTCAGATATCTCTCAAATACAGATGCCAGCTCCGTTACCTAAAGTCTCCGAATCAAATCGAAATTTAGAGCTAGTCGAAATATTAGAGCGAATTAACGGGCGCTCTAAGAGGCGAGTGGATGTTGGCAAAGCGCACTGGCCGTTTCGCGATATCGCAGCAAATCTCCGCTCCCGAGATGATCTCCAATTCTCTCTAACCTCTTCGCATAAGCGAGCGCTCTCAATAATCGCAGGGATTGCTCTGGCCTTCGCGCTCTTTTTACTCGTCAGCGGGGAGGCAAAACCTCGCACCGAGCTAATCAGCTCGCAACCGCAGGCGAGTACACCAGTATCGCTCGATGTGCCATTGGTGGTCGATGTCCAAGGCGCTGTGCTTAACCCTGGTTTATATGAACTTTCCCAAGGCTCCCGAGTGGGCGATGCCATCAAAGCAGCTGGTGGCGTCGGGAAAGAAGGTGATACCTCCTCGGTCAATCTCGCACGATTTGTAGAAGATGGAGAGCAGATCTACGTCGCTGAGCCGGGAGCTTCCACGGGGAGCGAGTTAGGCGGTGCGAGTTTATCGAACTTTGAATCAGGTTGGAGCGTTAGACAGGGAAAGCTCAACCTCAATAGAGCGAGCGAAACTGAACTCGACGGATTACCTGGAGTCGGCCCAGTTCTCGCTAAGCGCATCGTCACATACCGGGCTGAACGTGGAAATTTTGGAACAGTCGATGAGCTCAAAAAAGTTACTGGAATCGGCCCAGCAAAGTTCAGCGAACTCCGCAACTTTGTAACGGTGTGAGAGGCGATTTTCGATTACTCATTCCTGCCCTGGGTATTTGGGCGGGCGCTTTTTTTCAATCCCTTTTGTTGGGAAGGGCACAGTGGTTCTCGCTTAGTTTGCTATTTCTCATCGCAATTTCTGTTAGGAGAGCACAATACGGAACGATTCTCGCCGCATGTTTTGTGGGTGCGCTCACCCTCGCGCTTCATCAGAGCGCTTTGCACAAAGAGTTTTTCGAAGAGCGCGATGGTCAGGTTGTAAAGGCGGAGCTATCAATTAGCTCGGATGCAAGAAAACTTATCGGAAAAATCTATGGTGACTTCCGACAAAGCGACCGCTACTTGATCGAAGTTAAATCGATAGAAATTGATAGCATCAAATTGTCGGTCCCACTAATACTGGTTGGTGGATCAGAGCTCGCCGATTTGAACCCGAGTTCAGTGATCGAACTTTTTGCTCGAGTTCGGATCGCTGAGGGGTACAGCACGATTGCCGGATCACTCACTCAGGTTGGTGATATCACCCGGAAAGAGAGCTCGTCATTCCTATGGCGCCATACAAGTGCGATACGCAAGGATATAAAGAGCGCCGTTAAACCATTACCAAGCGATGCGCGCGCTCTTATTCCTGGATTAGTAGTCGGGGATCGAAGCGGTCAGGACGAAGATTTAACGGATGCTATGCAGCGCAGTGGGTTAACACATCTGACTGCAGTTAGTGGGGCAAATTTCGCGATTGTTGCAGCGCTCTTATTGGCAATCGGTAGGGCGCTGCGAGTGCGAGGAAAATTTCTTTGGTGGGGGATTGCACTTCTCCTGGCTCTATTTATCTTTCTTGTCAGACCTAGCTCCTCCGTACTCCGAGCGGCGGTGATGACAGGCGTCTTACTTTTTGCTCGCGCTCGAGGAGTCCGAGCTTCGCCAGTGCCCGCGCTTGCTGCCGCGATTTCACTTTTATTATTGGTGAATCCTTTTTTTGTTAGAGATGCAGGTTTTGGGTTGTCCGTACTTGCAACATCGGGACTACTCTTTCTTGCGCCAGCGATTCACCAGCGCTGCATGGCGCGTGGAATACCTTCGCTCCTTGCCGAAGGGCTTGCAATCCCCATTTCGGCTACCGTCTTCTGTCTGCCATTAGTTGTTCTTCTCTCTGGAGAGCTGAGCATTATCTCCATTTTTGCAAATTTCTTAGTCGCACCAGTAATTGCAATCATCACAGCTTGTGGAATTTTGCTCATGCTCGCTGCGCCCTTTAGCAACTTGCTCGCCACTCTGGTTGGTTGGTTGATAACTCCATTCGCGCTATGGATTACTTTTATCGCCAGAACTTTTGCGGAATTACCATTTGCTGCTCTGAAGTGGCCAAAATCTTGGCTTGGGTCATTGGCGGCTATAGCAGCGCTATTCACTCTCCTGGTTATTATCAAAATAAAACGAACTCATTTCCGGCGATTAATACTTGTGACGATTGCGCTTATCTTGGCCTGCGAAATCGCGCTCACAGTAAAGCCGCTATCGAAATCGTGGGTTCCATCAGATTGGAGCATCTTTCAATGCGATGTTGGCCAAGGAGATGCGCTAGTTGTACGTACTGGGCAACAGCGTGCAATTCTGATTGATGTAGGACCTGAACCCAGCGCAATAGATCGCTGTTTGAAGTTATTAGAAGTGCGTCGGATCGATCTACTTGTCCTTACTCATTACCATGCCGATCATGTCGCAGGTCTTGCTGGTGCGCTTAAAGAGCGAAGAGTCGATGGAGTGTGGAGCTCCTTCTCCAAAGAGCCTGCACAGGAATTTGCTCAGGCAGAGAAATTGTTGGCTGATATTCCTCGCACTTCACCGCAACCTGGGGTGCGATACGAAAGTGAGCGGGTGCGCATCCAAGTAGTAGTCGCCGCAGATGATCTATCTCCTAACGATTCGAGCATTGCGATAATTGGAAGTGGACGAGGTCTTACCTTCTTTGCCGCGGGCGATCTTGAATTAACAGGTCAGGCCCGTGCGGTTGTGGCGCTTCGAAGGATGCGCTCACTGGATATATGGGATGGGGCGGCAATAGATTTTATGAAGGCGACTCATCACGGTTCGGCGTTACAGGAACCGGAGTTATTAGAGCTTCTTCGTCCGCGGACCACCTTTGTGAGTGTGGGGGTGGGGAATCCTTACGGACATCCCACGCAAAGCGCGCTGGAGCTTTACAGGCGACACGGAAGTATTTTTCGAACGGATACCGACCGAAGTCTTGCCCTAGTCGAACGAGGAGGTAATCTCATCGTCGTGGCGCAACCACCTTCACCGTGGGCGTTGTGATGGCGTTGCGAAATTTTTTTTGAGCGAGACTAAAAACAAGAGAGAGGGTGCTTTGTGAAGAGTTACCTGCTCTATGGGGGAGAAGAAGTTCTCGCTGATCGTGCACTTCGAGCAATTGAACGTGAAAATTCCAGCGCAGAGAAGAGTTCGCTCGATGGTGGTGAATTAGAGCCTGGTGATTTCTCTAATGCAACAGCGCCATCTTTATTTGGCGAAGAGCGTTTAGTAGTTCTACGCGAATTGCAAGATATTCCCGAAGAAACCCAAGAGGAAATCCTGCGTTTCCTTACCGATCATCCTATTGATATCACCCTTGTTCTCATTCATCCTGGCGGGATTAAAG
>JBIJBY010000015.1:0-17590 GCA_044344975.1 Candidatus Nanopelagicaceae bacterium | reverse complement strand
ACACTCGCCGCTGGCAATTGCTTCAATCTCACAACTGGCAAGCACGCCAGTAGAGACAGATTCAACCTTTCCTGAAATAGAGATTTCACTCCCCAGTTCAATCGCAATCACATCGATCCCTACCCGCTCTGGTGAAGGAAAAGTTCGGGAGATTGCCATCATCTCCCCCGGTTGACGACGAAGGTCGTGAATGGAAATCGAGAATTCAGAAATATTTGAGAAGTGTGCGTTGGTAGCCATACTTAATAACTCCTGCTACTCATCCGCTAGCTGTGAAAGGACATCCTTCTCGCTCGCGCCGGCAATTCGCTCTCGCCCTTTGACCACTGCATCCATAGTCTTGGTGAGAATAACTTCCAATGTCGCCAGTCGGGAATCGATGTAGGAATCCACTTCATCGCGTTGTTCTTGAGCGCTTTGATGAGCTTCACTCAATATCCGCTCTGCTTCGGCTCGAGCAGCGATGACAATCTCCGTTTGCTCCACTAAGCGGGCAGCCTCTTCGCGGGCCATACCGACAAGTTGTTCTGCGCTGATCCGACCTTCTTCAATGATGGAATCACGATCAGTGAGAACTTTTGATGCTGCATCAAGATCGGAGGGAAGACTCAATCGCACTTCGTCGAGAACGCCAAGTAATTCACCGCGATGGACTACACATGATGCGCTGAGTGGAACTGAACGCGCCTCCTCCACCATGGAGATTGCAAGTTGTAACTTATCTAAAGATTCCATTTATCGCTTACCTCCTGCTATTCGTTCGACAAGCGAGGCGTGCACAGGTGAGGGCACATAAGTTGTGACATCTCCTCCGTACGTTGCCAGCTCTTTAACTAATGATGAGGAGAGAAATGAAAACTCCGGCCTTGTCGCCATAAACAAAGTCTCTATGCCCGAAAGTTGACGATTCATTTGCGCCATTTGGAGCTCATAATCAAAATCACTGACCGCCCGAAGGCCTTTGACAATCGCAGGGATATTTCGTTCCTTGCAGTAATCAATCAGTAGTCCGCTCCACGAATCAACTTTGACATTCGAAAATGCCTTCACCGTTTCGCGAATCATTTCCATCCGCTCTTCGACTGAAAAGAGGGAGCCCTTCGTCCGGTTGACTAGAACAGCCACTACTACTTCATCAAACTGTTCGCTGGCACGTTCAATGACATCAAGATGTCCGAAGGTGATGGGATCGAACGAACCTGGACAAACAACGCGCATCATGAGTACACGGTAGCAAGCAGGGCCGGGTCAGGGCGAGAAATCAAGAAATGGCGGAGAGTAAACCAAAGTAAACGGCGCCCTCTCCGTATTTTCGCTCCTTTCTGGGCTGGAGCCTCATAGGCCAGGTGAAAGGCTCAACGCGAGCGGACCTTTCAACAATCACCACTGCATCAGGGCGAAGAATTCCTCTCTCTAGGATTTTGTTCAGAATCTTCTCAATCACCTCATTGGCCACTTCGTAGGGTGGGTCGAGATAGATAACATCAAAGTTAGTCAGCTTTGATTGGTCAAGTGCGAGATAACTATCAACGCTCATCTGAAGGGTCGAAAATTTGCCTGAAGTTGAACTCTTTACTAATTCATAATTGTCACGGCATACCGCTGCGGCTTTTCTATCCTTTTCGACGACAACCACTTCGCTCGCACCGCGCGAAAGCGCTTCTAACCCCACGGCTCCCGTTCCGCCAAATAAATCAAGGAAAGCAATCCCTTCACATGTGCCGATTTCTGATTCGAGCGCCGAAAAGATTCCCTCTCGAGTCCGATCTGAGGTTGGCCGCGTTACGCCTGCTGGTTGGAGAAGTATTCGCCCCTTTGCGTTACCCGCAATAATTCTCATGGTGACTCGTTACGCCTTCTCGATAAAATCTGAACGTTCGTCACGTTCTAACTTGGTAAGTTCATCCCGCAGCGCAACATGGCGCTTGAGCTCTGGGTCAGCAGCGATGATTTCATTTGCAACATCTCGCGCACGCTCGATGATCTTCTCATCTCGCAACACACGCAACAGACGCAACTGGGATCGACTCCCCGATTGCGCAGTGCCAAGTACATCACCTTCGCGACGTTGATCAAGATCGACTCGAGCAAGTTCAAACCCATCGAGCGAATTTGCAACTGCCTGCAGGCGCTCCATCGCAGAGCTCTGTTCTTCAACTTTGGTCAGCAATAAACATAACCCTGGTTTGGAGCCACGACCAACCCGACCACGTAGCTGATGTAGTTGCGAGATTCCAAAGCGATCTGCATCTGCAATCACCATTACCGTGGCATTAGGAACATCAACTCCCACTTCAATGACGGTCGTTGCTACTAGACAATCAATATCACCTTGCGAGAAGGAGCGCATGATTCGATCTTTCTCCTCGCTCAACAATTTGCCATGTAAAACGCTCACTCGGACCGATTTCAATGGACCATGGGCAAATTGCTCATAAAGAGATTCAACAGAGTGCGCCTCGAACTCTCTCTCTGAGTTTGACGCACTGGATTTCTCTTTGCCAGATTCAATTCGCGGTGCAACAACATAGGCCTGAGCACCCTTGCTAACTTCCTCAACAATTCGCTCCCAAGCCCGTTCTACGTAATGTGGTTTTTCAAGCTCATTAATGACATGAGTAGTGATGGGTGAGCGTCCCTTTGGAAGTTCAGTCAGCGTCGATATATCCAAATCGCCGAAGACAGTCATAGCTACGGTTCTGGGAATTGGCGTAGCGGTCATAACCAAAAGGTGCGGTGGTAATTGTGCTTTTAATTTGAGAGCATCTCTTTGCTCAACTCCAAATCGGTGCTGCTCATCAACGACAATAAGGCCTAAATCTGCGAAGTTAACGCCTTCGCTCAAAAGCGCATGAGTGCCGATAACTATTCCTGCCGAACCATCTTCAATCTGTGCGAGCACTTCTTTCCGTACCGCCGCCGGTGTGGAACCAGTAAGCAGCACCACGCGAGTTGCGCGATCACTCCCGCCAAGCATGCCAGCCGATGCTAATTCACCAAGCGTTGCAGAGATTGAACGAAAATGTTGAGCTGCTAAAACTTCCGTGGGGGCAAGTAGCGCTCCTTGACCTCCAGTATCGACTACAGCCAAAAGCGCACGAAGGGCAACGATAGTTTTGCCTGAACCAACTTCACCTTGAAGTAAGCGATGCATTGGTCGCTGAGATTTCATATCGGATTCAATTTCAGCTCCGACTGCAATTTGTCCTGCAGTAAGTTCGAATGGAAGATTTTGATCAAAGATCTCTAACAGACCACCGCTACGAAAGAGACGTGGAGTTGTATGGAGAGACTCGAATTGATGTCTGCGTCGCGCCAAGAGCAATTGGAGAGAGAGCGCCTCATCGAAAGTCAACCGCTCAAGCGCTCTCGCTGCAGCCAAATGGGAATCAGGTAGGTGAACGTCACAAAGCGCTTGATGGGCGCTCGGCAGCTCTCCGCGATATTCCTCTGGCAAGGTCTCGGGAACTTCGTCGATTACATCGAGAATCGTCCTGACGCACTGACCAATTTTCCAAGAGGGAAATTTTGCAGTTGCCGGATAGACCGGTATCAGTTTTCCAGCAAACTCACCTGCTGCCTCATCGGTATCAGTGCCATCAGGAATAAGAAGATACTCAGGATGAGCTAGCTGACGAGCCCCCTTGTATGTGCCAATTTTTCCGGCAAATAGACCAGTTCGACCTACGCGCATTTCGCGCTCTCGCCATGCTTGATTAAAAAAGGTAAGTGATAATTTCTTCTTGCCATCACTCACTTTCACTTCAAGAATGGAACCTTTGCGTCCTCGCATTGGACGATTATTGGTATCAACAATCTCTGCCAAAATAGTGACTACATCACCATCTTTTAGCTCATCGATATCAGTGAGTTCACCTCGAGCCACAAATCTCCGTGGATAGTGATGGAGTAAATCTTCGACAGTTGAGTAGCCAAATGCCGTATTGAGCGCCTTGGCCGTTCTATCACCGAGTGCTGCCGACAACTTAGCGTTGAGGGCAACCATTTATTCGATTCCGATCAACAATGGATACCAAGCTTGTCCACCCACATAATGTGCGATCTCAAGTGTTGGATGGGTGATTGCAACACGTTCCATTAAAGCTTGCGCAACCTCACTAGTCGCATTGGCGCCAGTCACCAACGTAATCAACTGGGTAGCAGAGTAAATAACCTTTGAGATTGCTTCATGGGCAACATCAACCACATCTACTCCATGGGCGATTATTTTGCGGTCCTGGAGCGCGATAACAGCTCCAGGGTTTACTACCTCGCCATAACTTTCCAGCCGTCGTGGTGCAAGTGCGATAGTAAGCGAAAGTGTGGCGCGTGCGGCAGCTTCCATCGTATGTACTTCTTCCACAAAATTGCTCTCAAGGTCTTCCGAATGTGTAGAAATTGCCGAAAGCGCCTGGAGCGGTGAATGAGAATTGATTACCGCGACCCTTTTTTTCGATGATTCCAAAATTAGCGCTGCATCTTGAGCGCTCTGGTGGCCATGCACATCATGCGGAATGAAGATAACTTCGGTGCTCTCACCCGCGGCAAGTACCCACTCTTCTGGAGTGACTCGACGCGACTCAAATGCTTTGATCACATTTACCCCAGACTCGCGCATGAGCGCTTCAAAACCAGGACCATTTGCGACCGTGACAAGAGTGCGCTCACTTTTGCATCCAGATAGATCCAACGCTGTGATTCGGATATTTTCCGGCTTGCCGATCTCCTTCGCGAAGGCCACCGACTCTTCGACAAAATCAGTATGAACATGAACCTTCCAAAATTTTGCTCCACCAACTATTAATAGGCTCTGCCCAATACCAGAGAGTTTTCTTCGAAGAAGTTCCACTTGATCCTCAGAGAGATTGGTTAACTCGTACATGACCTCGAATGCGCCATCACTTTTTTGGCTGACATTGAGGGAAGGTGAACCACTATTCGTATAAAAAGGAATATCGTCCACATTGTCGATTTCGCCATCCAGTACTGCGACGAGCGATCGATAGATAAGTTCAATTCCATGCGCTCCGGCATCGATAACTCCACGCGCTGCCTCACTTGGAGGATTGATTGCGCTATCAAGAGTTGATGCTCGCGCTGCCTTCCACGCGGCGAGTGCAATTTCACCATCGCGTCGTATCTCATTGCCCCATGAACCCACACTTGTTGCCGCATCACGCGCTGCGCGTGCAACAGAGAGAATTGTTCCCTCTTTCGGATCAGCAACCGCTTTCAATGCGCGTTCATGTGCCAATGCAAATGCCTTGGGCAAATTCTCCCGTAACCCATCAGCAAAGCCCCGAAAAATCTGACTTAACAAGACTCCAGAATTTCCTTGCGCGCCATGGAGCGCACCTTCTGCTGCAGCATCGGCGATGGCGCCAAGATCCTCAGAGATTTCACTCTCGACCGCCTCAGCTGCAGCGCGGATGGTCGCCTCCAAGTTTGAGCCAGTATCGGAATCGGCTACGGGATAGAGATTCTCAGCATTAAGGCGCTCGCGAGAGCGGGAAATCTCGTCTCGGGCGCGCACGAGCCAGGCGCGAAATCGCGCAACATCTAGCTCAGGGTGGGCCATAGCCGATGAGGTTACCGGCTGATTAGACCGAAATGGCGGGTCCGCGCTACCCTTCGGTGCTCGATTTCATTAGCGGGCGCTCAAGACCTGTAATACCGTGAAAACCAGCTAGCAACCGGAGGCGACTATGGCAGCCAAGTGCGATATCTGTGGCAAAGGCCCACAGTTTGGAAACAGCATCTCGCACTCACACCGTCGTACCCGTCGACGCTGGAATCCGAACATTCAGCGAATTCGCACCCTCGTTAATGGTGTGACTCCAAAGCGCCAAAACGTATGCGCTGCCTGCCTAAAGGCCGGCAAGGTCTCTCGCTAAATATAAATTCGTTTAACTTTTCCTAACCTACGGAAGAGGTTTTAACCCTCTCCCACTCTTTTGGTTAGCCTGCTTTGATCAGGTCAACGATAAAAATCAATGTCTCATTGGCAGCAATTGGTCCAGCGGCAGTTGCGCCATAACCAAGTGCAGGTGGAATGACGAGCAGCCTGCGTCCACCTTCACGCATTCCAGGTATTCCATCTTGCCAACCCTTAATAACTCCACCGAGCGAGAAACTCACTGGCTGACCACTTGTCCACGATGACTCCACAACTTTCCCGGTAGACCATGCCATCAATGTGTAATGCACAGTAACCGATGCGCCTTGCGCAACAGTAGCTCCGCCGCCCTTGACGATATCTGCAGAGAAGAGAGTGGTTGGTGGCTGTCCCTTAGGCTTTCCAAGAACTGCAGCAGCGCTGGTATCCCCAGTTACTTTGATGAATTTGGTGTCAAGGTTTGCAGGGATGGTCACTTTAGTAATGACCCAAAGATGTTTCTTTCCTAATCGTCCACAGGTGAGAGTTTGCGCACCTTGCTTTGCATCCCTAAAACTTGATTGAACGCCGAGCTCTGAAGGTTTGCACGCTTTGCCTGGAGTAGCAGCGGCGCCTTGCGCCACGGGAAGAAACCAAATGAAGGAGAGAAGCGAGAAGATTCCGGTTACCAGTGCTGTTCTCTTCATTTTTAACTCTCTCTCTCTTTAATCTCTACTCGTTGAACTTATTACCAATGCCAAGATTTGCCATGAAGCGACATCCCCTTGCCGTGATAAGTAATCTCACTTCCCACGACAACCTCACCAAGCATAATCCATTGTTTTGGAACTTCGCGGTGGCGCTCTGCGCTCACTACGGCAATAAACGAGTGCTCTTCCCCACTTCGTAGGAATAATTCAAGTGGAGAAATCCCAACCCTCTCACTCAGTGGCATCAGATAGCTCAGCTCACTCTCACTAAACGTGAGGTTAATCCCCACGCCGCTAGCTTTTGCGATTTTGGGGAGATCTGAGAGCAAGCCATCGCTGACATCCATTAGCGCATTAACCTTCTCCAAGCCAAACTCGAAGAGAATCTGCGGTGTGAATTCTGGTCGCTGAAATACGCGCACATCTGGAGAAGTTGGAGTTGCTAAACCTTTGCTTAGAAGGAGTAATCCGGCAAGAGATTTTCCTACGCTTCCAGTTAGAAAGACTTTGTCGCCAACCTTTGCGTTGGAACGAAGTACCGGTCGCTCGACCGCCCCAAAAGCGGTGATAGAAATGGCAAGCGAACTACCCCCCACTAAATCCCCTCCCACAACGCTCACCTCAAATTCCGCAGCGACTGATTCAATTCCACGAGCGAGATTGAGCAGATAAGAAACATCTTCATCAGCAGGAGCCGAAATAGCGACGGTGAGGAATTTGGGCGTACCTCCCATCGCGTAAATGTCTGCAAGATTCGCGATAGCAATCTTTGCTCCAATATCCGTAGCGCTACTCCATGCCCGATTGAAATGAATTCCCTCTGTAGCTATATCGGTGCTAACAACCTGAAGGGGCGAGTTGCTCGACACGACCGCACCATCATCGCCAATACCAACTAAGACCCCAGCTCTGGAGCGGTAAATCTCGGCAAAGGCTGCAATCAGCGCATCCTCGCCTATCTCCGATACCCGCACGCTCTCTCCTAGTCTCAACTAGTCTCAACCAGTCTGCCCGAGCTCTAACAAAACTAACTTTCCGTCCGAGCCTATCCTGCGCTACCGTTGCCTCACATCAGTAAGTAAAAGGGGCGAAATAACATGTCGATCCAGACCTACATTCTTATTCAAACCGAAGTGGGAAAGGCAGCAGCCGTCGCAAAGGCGGTCGGCTCAATTCCTGGCGTGAATATCGCGCAGGGCGTTGGCGGTCCTTACGATGTCATCATGCGTGCAGAGGCCGGTTCTATGGAGGAGTTTGGTCGGACGATTCTCGCCAAGGTGCAAGCGGTGCCGGGAATCACTCGCACATTAACCTGCCCTGTTGTCAACGACTAACCTCTCGGCTTCTACTTTTTCCGATAGCCGTTGGGGCATTGTTTCGTTGAAACTTTTTTTATCAACTTACCTTTGACGCAGGTAATGAGTTTCACCTTTGAAGAAGTTGAACTCTTACTTAAATTTTCAACAGGTTTTCTCAGAGAGATGCGCAAGACTGGATTAGAGTAAGTGAATCCGTAAGCACGAAGATCAATCCAATCGAATTCAGGAAAATATTTAGCGCTCACTGTTGCTATTTTCGTACTTCCATCTTTATAGAGTAGCTCGACGCGTGCATAACCTGTCGCTTCGGAAGGTGCAATCCCCCACAAATGACGGACGAGCGCACCCTTTAACTTCACTTCTAGCCATCCATCAACTTCAGTAATTCCATCTTCGTAATAGTGCGTTGCGGCTATTTCAACCGTGATTTGTCGCTCCTTGGAATCCCATTTGATTCCACCCATACACCACCAACCATTGGTGCCAATTACCACTTCGCCAGGAAGAGATTTGTACTGCGGGTTTTCGTAATCGGAGACTGTTGACAGATTGACTGCAACAAAAGCGCCCGAAGAGGCAGCTTTCTCGCTATTACCAAGAGTTAACTTGTCGCAGGTGATCTTGTAAGGATTGGGAAACCTCGTCGTGACTCCTTTTATAACCACTTGATCATTTTCTCGGAATAGAACGCTGGGGTCCTTTCCAGTACTGGTCACCCATCGAGCATATTTTTTTAGATTTTTTGATTTAAGTACCGTTTCGAAAAATATTCCTTGTGGAAGTGAAACACCCTCTGTTAATCCGCGGGGTGAAATGTTCACCTGAACGGCGGTGAGCATCCGGGATACGTTGGCACTGACGAGATTACTTCCATCGGAGAGTGAAACCCCGTCGGGAAGGCGCCACCACCCTTGAGTCCACACTTGGCCAGGGTTGAAGAAATCAGCGTAGTTGTCTACTAGTTCTCCTTTATTTGCACTTGGCGCTTGAGTCCAGCTTTGCTTCAAAGTGAATGGATCAAATCCTGGCTCCTGAATGTATGTCAGCGAACCAAGTTGCTTCCCTTCTTGGCTGTAAAGATTGATCTCTTCAATGCAATCATTCATTGACCATTCAGCGCGGCAGGGCAACCACTGACCTAGTCGGACATCTGTAAAAGTTTGCGAGCTGTACCACTTCTCGGTTTTGCTCCACCAATTTGGCAATTTCGGCCAAGGCCAACCTTCGGAATATGCGCGTGAATCTTCGCTCCATGCTGTTCCAGTTGGGTTCGCGTATGTGGGAAAAGTGAGTGGGCTCAGTACATTCGCAAGAAGAAAAATCGCCAGAGTTGTGGCGGTAGTTTTTCCTCTCTTAGCTCTCATTTCCGAATGACCAACTCGATTAGCTCAGTGATTACCTGGGGGTAGCTGACGCCCGTGGCAGCCCAAAGGCGCGGATACATAGAGGTTGCTGTGAAACCTGGCATGGTATTTATCTCATTGAGAATGACTTCGCCGTTCTCTAGAAGAAAGAAATCAACGCGAGCTATTCCACGACCATCAATTAATGCAAAAGCATCAAGGGCCAATTGTTGAATTTCGCGCTCAACTTCTGCTGGAATTTCTGCTGGAACTATCAATTCAGTGGAGTTATCAAGATACTTCGCTTCAAAATCATAAAACTCATGATCACCCAGAATCCGCACCTCGCCCACACGAGAAGCTTTGCTTCCTAAGATGCCGCACTCCAGTTCACGCCCAGGTGCGAGCGCTTCGATGACTATCTTTTCGTCAAAATCTTTAGCAAGCTTTACCGCTGTATCGAGATCGCTCCAGGATTTCACTTTGCTAATTCCGTTGCTTGAACCTGCTCGTGATGGCTTGACGAAAATCGGAAGCTCAAATTCTTCTTGTAAGCGCGTAGTGATTTCAGATTTGTAACTTGCCCACTCACTCCAGAAGAAAACATCAAAATCAACGGTAGGAATTCCGGCTTCGATAAATAATCTTTTGCACGTTGCTTTATCCATGCCAATCGCTGAGGCAAGCACTCCCGCGCCTACGTAAGGAATATCAAACATTTCAAGGAGCCCTTGTACGGTGCCATCTTCACCAAATGGTCCGTGAAGGACGGGGAAAATCACATCAACACCAAGATTCTTGCCCGCTACAAATACCCCATCGCGATTGACGGTGATTGCGGGTGCGTCCTCAGGAACAACTGGAAGTTGACCATTCACAATTGCAAGAGCGCTGGTCAATCCTTCGAGATAAACCCACTGTCCAGTTTGAGTAATCCCAAGTGGAATAGGTTCAAACTTCTCGCGATCAATTGCTGCCAGCAAACTTCCACCCGAGAGGCATGAGATTGAATGTTCGCTACTGCGCCCACCACAGAGCACCCCAACGCGAATTTTCTTTGATGCAGAGGGATTGGCAGCCACGTTATAAAGGGTACCGGCTCTTAATGCTCAGACCGAGTTGTTCGACTCATCAATCGACGAACTACTTCCTTAGGTGGCATTCCATTTGCAACGACATCGACTACCGCCTCGACTATTGGCATATCAATGCCATATTCACGTGCAAGATCAAGTACAGCTGCAGCAGATGAAACTCCCTCTGCCGTGGTCTTCGTCTCGCTCTGGGCTTGCGAAAGTCCTAATCCGCGCCCAAGTCGTTCACCAAATGAACGATTTCTGGAGAGAGGCGACGAACAGGTAGCGACCAAATCTCCCATTCCCGCTAGGCCTGCGAAGGTCATGGGATCGGCGCCGAGAGCAACACCTAATCGCGTTGTTTCGGCAAGGCCACGCGTAATCACTGTTGCTTTGGTGTTATCACCCATGCCTAAACCACTTGCCATGCCAACCGCAAGTGCCATGACATTTTTTATTGTTCCGGCAACTTCACAACCAATGACATCAATGGAGGTGTACGGACGAAAATATGGAACAGCAAACGCATCTTGAAGCTCCACTGCAACCTCTTCTTTGGCGCAGGCAATCACAACCGCGGCAGGCTCGCGCTTAATAATTTCGCCCGCCAAATTTGGGCCGGTAACTACGGCAATCCGACTCTCCTCGATATCCAATTCGTCCTTGATAACTTCGCTCATTCGGGCATGAGTGCCCCGCTCAAAACCCTTGAGCAAACTGACGACAATTGCATTTTTAGGAATAGCGCTTCCCCACGCTTTGAGGTTCTCTCGGAGCGTCTGAGCTGGCACAGCAAGCACAACTACATCAGCCTCTCGGAGCGCCACTTGTGGATCAACAGTTGCGGAAATTTTCTCGGGGAGCATCGCGCCAGGATGAAATTTGGAATTGGTGTGCAGTGTGTTTATCTCATTGATTGTCTCTTTATTTCGACCCCAAATAGTTATCTGATGACCGCTCTTGCTATCAGCGACTATTTGCGCAAAAGCACTTCCCCAAGAACCTGAACCCATAATTGCAACGCGTAAGGAAACTGGTGCTGACATAGATTTATCCGCCCCGCTTCTTCTTATTCTTCTCTTTTTTCTTACTCTCTTTCTTGTAATTTCCAATCCGTGGCTGCCCGCTCGATGCAGGATCGAAACGGAGTGAAGGAGCTTTCTCCCCACGAATCTCCTCTAAGAGAGCGGTAAGCGCATCCATTGCGTAATCGGTCGCCTCTCTTATCGCGACAGGATCATCTTCCCTGCCGTACCACTTCGAAAAATCTAGCGGTTCACCCGCCCAAACATGGAATGTCTTTCGCGGAAAAAGTGAGATCTTCCGTCCGTAAGCAGGCAACACCTCTTGCGCTCCCCATTGCGCGCAGGGAATAACTTTGGTTTTTGTCATAATCGCAAGGCGAGCTACACCAGTCTTTCCTTTCATCGGCCAAATCTGCCGATCGCGAGTGAGCGTTCCCTCCGGATACACACCAAGGAGGTGGCCTGCCTTGAGGAAGGCAATTGCATGCTCAAATGCCTGGCGAGCATTGGCGCTCTCCCGCTCCACAGGAACTTGCCCTGCCCCGCGCAGCACGGTCCCAATAAATGGGATCCGAAAGAGTTCAGCCTTGCCAAGGAAACGTGGTGCGCGTCCATTGTCGTGAAGAAAGTGGGCAAAAACTAAAGGGTCAAGGTAGGAGATGTGATTGGAGATGCAGATAATGGGGCCGCTTTTAGGAATATTCTCCACGCCGCGCCAATCACGCTTGGCCAACGCAAAGAGCAAGGGGCGGACAAAGAAAGCGCCAAAGCGAAACCAGGGCGTGATACCTAAAGGACGACCGCTCGGCGGAGGATAAGAGAGAGCGGCCGGGGAGGGGGCACCCGCATCCATCTCGGCCATATCGCCACCCTACTAGGGTTCGGCGATAACCTCAGATGAAATGGGAACGGGGGCCGCGAAAATCGCGACCCCCGGACCAGAATTCGAAAGAAGTGTGGTTACTTCTTCTTTTTCTTTGCGACCTTTTTAGCGGCCTTCTTTGGAGCCTTCTTGGCTGCCTTCTTAGCAGCCTTCTTTGGCGCAGCCTTCTTAGCAGCCTTCTTTGGCGCAGCCTTCACTACCGCCTTAGGAGCTGGCTTTGGAGCTGCCTCCATCTTTCGAGTGCCAGCGACGATCTCCTTGAGAACCTTTGCTGGGGTGAAACGCGCAACAGTCTTCGCCTTTACCTTTACCGGCTCACCAGTAAATGGGTTACGAGCAACGCGCGCTTTACGCTGAATTTTGCGGAACTTGCCGAAGCCAGCAATGCTGACATCTTCGCCTTTTGCCATGTTTCGGGTGATTGCGTCAATGACGATTTCCACCGCATGGGTAGCTTCTTTCTTGCTGTCGTTGAAGTGTGGCACCAACGACTTGATGAACTGGGCCTTATTCATGAATTCCCCTTTTTTTTAAGTTTTGCATGAGTGTCAGAGTGAAAACTCCAACATTGAGCGCAAAAATACGTACCTATCCGCAACTCGTCCAATACCGCGTTGGCGTGTCGGAAAAGAAAAAAACCGAAAATTTTCCACTCTCAAGAACTCTCAACGCTAAGTTGAGGTTTCTTAACTCCGCACGGGAAGGGTTTTCGCCTTAAAAGAGGGGCGTTTTTCCTCATATGTGGCGATAGCGTCAACATTTCGAAGCGTCAATCCGATGTCGTCGAGCCCCTCCATGAGGCGCCAACGGGTGTAATCGTCGAGTTCAAAACTTACTTTTTTACCGGCAAAACGGACTTCGCGCGCCTCTAAATCAACAGTTATCTCTGATGCAGGATCGGACTCTATGAGCTTCCATAACTCTTCGATGACCTCCTGCGGAAGGATGACAGTGAGCAAGCCGCCTTTCAAAGAATTGTTCCGGAAGATATCGGCAAAGCGATTAGAGAGGACTGCTTCAAATCCATAATTCTGCAGCGCCCACACAGCATGCTCGCGAGATGATCCCGTGCCGAAATCAGGACCTGCAACAAGAATGGAAGCCCCTTTATATTGCGGTTGATTAAGAACGAACTCAGGATCCTGTCGCCATGCATTGAAGAGGCCATCTTCAAAACCAGCGCGCGTCACGCGCTTTAGATACTGGGCCGGAATAATCTGATCAGTATCAACATTGCTTCGTCGGAGCGGGATGGCTCGTCCAGTATGAGAGATAAATGCCTTCATCAGTTCTCCTAACCTTCCAAATCATCTGGGCTAGAGAGCGTGCCCCGAACCGCAGTTGCTGCGGCAACCAACGGGCTCACCAAGTGGGTTCGTCCACCCTTGCCTTGTCGTCCTTCAA
Organism: Candidatus Nanopelagicaceae bacterium; assembly: GCA_044344975.1. GTDB lineage: Bacteria > Actinomycetota > Actinomycetes > Nanopelagicales > Nanopelagicaceae > IMCC26077. Next base: position 3,955 of record JBIJBY010000015.1, on the reverse strand, counting down.
AATTTCGATTACTCGTGGATGCGCTTCGCTCGCCCGGTTTAAGTTGATCAGGATTCATGCCAAGACACATGGAGCAGCCCGCTTCGCGCCACTCTGCGCCCGCATCAAGAAATACCTGATTTAGCCCCTCGGCTTGCGCTTGTTGGCGAACTCGAGCTGAGCCAGGAACAACCAACATCCGCACACCGGAGGCAACTTTTCTCCCCTTAATCACATCAGCTGCAGCGCGAAGATCTTCGATACGACCGTTGGTACATGAACCGAGAAATACAGTGTCAATCTTTACTGACTTAAGCGGTGTATGCGCCTGGAGCCCCATATATTCAAGTGCGCGCTCGGCTGCATTACGTGCACCTTCGTCAGCGAAATCGCTCGGAGCGGGAACTACCGAATTAAGAGGTGCACCCTGCCCGGGGTTTGTCCCCCAAGTAACAAATGGTGAGAGCGCATTTGCATCCAAATCCACTTGCACATCAAAGTGTGCATCGTCATCAGAGTAGAGAGCCTTCCAATACTCCACAGCGCGATCCCACTCTTGCCCTTCGGGAGCATGTGGTCGACCTTTGATGTAGTCAAAAGTTGTTTGATCGGGTGCAATGAGGCCAGCGCGCGCTCCTGCCTCGATCGACATGTTGCAGATTGTCATACGCGCTTCCATAGAAAGTGCACGGATAGCACTTCCGCGATACTCGATGACATAACCTTGCCCACCGCCAGTGCCAATTTTTGCGATGAGCGCAAGAATAATGTCCTTACTTGTGACGCCTTTTCGCAGCGCTCCCTCAACGTTAACAGCCATCATTTTTGGTTTGGATTGCGGCAGCGTCTGGGTGGCTAGGACATGCTCTACTTCGCTCGTTCCGATACCAAAAGCAAGTGCACCAAAAGCGCCATGTGTGGATGTGTGTGAATCACCGCAAACAATTGTCATGCCTGGTTGCGTAATACCCAATTGTGGTCCTACTACGTGCACGATCCCTTGCTCGATATCACCGAGCGAGTGGAGGCGAATGCCAAATTCAGCCGCGTTCTTGCGGAGGGTATCAACCTGCAACTTGGAAATGGGATCGGCTATGGGCTTATCAATATCAATAGTTGGCGTGTTGTGATCTTCTGTTGCCAATGTCAGATCTGGTCTACGAACTTTTCGTCCTGCTAGACGGAGCCCATCAAATGCTTGTGGACTTGTCACCTCGTGAATTAAATGGAGATCGATGTACAACAAATCTGGTTCGCCAGGAGCGCTATGTACAACATGATCGCCCCAAATTTTTTCAGCTAAGGTCTTACCCATTGCACCACTTCCGTAACTATCCGGTTTAAATATGGTCATCTCACCATATGAGATGCTAATATCATATCATGAAAAGCTCAATTGGCAGTGGGGTCGGAGTTCTCGACAAAGCCATCGCAATTCTCAACGCCCTTGAAGCTGGACCGCTCACTCTTGCTGAATTAGTTACCGCCACAAAAATCGCCCGACCTACCTGTCATCGCCTTGCTGTTGCTCTGGAGCATCATCGATTCATCGCCCGCGATCTCCATGGTCGCTTTACTATCGGTGCGCGCGAAGGTGAGTTGGCGCAGAGCGCAGGCGAAGATCGTCTCTTAGTAATTGCAGCCCCAGCGCTCACCGCGCTTCGTGATGCGACTGGGGAAAGTGCGCAGATCTATCGACGACAAGGTGATCTGCGATTATGTGTTGCAGTTGCCGATCGTTTATCAGGGCTTCGCGATAGCGTTCCAGTTGGTTCAGCGCTCACCATGCAGGCAGGCTCCGCTGCGCAAGTTCTCTTAGCTTGGGAAGAGCCCGATCGAATAAATAAAACCCTAAAGAACTCTCGCTTTGATGCAGCAACGTTGACTGCAGTACGTCGACGCGGTTGGGCACAGAGCGTTGGTGAGCGAGAAGCGGGGGTGGCTAGCGTCTCTGCACCAATTCGTGGACCACATAATCGAGTGATCGCAGCAATAAGTTTAAGTGGTCCGATTGAGCGACTTGGCAGACAGCCAGGACGCACCCACGCTGCTGCAGTGATTGCCACTGCTGCACGTATCTCTGAATATTTATCTGGAAAGTGAGGGCCGGCACCTGATACTTATCAGTTACCGGCCACTCAGTTCTTATCATTTTCTAGGAGTAGCCCCGAAGGGATTCGAACCCTCGTAGCTGGCTTGAGAAGCCAGAGTCCTAGGCCGCTAGACGACGGGGCCAAGATTTTTACTCGATATTTAGTTCTTTCACTCTTTTGCTCTCTTGCTGGGGTACCAGGATTCGAACCTAGACTAACGGAATCAGAATCCGCTGGGCTGCCAGTTACCCCATACCCCACTAAAGAGCAGCTAAGGATACCTGTTCTCTGGGCTTTGGATTAACTCGAGATTCCACCGAATCAAATCGCAGCGAGCCTAGCCAATACCCGCTCTTTCCCGAGAATCTCCATCGATTCAAAGAGTGGTGGCGAGATATGGCTTCCTGTGACGGCAACGCGAATTGCGCTAAAGGCAAGTCGCGGCTTGAGCCCCATCTGGTCAATGAGGGCGGCACGAAGTGCGCCATCGATTGCATGGTGATCCCAAGTTGGCAAAGGTGTCAGTACTTCCAGAGCCTTGGTAATAATCTGCTTCGAACCTTCATCGAGATATTTCGCCACAGATTCTGGATCCAAATCAACCTTCTCTGTGAAGAGAAATGCCAACATGTCAGGGACTTCAGAGAGCTTTATGAGTCGCTCTTGAATAATCGGTAGGGCCTGTCTTACTACGCGCTCTTCTTCGCTAGTTATCGGAGTTGATACCACCTTGGCTCTCTGAAGGAAAGGTAGCGACCACGTGAAGAAATCATCGAGAGAAAGGGCGCGGATCTTGTCGCCATTTATGTTCTCAAGTTTTTTCATATCAAAACGTGCTGGATTGGAGTTCACGCGCTCAATCGTGAAAAGTTCAGTGAGCTCCGCAAGAGTGAGATTCTCTCGGTCATCGCCAGGCGACCAACCTAATAGCGCAAGATAATTGCAGATTGCCTCTGGCAAGAAACCTTGTTCTCGGTACCAAGCTATAGAAGTCTCACCGTTTCGCTTGGAAAGTTTTGCATTATCTGCGCCCATGACGAAAGGTAAATGAGCAAAGAGTGGGTATTGGCTCTCTTTGACGCCCATCGCTTGATATACCCGAATTTGTCGCGGTGTCGAGGAGAGCAAATCTTCGCCACGTAAGACATGGGTAACTTCCATCAATACATCATCTACTGCCACTGCAAGGGTGTAGAGCGGTGAGCCATCCGCGCGAACGAGAACGAAATCTGGAACGAAATTATGATCGAAGGTGCAATCACCTCGTATCACGTCGGTGAATGTGGTGCTTCCCTCGGGCATTCGCATCCGAATAACCGGCTCGCGTCCCTCAGATTTATATTGAGTTAATTGAGCCTCACTTATTGAACGACACTTTCCGTCATAACCAGGGGCTTGACCTGACTCTTTTTGTGCTTCGCGACGAGCCTCTAACTCTTCAGGCGTGCAGTAGCAGTAATAGGCATCGCCCTGCTGAATAAAGCGAGCTGCCCATTCCGCATAAATTTCGAGTCGTTGCGATTGAAGATATGGTCCGTGTGGTCCGCCCACTTCAGGGCCTTCATCCCAAGTGAGTCCTAACCATTTCAAAGTATCGATAGCTGCCGCGATGTATTCATCTGTCACTCGGCTGCGATCAGTATCCTCGATACGAAAAAGGAATATGCCTCCGGTATGGCGCGCATATGCCCAATCAAAGAGCGCTGTTCGAATATTGCCTACATGTAAGTCACCTGTTGGCGATGGCGCAAAACGTACTTTGATTGGTCGATTACCCATGGGATACCGCACTGTTTTCTAAAGTTCCAATACCCTCGATGGAGATTGCAACTTTGCTACCTATCGGAATTACACCAACGCCTGCTGGCGTTCCGGTGAGAATG
>JBIJBY010000089.1:0-5373 GCA_044344975.1 Candidatus Nanopelagicaceae bacterium | reverse complement strand
GAAGAAGCTACCGATGCCTTTGAAGGTGCTCGCTCCAAAGTTGCGAACTTCCTCACTGTGGACACTGAAGAAATTATCTTTACTAAGAGCGCAACAGAATCGATAAATATCGTTTCCTATGGCTTCCTTAACTCAAGTTTAGGCGTATCTGGCAAGCTTGATAAAAGTTCACCTTTTTTTATTGATAGCTCAAAAAATATCGTTGTTTCCGAGCTCGAGCATCACGCCAACTTGTTACCGTGGCAGCATCTTGCCGAAAAAACAGGGGCGCAACTTCGCTGGCTTTCCGTCACAGAAGAAGGCAGGCTTGATTTAAGTAATCTAGAGAGCGTAGTTGATGGCAATACTGTAGTAGTTGCAATAACCCATCAGTCAAATGTCACTGGAGCGATTACAGATTTAGCGCCAATCACTGCCCGTGCTCGAAAATGTGGCGCAATTATTCTGCTCGATGCATGCCAATCTGTTCCCCACATGATAGTAGATATCAGCGAGCTCGACATTGATTTCCTGGCTTTCTCCGGACACAAAGCCCTTGGCCCAACGGGAGTGGGAATACTTTGGGGGGCAAGCGCGTTGTTAAAGCAAATGCCGCCGATGCTTACTGGTGGTTCGATGATTGAAAGTGCAACTATCAGCACTGCGCGTTATGCAGCGCCGCCGAAACGTTTTGAGGCAGGCGTGCCAAACATGGCGCAAGCTGTTGGTTTGGGCGCTGCCATTGATTACTTAACGTCAATCGGAATGAATCAGATTCACGCTCACGAAAGTGCACTTACCCAGCGGGCCATCGACGGACTCTCCGCTATCCCGGGTTTATCAATTGTTGGACCCAAAGATATGAAGTTGCGTGGCGGAGCGCTCTCTTTCACTGTTGAAGGAATCCATCCCCACGACTTGGGCCAGGTGCTCGATGACCAGGGGATTGCGGTACGAACCGGCCACCATTGTGCATGGCCGCTGATGCAAGCCTTGCGCGTGCAAGCAACTACCCGCGCCAGTTTCTATTTGTACAACACTTTCGAAGAGATTGATCAGTTGGTTTCTGCTGTCATCGATGCTAAGAAATTTTTTAAGGTTTAGGAATTTAGAATGAGCCTAGAATCCTTGTACCAAGAAATCATCCTGGATCACTACAAGAATCCTCATCATAAAGCGCTACATGCGCCCTACGATGTTGAAGTCCATCACAACAACCCAAGTTGCGGAGATGAGGTGACGCTTCGCCTCTCGGTAAAGGATGGTCTTGTAGAGGGTATTTCCTGGACAGGGGTTGGATGTTCCATCTCGCAAGCGAGTACCTCAATCATGTGCGATTTGGTTATCGATAAGAAGGTCGAAGAGGCGCTAGAACTGGAGCGACTCTTCCTTGAGCTAATGCAGAGCAAAGGGAATTTTCTGGGAGATGTCGAGGTTCTAGAGGATGCCATCGCGCTATCGGGTGTGGCCAAGTATCCGGCTCGAGTAAAGTGTGCGCTGTTGGGGTGGATGGCTTTTCGTGATGCCGCCATTCGTAATCAGGGATAGCAGAAATAGCAGGAATAGCAGGAATAGCAGAGAGAGCGGAGAGAGAGCATGAGCACATCGATTGAAGACCTCACGGAGGCAATGAAAGATGTTGTCGACCCCGAGTTAGGAATCAATGTTGTTGATCTTGGCCTGGTCTATGGCATCACTCTCGATCCATCAAATATCGCCGTCCTCGATATGACTCTTACATCTGCCGCTTGTCCATTAACCGATGTGATTGAAGACCAAACAAAGCGCGCTCTCGATGGACTCGCTGATGATGTTCGAATCAATTGGGTGTGGATGCCACCATGGGGACCAGACAAAATTACTGATTCTGGTCGAGAGCAACTACGCGCTCTCGGTTTCACTGTCTAGTATCTGAAAAAACTATGACATCGCAGGCGCCATGGATGATGTATCGATCCATGACGCAAGATCAATCAGTTAAGAATACTAAACTCAAACCGGGCACTTTAAAGCGGATCATTTCCTTTGCGAACCCCTATAAAAAAGCGGTCACATTTTTTCTCGCCACAGTCATTATTGATGCAGTTCTTGTTATTACAACGCCGCTACTACTGTCACGGCTAATCGATGATGGCGTAATTCCCAAAAATGGTGGCGTGGTTACGGTAATTGCTTTTGCAATTGCTGGCCTTGCCTTACTTGATGCGCTAATGAATATCGTCGGACGATGGTTTAGTTCACAGATTGGCGAAGGTCTTATCTTTGATTTACGTTCGCAGGTTTTCGAACATGTACAGCGGCAGTCAATTGCATTCTTTACTAGAACTCAAACCGGGGCTTTGATATCTCGGTTAAACTCTGATGTTATTGGCGCGCAGCAAGCGTTCACATCAACTCTCGCTGGGGTGGTATCCAACGTGCTCTCCTTGGCATTAGTACTAGGGGCGCTCTTCTATCTTTCCTGGCAGATTACCTTGATATCGCTCGTCCTAGTGCCTATTTTTCTGCTTCCTTCTCGGATGATGGGTCGGAAAATCCAAGGCTTAACAAGAGATTCCATGAATGGCAATGCCGAGATGTCCGGGATGATGAACGAGCGTTTCAATGTAAGTGGTGCGCTACTGGTTTCGCTTTATGGTGATGGTCGCAGTGAAGGAACCGCGTTTCGTGGCAAGGCGCGCAGAGTTGCGGATATCGGCATCAAAATTGCACTGGCAAATCGAATTTTCTTTATCGGATTAACCTTAGTCGCATCAATATCTACTGCCATTGCCTATGGCCTAGGTGGCCATCTTGCGATTGCAGGAACAATTTCGGTAGGAAAACTTCTTGCCATCGCGGCGCTGCTTGCCAGGTTATACGGTCCACTTACCGCGCTTTCTAACGTGCGCGTTGATGTAATGACTGCTTTAGTTTCATTTGAGCGTGTTTTTGAAGTTCTCGACTTACAGCCGATGGTGACATCGCCAAAAAACCCAAAACCGTTCCCTTCGAAAATGGAATTACATTTTGCAGATGTCAATTTCTCTTATCCCAAAGGGGCAGATGTTTCACTGGCCTCTCTTGAAGTAGCGGCAAAGCCCGATCAAGGCGCGGGCGAACAAATTTTGACGGGTATTGAATTTTCGGCAGCTGAAGGGGAGATGATTGCACTTGTTGGCCCCTCTGGCGCAGGAAAGACAACTATCATCTCGTTAATCCCACGTTTATATGATGTTTCAGCGGGGGCAATTACTTTGGGGGATGTCGACATTAGATCGTTAGATCTCAATGAGCTCCGCCAAACAATAGGTGTGGTCACGCAAGATGCGCACCTCTTTCACGACACAATCGAAGGAAATCTTCGCTATGCAAAACCACACGCCACCTTCGATGAACTTAAGCGGGCATGCGAACTGGCACAAATTTGGGATCTGGTGAGCTCGCTGCCAGATGGATTGTCAACAATGGTAGGTGAGCGTGGTTATCGCCTTTCAGGAGGCGAGAAAGCGCGTTTAGCAATCGCGCGGTTAATTTTAAAAGATCCTAAGATCGTTCTTCTAGACGAGGCGACTGCACATTTGGATACCGAAAATGAGGCGTTAGTACAAGGAGCGTTTAAAGAGGTCTTGAAGAATCGGACAAGTATTGTGATTGCTCATCGTCTCTCTACGGTAAGAGAAGCAGATCAAATACTTGTGTTAGAACAGGGAAGGATCATCGAAAGAGGTCGACACGAACAGCTCCTAGCTCAGCAAGGTCTTTATGCTGAGTTGTATCAACGTCAATTCTCAGAGTGAACGCTCACCCCGGTAGAGCGCTATCCGAGTACCCGCAATTAGCAGCGCGAATAACCACCACTGAATCGCATAAGCCAGATGAGGCCCTGATCCTGGAGGTGTAAGTGGTGCTATTTGTAAACTTCCTTGAGAGCTCGTGCCTGATTGCTTATCTAGTTTTAGGTAGGTAAAGAAGGTTTCTCCTGAATAAACTTTTTGTAGCGATGGTTCGTCAATTCTTCCGATTCGAGGCGCAGGCAGTGCAAAGAAAACACCTTTGGACTCTGTCACGTCATCGTACTTCTTTAAAATTCCCGAGATGGTGAGTTTGCCAAGCGGTGGTGGGGGAATGGGAATATCCGCGGCTGCACTTTTATTTGTTTCAATCCACCCTCGATCTACCCAAATGGGAGGTATCGCTTCATCTGTTGGAATGAACAGTGAGAGCACTTCTAATCCATATCTTTCTTGGAAATAATGACCTCGAAAGAGAGCCTGAGAATATTCATCATAAGTACCGGAGATGCTCACCTTCATCCAGGGGCGTGCAGATTTTTGATTATCACCAGAGAGTGAAGTTGCTCGCTCATCAAGGGCTGAATAAATCTCCGCAGTTAGTTTTTGGCGAAATTCATATCTATCAAATTGCCAAAAGCCAAGACGTACGCAGAGAGCCATTGCTATCAGACAGGCAAAAGTGAAAAGAAGTGAACTAGTTCGACTCTTCTGCCCCATGCTTAATACTAGTAATAGGCGTCGTGTTCGAGCCACCTATCGCTCGTTTATTGATTCGATTGAGCGATTCAGGTCGCGTGATTGTCTCCCGTCCAGCGTTTGCAACAATCACAGCAATGTAAGGGACAACTACCGCGCCAGCGAGGGTGAACCATCGCCACGGGTTGGGCAGGAATATTGTCGCGATAAAACAGGCAGTTCGGAACATCATCGAGTAGAAGTAGCGAATCTGTCGAGCCCGTTGATCTACCGTTAACGAAGGCTGGGCATCGGTAATCGAGTGAATTTCACCATCGCTCTTTGCCATACCGCTACGGTAGAGAGAAATCCCGCTCCGCGCATTATTTAGCGATTTACTTGAGTGTTTTCCGCCTCGATACGCGCCAGTAACTGAATTTGGAGATACCTTTTCCCATGTGGAAGAGAGAGAGCACGGGCCTCGAGTTGTCTTCATCACAGGCGGCAATCGCGGTATCGGAGCGGCAATTGCTGAGAGGTTCGCCAAGGCTGGCGATCGGGTGGTTATCGGCCACCGAACGAGTCAACCGCCAGATTTCACTGCGCGAATTACATCAATCAATGTAGATGTTCGAGATTCTGCGACCTTAGATCATGCATTTACGACAATCGAAGAAGCGCTCGGGCCGGTAGAAATTCTCATTGCAAATGCTGGTATTACCCGAGACAACTTGATCCTGCGCATGAGTGACGAAGACTTCGAAGAGGTGAGTGCAACTAATTTTGGTGGAGCATTTAAAACCGCAAAGCGAGCGGCAAAGGGAATGCTCAAACTGAAGCGGGGGAGGATTATTTTCATTGGGTCAGTTGTCGGATTACTAGGCAGCGCAGGTCAGAGTAATTACGCAGCAACTAAATCTGCACTAGTAGGGCTTGCAAGATC
>JBIJBY010000088.1:0-5392 GCA_044344975.1 Candidatus Nanopelagicaceae bacterium | reverse complement strand
TATCGGAGCCATCGCAGCGCTAATTCTTGTAGATCTCTTCACCGTAAGCAGCAAGCCGCATGATGTCATGTTCAAAGAGGCGACTCTCTGGTCGATTTTCTATATCGGCATAGCTGTGGGTTTTGGAGTCTGGGTTTGGTCTTCCTATGGCTCTCAATTTGGAACAGAATATTTTGCTGCCTATCTAGTCGAGAAATCCCTATCGGTCGATAATCTCTTCGTCTTCGTCATCATTTTGACTCAATTTGCCGTACCTTCTATTTACCACCAACGAGTTCTACTTATTGGCGTGATGCTCGCGTTGGTGCTCCGTGCAATATTCATCGCTATCGGTGCCGCAGCTCTAGCAGCCTTCAGCTTTACCTTCGTAATCTTCGGCGCAATCTTAATCTGGACCGGAGTGGGTCTGTTTAGACACTGGGACGAAGATCCAGATCCAAGCGAGAATTTCATTATCAAGCGGGTGCGCAAGCGGATGGCGACAGTTGACGAGTATCACGGAACGAAATTGTTTATTCGGCAAAATGGCAAGCGCTTTGCAACTCCTATGTTTCTAGTGATGATTTCCATCGGTGCAACAGATCTTCTCTTCGCACTCGACTCAATTCCGGCAACTTTCGGCGTTACATCTGAGGCGTTCCTTGTCTTTGCAGCTAATGCGTTTGCACTCCTTGGGTTACGCGCGCTCTACTTCTTGCTCAAAGGCTTATTAGATAAATTGATCTATCTCTCACTTGGTCTCTCCATAATTCTGATTTTCATTGGCATTAAACTTGTGCTTACCTTCGTGCACGAGATTTATACCGAAGTACCGAAAATTCCTACTCTCTGGAGCCTTGCAGTCATTGCTCTGATTTTGATTGTTTCTACCGTTGCTAGCTTGGTGAAATCCAAGCGCGATCCTGAGGCAAGAGCTCATGCTGGTCGCATCACTGGGTCAGATGATGAAGAGGATGGAAAGAAGAGCTAGCCAATCAGCGAGTCTCTTCGAGCCAACGCTTTCGCTCGGCAGCGGTGAATTTTTCAATCGCATACCTAAGCGTAGTTCGAGACATCTCTTTGCCATGCCTCTTTAGAAATTCACGGAGTTGCGTAGGGTTTCTTTTCCCTGCCTCGCGCAGAGCCCAACCAACAGCCTTATGCATTAAGTCATGATCATCTCGCAATAAGGCTCTGGCGATTGCAATAGTTGGTTTGGTGTCGCCTATCCGAAGTGAGGCAAAGGTAAAGAGCATGGCAGCCCTTCGTACCCAAAGCTCCTTACTTTTCGCCATATTTCGTAAGGTAGCCAGAGAGCTCTTCTCATTTAGTAAATACTCGCCAATTGTGGGCGCGGAGACATCGATAAGGTCCCAATTATTTATCTGACCTCGATTTAAAGCCTTTATGTAAAAGGCGTAATACCGCTTTGCTTCTGCTGCGCTCTTAGCCTTTTTGAAACGAGTAGTGAGAATGACCAGTGCACAGAATCGCGCCTCATGTAAAGGTGAGGTGAGAAGTTTCTCGAGCTCCGCCAGCTCAAGGGCTTGATACTCGCGCGCTACCGTGCGAGTTTCTGGAACCACGATTCCAAGAAAAATGTCTCCTTCGGCATATTCACCTTTGCCAGTCTTAAAGAAGCGTTGTAATTCAATCGCTTTCCGGGTGTTGGCGCGCGACTTAAGTTCTCGCAGAACGCTCTCAGCTCGCATGCGCTCAACTTTACCTCACCAGGTTTAAGTATCATCAAGTGGTGAATGTTAAAGAGAAAGTCTTTGTCATTACTGGCGCTGGTGGCGGGGTTGGTAGCGAGTTGGCGCGAATGTTGATTAGCAAAGGCGCAAAGATTGCGGCGATAGATTATCGAGAAGAATCGCTCGCGAAATTAGTACAGATTGCGGGCTCAAGCGTGGAAACTTTTTTGATAGACATTACAGATCCGGGGTCGATTAATTCTCTACCGCAAGCTGTTATCAAAAAATTAGGTCAGGTAGATGGGATCATCAATAATGCAGGAATAATCCAACCATTTAAAAAAATCAACGAGTTATCGATTGAAGAAGCAGCACGGGTCATGGCAGTGAATTTCACGGGTTCACTTCTCATGATTAAGGCATTCTTGCCGGTACTCCTTGATAGGCCTGAGGGCCATATCGTCAACATCTCATCTATGGGCGCTTACGCTCCCGTCCCAGGACAGAGCGTTTATGGCGCTTCTAAAGCTGCGCTTGCTCAACTCTCAGATGGTCTGCGTTCGGAGTTGCGTGGCACGAAGGTGCGCGTGACTTTGGTTTTCCCGGGGGCAATGCGGACTGAAATCGCGGCAAACTCCGGCATGAGACTTTCCAAAGATTTGGCGAAGAAATCGAAGATTCCAATGACTGAACCAAGTGTCGCAGCAGTGTTGATAGTCGATGCCATCGAAAAAGAGCGGCCTAGAGTTTTCATCGGTAAGGATGCAAAAACATTGAATTTTCTCGCCAGAGTCAGCCCAATTTTTGCTGCAAATTTGATTCAACGCCAGATGCGCAACCTTCTCACTTAACGTCAGATTTACCCTAAATTCACCTTCTTACCTTATTCTCATCGCTATGCGTAGGTACTTTTCGGAGTTTCTTGGAACTGGCTTGATTGCACTTGCCGTAGTGGGATCTGGATACATGGCAGCATCTCTCTCTGAAGACTTATTGGTGCAATTGCTCGTCAACGCTCTGGCAACTATTTTTGTTTTAGGCTTGAGCATTACTCTTCTTGCTCCGATTAGCGGTGCACATTTCAACCCTGTTGTAACTGGGGCGCTGGCGCTACTAAAGGATTTCCCAAAGAGAGAAGTCGCACCCTTTTGGGCAGCACAATTCGCTGGCGGTATTGGGGGAACATTTCTTGCCAACTTGATGTTCACCTCATCATTAGTAGATATCTCTGAAAAAGCTCGAAGCTCATCTCAAAATTTCCTTGGTGAGATTGTCGCTACAGCCATTCTTCTACTACTTATTCTCTTACTTATAAAACAGGAACGAACGAACCTCATCCCTATAGCCGTCGCCGCATGGATAGGAGGCGCATACTTTGTCACCGTCTCCACTAGCTTTGCGAACCCCGCAATTACGATTGCGCGAGTGTTTACCAATAATTTCACTGGGATTGCGCCAGCGTCAGTACTGTCATTCATATCTGCTCAGATCATTGGCGCAGCCGTTGGATTTTTAATTATGAAAGGACTGGTGAAAAATGAGCGCTGAATTAGACTCAAGTAAACCTTCAGTACTTTTTGTCTGCGTCCATAATGCGGGGCGTTCCCAGATGGCAGCTGGCTTCTTGGCGCACTTTGCGGCTGGGAGAATCGATGTGCTCTCTGCTGGTTCGGCTCCTAAAGATTCAATTAACCCAGTGGCAGTTGCAGCGATGGCTGAAGAGGGCATTGATATTGCCAATAACAAGCCGAAGATTCTTACTGTCGATGCAGTTCAAGCCTCAGATGTAGTAATCACAATGGGGTGTGGAGATACTTGCCCCTTCTTCCCAGGAAAGCGATATGAAGATTGGGTTCTTGATGATCCTGCCGGCCAAGGAATTGAGCAGGTGCGGGTAATTAGAGATCAAATTAAAGATCGCGTGAAGAATTTGGTTAACGAACTACTCGCGAAATAAACTCTCTTTGTTTCGCGGCGAAGCGCTCGCCCATAAGGCGATATCCAGCCGAGTTGGGGTGGAGTAGATCGGGCATCATCTCAAGATCACCCTCATTAAAGAGCTCTAAACCGTTCATGAAAAAGAGATTTGCATCATCACGTTCTGAGACAATTTTCTCCAAAATTGCACGAATCTTTGGCAAGTTAAGCGCGCCCGCTGCGAGCGGTGCAGGCCGTTCCATAGAAGTGAAGCCAGCATCACCGATAAGGCTAGGACCGGGATTTACTTCATGGAATGGGCAGATGATCGGCGAGATAATCAGGATCGGCGTATCTGGTTGCTTCTCACGAATGGTGTCGAGGAAGTTATGAACCGCTGGAATAAATGATCGTTCGCGCATGCTGTCGCCGTTGACGACGTTAATTCCTAATTTAAGCGAGATGAAATCTGCAGGGGTAGCAGCGATTGTTCGAGCAACAAAACCATCAAGATGGCACTCACCAGCAAGGCCCAGATTGCGAATATCAAGGCCCAATAATCTGCTGGCGTGAACGGACCAGATATCAAGTGGTCGATCGGTTTCAGCGCATTGGCTAATCGAACTTCCGTAGTGGAGCCATCTCTTCTTCTCTGACGGTGTGGGCGGAAGAATCTCGCAATCAGCGCTGATATCTCGAAGTTCAACAAGCGCCCCAGCGGGAAGCCAGATCTCAATCTCTTTCATGCCTGCTTTGAGGTTCGAGAAGATAATCTCTTCCCCAGCGCCGCGGATAAATTCTTCACTCGTTACAAGTGGTCCATCCATTTCAAGGCGAAGTTGCCCACCTTTAACTGCTGGAATAGTTGCTGTTTCAATTCCATCAACTACTAGATCAAAGCGCGCTACCGCAGGCTCTTCAATAACGCGAGCAATGGTTAGCGGCATAACATGGACTTCAAGGGCAATGATTGAGCTTTCTGTGCGAAAGCGGAGGCGAACCCCAGAGGGAAAGCGGGTCCAGCGATGCAATCCGCTCACTCCGAATTGTTTCCATGTCCAGAGTGGAAGACGAGAAATACTGATCCAGCCATCCTCACTTATTTGATGATCATAAGGCCCAATAACTTCAACTGAGGCTTGTAGGAGCGGAGTGCGGGTGAGGTTTGCCATTAATGAGCAAACTCTTCACGCGAAGAGGGGAGCTCTCCTTTACTTCGTGCAGAGATACCAAAACGATCCTTATTCTCAAGAAAGAATCGTCGCGCTTCGTTCCGACCACTTAGATGCAACTTCTCAAAGATACGGATAGTTTCTTGCCTAATTGTTGATTCGCTGTATCCCATGATGTCAGCAATTTCAATATTGGTCTTCTTCTCAGAGATGTGAACGAGAATCTCTACTTGCCGATCGGTGAGTGACGTTACATTTGGGGATTCTTTCTTTGCTCGTTCTCGCTCTTTTCGATAGATATTGAGCGAAATAAGATGCCCAATTGTTTGGAGAAGCAGTTCGGTCTCTTCATCGGGTGTTAACTCGAGTTTAGAGAAAATTCCAAAACAGCCGACAGAGTCGTTGAAGCGCAAGATGGGTGTGACAATATGGGTTCGCACAGGGAAAGGAAACTCCACTTGAGCAACGAGTGGATACTCTTCCGGCCATTCGGGGAGAGAGGTTACCCAGACCAATCTCTTCTCTGAGAGCGCATCGGTAACGGGCAACTTCCACTCAATGGGAAACTCTTGCCATTCCGGAAAGTTTGTTTGATCAATTCCAAAAGATGCTCGCGCTCGAGCTGTTTGT
>JBIJBY010000087.1:0-5453 GCA_044344975.1 Candidatus Nanopelagicaceae bacterium | reverse complement strand
CTGGCAAACCGTTTGTGTTCGTGGATCCAGGCGCTTTCAATAATATGTTTTTTGGCGTTGGAATTCTGAAAGTGAAGTTTCTCTTTCGCAAACTACGCAAGCTCGCACTGCGCTATGGGGGCGTTGTTGTGTTCTTTGACGAAGCTGATGCATTAGGAAATAGAGGATTGCCTCCTGCCGGTGGCCTTGGTCGTTTTAGCGAAAATTCAAATCCAATCTTTGGCAGCGTTTGCCATGGTGGTAATTATCTCTCTGGTGCAAGTGCCAATTTGGTGGTCCGAGAACAATTCATGATGGGCGCTGGCGGCGGTGGGGGTGCTGGATCTGGAACGCTTCAAGCTTTACTTACTGAAATCTCTGGATTGAAGAAACCTCGTGGTTTTCTCAATCGAATCGTCCGACGCACGCTTGGTATGCGTCCGAAGACTCCACCTAAGTATCGGATTTTGATGGTGATGGCCACAAATCTTCCAGAGGCGTTAGATGAAGCATTGTTGCGCCCTGGTCGTATCGATCGTATGTATCGAGTGGGTTATCCAAGTAAAGCAGGACGGGTACGCACTTACGAGGGATACCTTGCAAAAGTATCGCACTCGCTAACTTCAGAAGAGATCGACAAGCTCGCAACAATCACCCCATATGCAACTGGCGCCAGAATTAAAGACACCATTAACGAAGCGCTCATCTATGCCATTCGAAGTGGACGAACAACGATTACCTGGCCTGATGTAATTAAAGCGAAGCAACTGAAGGAACTAGGGCCGCCAGAAGATGTTGAATATATAGAGCGTGAACGACATGCCGTTGCAATTCATGAAGCTTGCCACGGCGTCATGGCCCATGTGGTCCGTCGCCATATGATGATTGATTTAGCAACGATTGAAAAGGGCTCGGATTATTTAGGAATGGTGGCAAGTATTCCTCCCGATGATCAATTCACGAGATGGAAGAGTGAGTACGAGTCAGATATTTTGGTGTCCCTCGCCTCGCTAGCAGGCGAGCGAATGTTCTTTGGTGGCGACAATTCCTCAGGAGTATCTGGAGATCTGGAGAGTGCAACCACCATCGCTAGTTTTATGGAAGGACATTGGGGAATGGGCTCCACAGTCTCCTCACATGCTTCGAACAAAAGGTTTGAAGTAGGGGCGCCTGGAGGTGGAAAAGAGAAGCGCGGTGATGCAGCTAAAGAGATGCGTCGCTCTTTAGCAGACCGAATTGAAGGTAATTTAGCAACGCTTTTAGCCAAGGCCGAGAAGTTGCTCAAAGAAAATCGTGATCAAGTGCTTTCATTGGCCCACGCTCTGGAAGTGCATAAAACGCTCGCCGGAGAAGATGTAGCTGCAGTAATTGATGGCGTAGCTGGTCCGATTGTCGATGGCAGGCCTTATACAAAATCAAAGAATATTAAAATTCTTGAGAACTATCATGAGTCTGCACTGCGAGCGCATAAAGATCACAATTCCCCCTCTATCCAACTCCCAGAACTGCATTAATTATCCGAGCAGGAAAAGGGGGATTCGTGGATCTTTTCGATAATGCAGAGAATGTGTCAGCGCAAGCTCCGCTCGCTGCACGGATGCGTCCACAAACAATTGATCAAGTAGTTGGTCAAGATCACCTGTTGCAACCAGGCGCACCACTTTCGCGCTTACTCGCTCGCGAAAAAGGCGCGCCGCCTGCGCTCATCCTTTATGGACCACCTGGATCCGGAAAAACAACGCTCGCATTACTTCTGGCTAATGGTCGAAGATTTAGGCAACTATCGGCGGTCTCGGCGGGCATAAAGGATGTACGCGAAGAGATTGAAGGCGCGAGATATCAGTTAAGTCAGCGAGGAACAGAAACAATTCTATTTATAGATGAGGTGCACCGCTTTAATAAAGCTCAACAGGACGCTCTCTTGCCTGCAGTAGAGGATAAAATTGTTACATTAATTGCGGCAACAACCGAGAACCCTTCATTTTCAATCATCACCCCATTGCTATCCCGGTCGTTAGTAGTTCGCCTCAATCCTTTAGCGAATAATCATGCCGATGAATTGATTGAAAGATCGATTGACTCTGTGCTGGGTCTGAACAAAAGCGTTGCTATCGAGAGCGAGGCGAAGCAAGAGCTAATCCGATTAGCGCATGGCGATGCTCGTCGACTTCTAACTTATTTAGAGGCTGCAGCAGGTGCGGCAGTAGCGGGAACCATCACTCGAGAGAGTGTAAGCGCTGCTGCAGATCGAGCGCTTGTTGATTTCAATGTGGATTTGCACTATGACATCATCAGCGCATTCATCAAATCTGTCCGAGGCTCGGATGTAGATGCTGCTATTCATTATTTATTGAGAGCTATCGAAGGGGGAGAGGATCTTCGTTTCCTTGCTCGACGATTAATTATTCTGGCGAGTGAAGATATTGGAATGGCCGATTCCCAGGCTCTCGTTATTGCCACAATGGCAGCCCAAGCTATTGCTCTTGTGGGAGCGCCGGAGGCTTACTACACCTTGGTCCATGCCACGGTTTACTGCGCCCTAGCCCCTAAATCGAATTCACTAGCGCGAGCGTTGACCACCGCCCAGGAGGACCTTGCGCAAGGTGAAATCGGTGAGGTGCCCGAGAACTTACGCGACGGCAATTCGCCATTCGGTCAGAGCGGGATTTACCGGTACCCTCATGACTATCCTGAAGGTGTTGTCAGCGCGCAGTACATGCCCGGGCCACTAATCGGTCGGCGGTATTACGAACCGACTACACACGGGGCGGAATCGCGTATATCTCAGGCGCTGATTCGCATTAGAGACATTTTGGAGGAGAGGGCATGAGCGCTGGTGGAATCGCGGCGATAATTGCTGCAAGCGCCTTGGCGATCGTTGCAATATCAGTAGCCTATGCAGTGATCCGATTTAGCAAAGTCCTCGATGAGGCGAGCACGGCGATAAAGAATGTAACCACCGAAACTGTTCCGCTACTCGAAGAGGTAACCACTACTGTCGAATTAACTAATCGCCAGCTAGAACGAGTTGATAATCTCACGAGAAGCGTCGAGACCATGGCTAATAAATTAACCTCTTCAGCAGATTCAATACTTTCAAAAGGGTCAGCCGCAAAATTAGCTGGCGTGGCTTGGGGGATCGCAAAAGCTGCTCGGAAAAAGAAAAATTAAGAGATAGGCCGCGATTAATTTCTATGAATTCTGCAGAGATTAGACGACGTTGGCTCTCATTTTTTGAAAAAGAAAATGGAGTTGGCCTCAACCACACAGTAGTTCCTTCAGCGTCGCTAATCGCCGACGACCCAAATCTTCTTCTGGTCAATGCAGGTATGGTCCCTTTCAAACCCTTCTTCTTAGGCGAGGTGGCTCCTCCTTATAGCCGAGCGACATCGGTGCAGAAATGCGTTCGCACATTGGATATTGATGAGGTTGGTAAAACCACTCGTCACGCTTCGTTCTTCCAAATGTGTGGAAATTTTTCTTTCGGCGACTACTTCAAAGAGGGCGCAATTGCGTTGGCGTGGGAGTTGCTCACCAAACCAGTAGTTGATGGAGGTTATGGTTTCCCAGAATCTAAACTTTGGGTAACTGTCTATCACGATGATGATGAAGCAGCGCTCATTTGGGAGAAAGAGATCGGTGTATCTCCGGATCGAATTCAACGTCGCGGAATGGCTGATAATTTCTGGTCAATGGGCGTTCCAGGTCCATGTGGGCCGTGCTCTGAGATTTACTTCGATCGCGGGTCGGCCTACGGTCGCGAAGGTGGGCCGGTTGCGGACGAAGATCGTTATTTGGAGATTTGGAATTTAGTTTTTATGCAATTCGAGCGGGGTGCTGGTAGCGGTAAGGATGACTTTCCAATTTTGGGAGATCTGCCGAAGAAGAGCATTGACACAGGGCTTGGCCTAGAGCGAACGGCTGCCTTATTGCAAGGCGTGGAGAATATTTACGAAATTGATACAACAAGAAAGATACTTGATGTTGCCTCTGAATTGACCGGGAAGAAATACGGAACTTCCTCAGGAAATCCTAAAATTGATGTTTCCTTACGTGTTATTGCAGACCATGCGCGGACTGCTGCGATGTTAATTTGCGATGGAGTCACCCCTGGAAATGAGGGGCGAGGATACGTACTACGGCGAATGATGCGTCGGACAATTCGAAATATGAGAATTCTTGGCGCTCAAGACCCCACGATTGTTCAATTAATGGATAGCGCTATTGTGGCAATGGGGGAGCAATATCCAGAACTCATTACTGATCGAAATCGGATTACTCAGATAGCCGCCAGCGAAGAGGATTCCTTTCTTCAGACGCTTCGCGCTGGAACCACGCTCTTTGAAAGCGCGGCAACAAATCTGAAAAAACTTAAAGGCAGCACGATTTCCGGAGATGACGCATTTAAACTCCACGATACTTACGGATTTCCAATCGATTTAACCCTTGAAATGGCAGAGGAGATTGGTCTCACGGTTGATCAAGAAGCTTTTAAAGGTTTAATGAATGAACAGAAAACTCGCGCCAAGGCTGACGCAAAGGCGAAGAAAACAGGCCACACTGATCTATCTGTTTACCGGAACGCAATTGATGTGGCAGGAGTAACAAAATTCCTCGGTTATGAATTTTTTAACGCTGAGGCAAAACTAGCTTTCCTCCTCAGTAAGGGCGTACCCGTTCAGAGCGCGAGGATGGGAGAAGAGGTAGAGGTAGTACTCGATCGAACTCCGTTCTATGCCGAAGGCGG
Organism: Candidatus Nanopelagicaceae bacterium; assembly: GCA_044344975.1. Taxonomy (GTDB): domain Bacteria; phylum Actinomycetota; class Actinomycetes; order Nanopelagicales; family Nanopelagicaceae; genus IMCC26077. The sequence continues at coordinate 727 of JBIJBY010000087.1, read as the reverse complement.
CGGGCAAGTAGCTGATTGGGGCAAACTAATTACTGGCAGCGGAGCCCAAGTGGAGATTGAGGATGTGCAAACTCCACTTCCTGGATTATTTGTTCATCGCGGCAAAGTGCTGAGCGGCGAAATCACTGTTGGCGAGCAATTATTTGCCGAAATCGATAATGATCGGCGTCATGCTCTCTCGCGTTCGCACACCGCAACACACATGGTTCATAAATCATTCCGTGAAGCTCTTGGCGAAACTGCCACCCAAGCAGGCACAGAAAATCAGCCTGGTCGTTTTCGTTTCGATTTTGCAGCAGTAGGAGCGGTTTCAGAGACAACGATGAGCGAAGTTGAGGATCGAGTGAACACCCAACTTGTTCGCGATTTACCAGTGAGTGCTGAAGTTATGTCTCAGGCGGAAGCTAAAAAGAGTGGAGCGATTGCCCTCTTCGGTGAAAAGTATGGCGATGAAGTGCGAGTAATCTCGGTGGGAGATTGGGCGAAGGAGCTCTGTGGTGGCACCCATGCATCCCGCTCCAGTCAGTTAGGAGTTGTAAAACTTTTGGGGGAATCTTCAATCGGTTCCGGGGTTCGCCGCGTGGAAGCGCTAGTGGGTGTAGATGCTTACCGTTTTTTTGCTAGAGAACATCTCATTCTAAATTCCGTTAATGAAACCCTTAAAGTGACCAAGGTTGAGGAGTTGCCAGAGCGTATTGAGAGCATCCTTGACAAGATCAAGGGTGCT
>JBIJBY010000086.1:0-5509 GCA_044344975.1 Candidatus Nanopelagicaceae bacterium | reverse complement strand
CGCTGGCCATCACCAATCGACATCAAGACTTTGCCGTGATTGCCCTTCAAGGACCGCGCTCACGTGAAGTACTGAACTCTGTTGGTATTGATCAAAATTTGGAGTACATGGCTTTTGTAGATGTTGAATTTGATGGTGTTTCGTTCACGCTTTGTCGCACGGGCTATTCCGGCGAACATGGCTACGAATTAATACCTTCACAAGCAGGGGCCAGTCAATTATGGAATGCACTCAGTCGGGAGGTAATCCGACTCGGGGGCAAGATTGCAGGATTAGGTGCTCGTGACACGTTAAGAACTGAAATGGGCTATCCGCTTCACGGTCATGAGTTGTCTTTAGAGATAAATCCCCTAGAGGCGAATCTCTCCTGGGCCATTGGTTGGAAGAAAAATAGATTTCATGGCGATGACGCTCTGCGCGCCGAGCAGGTAAAGGGTGTCAGCAGAATTCTGCGAGGTTTGCTGGTAACCGATCGAGGCATTCCACGAGCTGGAATGTTGGTGCGCAACAGCTTGGGGGCTGTGGTTGGCGAAGTTACTAGCGGAACATTTTCTCCAACTTTAAAGGAGGGGATTGCGCTTGCGCTGATTGAATCGGGGATTGAAGTAGGAGAGCAATTATTAGTAGATGTAAGAGGGCGAAATCTGAATGCAGTTGTTACCAAACCGCCTTTTGTTAAATCTAACGTGCGTGATTAATCACAATATTTCCGCGCTGCATAGCGCGACGTAACGAATGCAAAACTGCACGACCAAGTAACAGGATGAGAATCACATTAAATATTGCACGAGGAATATCCCAAGCAAGCGCCGTGGTGAAATGGAAGAGTAGAAATTTTTGAAGATTATCGAAGACACCCGCGCCTGGAATGTAGGCAATAGAGGTAGCGGGAGAGGCAATCCATGGCCACAACTGGAGATCCATCATCAATCCAAAAAAACCAGCGGAGAGTGCGCCGTAGCCAGCAAGCAATATCATCTCAATAGAGTTCGATTTATTGGAGTTGATCTGTGGCAGCGCTCCAGCGCCCCAGCCAATCCACGCCGCGCACATCATTTGAAAAGCTAACCAGGGGCCAACCCCGCCAGTAAGTAACGCAGAAGCAAGCATGGTTGTTAATCCCAAGATAAATCCAAATCTCTTTCCGAGGGCTCTGCCGCCGATGATTATCAGAAACCAGATTGGTTCTAATCCGACGGCGCCTGCGCCTATCGCGCGAAGCGCAGCCCCAGTAGCGCTGAGCACTCCTAGAAAGGCGAGCGCTTTTACATTTAAGCCGCCCGAAGTGATTTCGATGATTGCGATCACAGTCACAAGAGGCATAAGTCCAAGAAAGAGCCAGCGCGCAGCCTGATCATTTTCGGCAGCGACAAAGAGTGGCCATGTAAACGAAAGAAATCCAATAACTGATGCAATCAAAATAGTGAGCGCAGAGAGGGCTTGTGCGCTAGATGGTGTTCTAGTTCTCATTAAGACTTTCATCGATTACTACTTAATGATTGAAGCACCTCAGAGACAGTTAGCCAACGAGCGGGCGCCAGAACTTTAGTTACTTGAGGTGCGAAAGCGGGCGATGAAGTCAAAATGTCGGTGACTTCGCCATCAGCCACAATTTCACCATCTGCTAACACAACGACTCGGGTCGCTACATCAGCCACCAGTTCAACATCGTGTGAAGCGAGAATTACTGCAGTGGAATCCGAGACGGTGTTGCCAATTGCGCTAACCAATCGCTCTTTCGCTTGATAATCCAGTCCTCGGGTTGGTTCATCGAGAACAAGCAGGGCGGGTTTCTTTGCGAGGACTATTGCTAGGACTAGACAGAGTCGCTCACCCTCAGAGAGGTCGCGAGGATGCAATGAGGTATCTATTGTCGGCAATAGTTCGCATAACTTCTGCGCGGTAGTTCCGGGAGGTACTTGATTGTCTCTATCGCTGTTCTGAAGTTCTTCAGCGACTGTCTGTCCATAGAGCAAATCGCTTGCTTCTTGCGGCACATATCCAACGTGACTAATCAATGCTGCACCGTGAAGCGTGCGTGGATCGCTCTCGAGAACTTGCACGCTGCCGCTCTCTAATTCTCGCAAGCCAATCGCGCTTGAGAGAAGGGTAGATTTCCCAGCGCCATTCCGTCCCATTACAGCGACCACTTCGCCTGCGCGTACCGAGAGCGAAACTTTTTTTAACGCAGTTTTTTGCCCGTAGCGGACATGCAGATCCTCGATCGCAAGAATCTGTTTTGCAGAATCATCCAAAGAAGTCCGCGGTAAGGGCGGAGCAATCTGTTGAGCAAGGTGTCCGATTCCACGCCGAGCATCTCTAACCGTCATTGGCACCTGATCGCTTTTAAGCGCACGCGAAAGATGGATGATTGGTGGAGCCAAGGGGGAGTCTTTGAGAATTTCTTCTGGCAGTCCTATTGATACTTGATTCTGATTCTGAACATAAATAACACGATCCACAAATTGCAATACGCGCTCTAACTTATGCTCTGCGACGATCACTGTTAAACCAAGGTCATGAACGAGTCGGGAGAGAGTAGCAAGAACTTCTTCGGCAGCAATTGGGTCTAGCGCGCTAGTGGGTTCATCAAGGAGGAGGATCTTGGGGTTCATCGTGAGGACAGATGCAATTGCCACGCGCTGTTGCTCCCCGCCGCTGAGCGAGGACAAACTTCGATTTCTTAGTGGAGCCAATGCGAGTAGATCTAAAGTGTCCTCAACGCGTTTTCGCATTACTTCTGGAGCAATTCCCAGCGATTCCATTCCAAAAACGAGTTCTTCTTCCACCGTGTCCGTGACAAAACCAAGCGCAGGATTCTGGCCGACGATAGCGATGAGATCGACCAGATCACGAGGCTTTTGCAGCGCAGTATCTCGGCCGTCAATACTTATCGTGCCGGAGAAGATCCCACCTGTGTGATGTGGAACCAATCCATTCATCAATTTCAATAATGTGGATTTACCCACGCCGGTATCACCCATTATCAGAACGAACTCTCCTTCGGGGACTTCAAAAGATAAGCCTTCAAAGATTGTGCGCTGTACGTATGGGTAAATTAACGTGACATTATCAAAATTAATCATGCGCGCTGCCGTCCTGAGGTGACAAAGAGGGGCGCTGCGCAGGCAAATAAAAGAGCAAGTGCAAGTAAGGCATTAAATGTTTTTGTCGCAATGATTGTAATGAGAATTGCACCGAGCGATGCGGTTATGACAAGTAGTTCTTCTTTGCGCCAGGGGATTGGCCGGTATTTGCTCCGGGAATTGGCTTTGTTTCCTAAAGTTAAACCTAACCCAAGTGCTCCTAGAGCAATAAATAAAGTGACGTGATATTTGGCGCCAATAAGCATTTGCAAGATGGAAAGTAAGAGTGTTCCCGTGCCAACAAGCATGATAAATGTTGGCGCCAAATTTCTCTTTCCTTCCAGATTCCTAGATTTGTGGCTGTATCCATAACCTCGAGCTTCCATCGATTCAGCCAAAATTAGCGCACGCTCTAAGGCCTCTTCGAAGAGCGGAATAACACTTCTTTTGAAGCTGAATCGCTTTGTATCGCCACGCATTTTTCGAGCGTCTCTAATTCGCTTAACGCTCATCGCGAAGTGGGGGATTAACGTTGTCGCGATGATTAAGGCGACCCCTGCTTCGTGTAAAACTCCTGGCAGCGATCTGAGCGTCTGCTTTGGATTGGCAAGTGAGCTTGCGCCGGCAAGGGTAACCACCAGCGCGAAGATGACTAATGACTCCAAGAGCACAAAGCGCAGCCGTTCGCTCGTCACAGCGCCACCGAGAAAAATCCCTGCCAACCATTCGGGAAGTTGAATTCTAGGTAGAGTGAAGAGAATCTTTCCGTCTCCTGGAACGCTAAATAGAATTGCAATGATCATCCGAATCAATAGCGCAAAGCATGCAATCTTTATGCCAATAGTGAGAGCAGATGCCCATGGATCTTGCGAGCGACGCGAGAACGTAACAATCAATGTTGCAGTGATGATCATTAGAAGTAACCAAACATTCACCGTCCGGCTGGTGGCAATGGCAAGACTGATACCCCAAAACCACCAAGCCAGCGGGTGTAACGTTCTCACGGCGTTCTAATTACTTTTTCTTCAGTGATTCTGGGATAGCAATTGCATCGGCGCCACAATCTTTGCTTGGGAAGCCATTGATTCCGCAAATGAAGCCACCTTCACCGGCGCGAACCGAGGCAACTTTGTTTAGCACTTCAAGACCCGTGGCGTTAGTCGGTACTGATACGCAACCGCTAGAAGTTTGCGGTGCGCTATCGCTTTCCGGATAAATCACTGGATCGCCAAATTCGATGATGAATCCAACGCGCTTTTCACCATCAGTGGATTTAGTTTCGCCACAAAGAGTTGCGAAGTCAGGTTGCATCGAAGGTGCAGCGGGATCTACAGCGCCTTCGGCAGAGAAGGTGTAATTCCAACCTTCCACCGAACCATCTGCTGGTTGGGTCGTCGCGGGGCCCTCCATCGCAGTAGTCCAACGATTTCCTTCTGCATTGCTTTGTGAATAGCCCCAATAGCGATAACCAACCGCTGCAGCGTTAGAGCTCTCTATCTTCTCGGGGTTAGTTGTTTCTGATGAGGTGTCGGTAGTAGATGAACATCCAGAAATCGCTAACGCAAATGCAAGTAAACCGAATCCCATAGAGAGGGCACGAAATTTTTTAACAACCTTTAGCATGACAGGGAACCTTTCAAGAAAGGGTCCACAAGGCTTAGACAGAGATAGCGCTACGAAAGAATCGCGATCATTGCCGCCCCGCAAACCACGACGGGTGTTTTTGGCGTTCTCCTGCGAGTAGGTAATCCGACTTAACTTCGCCACTTTATTTGCGAAGAATTACGGTTGCGGGTCAGCGCCGGGATTACACCGGACTTCCCCTACTTCGAAGGATGTATTTAATTGTCTGAACAGCAACGCGAGCATAACCCTAAGGAGGTTGCAATAGCGAGGGCATTGGGTACTGTTTCGCCATGGAATATCGACGACTTGGCCGCTCTGGCATGTATGTATCAGAAATTGCTTACGGAAACTGGATAACCCACGGCTCTCAGGTAGCGGCCGAAGAGGCGATTAAATGTGTCCGAGCCGCTTTTGATGCTGGGATCACCACATTTGATACCGCAGATGTTTATGCAGGAACTAAGGCCGAGTCAGTATTGGGCAGGGCGCTAAAAGGTGTAAAGCGTGAATCGTACGAACTCTTCACGAAGGTTTATTGGCCAACTGGCCCCGGTAAGAATGATCGCGGTTTATCACGTAAACATATTATGGAATCTGTTCATGCGTCGCTAAAGCGGCTGCAAACCGATCACATTGATCTCTATCAGGCACATAGATTCGACTATGAAACACCGCTAGAGGAAACTTTGCGAGCTTTTGATGACTTAATTCGACAAGGCAAAGTCAATTACATTGGTTTTTCTCAATGGCGCGCAAGCGAGATCCAGGCCGCGCTCATTATTCAGAAAGAGTTGGGT
>JBIJBY010000085.1:0-5531 GCA_044344975.1 Candidatus Nanopelagicaceae bacterium | reverse complement strand
GAGGACGAAGACGAGCGCAATGACAAGTGCGATCCGTAAGTACAACTCCCAACGCGGTGACGAGAGCGGTGTAGTAAGTGGTTCATATTTCGGCCAGAACTTATTGACTAAATAAAGCGCGCTCGCAAGAAGGATAAAGGTTAGCCAGAGTGGAATGTGAATCAAGCTCACTAAATAAACAGAGCCAATGAAGGCAACAGTTGCGCATGCAATAGAGAGGTACCACGGCGCACGGAGCGCAACGAGCGCGTAACTCCACGCAAAAGCAATTAACGAAATCTGCCCCAAAAGCGCGCCATGTGCAGTCTTCGCCGCGAAAGCTGCTCCTTCTTGGAGAAAGATGATGAGAATGATGGGCCCCGTAACAAGCGGCCAACCCATAAAGCGGCCCCCTGCGCTTGCGCTACTGCGCGCTTGCAAGAACGTCACAACCAGCATCAGAAGCGGCGAAAGAAAAATCTTTAGCGCTAAGAGAACGTTCTCATCCACCGCTATTCGGAACCTCGGTGATGGCCAACCTCGCTAAATGATCGCAAAATCCGAAGACCATCACGATGCCAGACCGAGAGCGTGGTAATACTGCATGGATCGATATCAATATGAAATGCCGCATGGCTTGGTGCAGAGAGAGTTAATCGAACAATCTGTCTGATCACTACGTTATGTGTGACAACGCAAATTTTTCGCTCTGGATAGGCGGCAACGAGCGCATCAATTGCGGGGTCGATTCGCTCCCCCACTTGGTCATACGACTCCCCACCAGGAGGGGCAAAAGCAGTGGAAGAGAGCCACTCTTTCGCATCTTCCGGGTACTCCCGCTTCACATCGTCGAAGGTCAAGCCATCCCATTTACCAAAGGCAATTTCAATCCACGAATCATCTTCGATAATCGAGAGTCCGGTGGTGTTACTGATCGCTGCTGCTGTTTGCATGGTGCGTGTCAGCGGAGAGGAGATAAGGATCTCCGGTTCAATTTTTGCCATTTCACGCGCAACGTTCTGCGCTTGCTGCAATCCAAGCGCATTGAGCGCTGGATCATTTCCATCGCCACCGGAGAATCGTCGATTCGGTGTGAAGTCAGTCGTGCCGTGGCGGACAAAATAAATTGTCGTTGCCTTCTCGGTTCCAGTGAGGCGCTCGGTAAGAAAATTAATCTGCTTTTTCGGAGCAATGGCCGCAACTGCCACCCCATCAAGGGCTTTATTAGCAAGAGAATCTGCATGGGAGTTCTCGGCGCGTGGAATCCATTGATAAGTGATGAGCGCGCGATCATGAATATTGCGCGCCTTGAGCGCTAACTCGCGCATATCTGGGTGTTTGATCTGCCAACGCCCTGACATTTGTTCAATGACAAGTTTGCTATCCATTCGCACTGTGATCTCTGCAGTGGGGTCAATCTCGTGTGCTGCGGTGAGTCCTGCAATGAGTCCGCTGTATTCAGCAACGTTGTTCGATGCCACACCAATGCTTTCGGCGATTTCGCGTAACAATTCACCACTCTTGCCATCGCGGACAAGTGCGCCGAAGCCTGCTGGACCTGGATTTCCACGTGAGCCACCATCGGCTTCTACTACCAAAAAACGAGCCATTAGAGCCCTGAATCCGCACTTCGCACAAGAATTCGGCGGCACTCTTCGCACCGAATCACTTCATCGGCGGCGGTTGCTGCGAAACGAGCAGCATCAGCAGCAGTGAGGTCGAGTTGGCAGCCAGTGCACCTGCGTCGAATAATCTCAGCGGCTCCCATGCCGCCTTGGTCGCTTCGAATCTTTTCGTACAACTTAATCAACTCTCCATCAATTGTTGAGGAGAGATCTTTTCGATCGCTTTGTAATTTAGTTAATTCATTTTTAATCTCATCTAATTTCACATTCGCCACTGCATCGAGCGCTGCTTTCTCACTTTCAATTCCAGAGATTTTTTCGGCGAGCGCGGCAATCGCTTGTCCGGCATCGTCGAAGCGAACCATGACCTCTAGTTCGACCTCTTCTAGCGCTGCGATTCGACGTTCCAATGTGGCGACTTCATGTTGGAGGTTCTCAAGGTCCTTTGGGCTGCCAGTGCCTGAAGCAAGTCGCGCCTCATCTTTTTGCTTACGCACTCGAACTTGCTCTACATCTTCCTCAGCCTTGGCGAGCTCTCTCTTGATATCGCCATGCTCGACGGCTAGTTCGTCGCGTTGCTTGGAAAGCTCTGAAATTTCATTCGCGAGGCGGTTAATTTCTGCCAACTCAGGCAGGGTTTTTCGACGATGCTCACCTTGCAAGATTTGGGTATCGATTTTCTGAAGCTCTAATAGCCGCTCTTGGTCGAGCGGGGTCGCCTTCATCGCACCCGCCATGGGTCGGTGGAAATCTCCGATATTTTCATCTCGGGTTGAGCGTACCCGGACTCCTCTAGGTCCTCTGCCAAGAGGCGAGCTGCCTGGGCCAGCCAGGGCCATTCAGTCGCAAAGTGGCCGCCATCAATTAAGACCGGAGCCCCAGCGGCGAGCGCTTCGCTAACTCGGTGATGCTTGAGGTCGGCGGTGAGATAGGCATCAACTCCAAGCCCCTGCACGACTTCAATTCGATCATCACCGGAACCACCACAGACCGCTACCCGCTTTATTAATTGATTGGGATCTCCCGTTGCGCGAACGCCATTTGCGCCAACAGGAATACTTCGCGAAATCTGCTCGACAAATCTTGCAAGAGGAACTGGCCGAACTACTTCACCGATGCGCCCTAAACCTTCTGGCATTTCGGCAACATTAATTAAGCCAAGTGCACTCGCAAGAGCATCACTCACGCCTGGGTTAGCAACATCAGCGTTGGTGTGGAGGGTCAATAAAACCAGCCCAGAAAGCTCTAATTTTGCTGCTAATTCGGTTTTCCATGGCGCTATGGGAGTTGGCTCTTCGCCAGGTTCTGGTTCATGCAATTCGAAGAGAAAGAGCGGGTGATGTGCGATGAAAAAATCAGCGCCCCATTCAATTGCTTCAGCCACAGTCTCCGGGAGCACATCGACAGCGAAATAAACCCGCTTTGCCGGGCCAGTTAAATCCCCAAGCACTACCCCCACGCGATCCCACTCTTGAGCGGTTTCCGGTGGGTAGCGGCGATGGAGAATCTCGACTAAATCCTGTGCCGTCGCCGTTTTCACGTCTTCAGTCTACTGGGTTGAAGTACGATAAAAATATGGCTTTTCCAAGGGTTTCTGGCATGCGCGGCATCGAATTTGGTACCCCCGGGGTCAGTCGGAAAAAGTTAACTGATTTAGTCATTCACGGAAATAAACGAGCGACTGCAGGGTTACTTCGTGAATACGAATTTGAAGGTGAAGAAGTTGAACATGTGGGTGAACTACTTGCGCTGATTGATGATGATGGTAAGCATGTTGCAACGCTTAAAGTTACGCGCGTTGATGTGTGCGCATTTAATGAAGTGCCTGATGAATTTGCACTTGCAGAAAATGAAGGAGATTTATCTGCAGAAGATTTTCGAAATAGCCATCTGGCATATTGGAATCGTGTTGGCGAAGAAGTTGATGGCAGCACCCCAATAGTCCAGGTTTATTTTGAATTGCTTGAGAAAGTGAAAAAAACTCAATAAAATTAGTCCGATTTTCGTAGGACAATGCACGTATTTAACCGCGCAAATACGTGTGAACCGTGGGGCTTTCCCTTAGGTGAGTGCTGGTGGATGACACAAAATAATTAGGATTTCCTCATGGCTAACGGTGAGAAAAGCAGCGCACTTTCGCGTTTTTTTCTCTTTTCGTTTTTTACGGCCGCGTTCGCATCGCTCATTGTTTCCCTCGTTGCTCCAAGCGCTAATGCAAGTTTGCTAAGCGCAACCACAACAAGCACTTCGTTAATTAATCCTTCCGGAGGTTTAGATTCTGGTTGGTCTTCCTGTCCGGCGGATGCTGTCGTTGTTGGCTTTCGTTGGTCAGGTAGCACAAGCGCTTCAGCGCCTTATTCAATTTACTGTCGCACGCTAAATGATGATGGGACAATCCCAGCTGATCAATCAACAACAAGTAATTCCACGCAAGTTACGGTGTACAACAATACGAGCGGAGCAAACGTATCTTTCTGCCCAGCCGGCACTGTCGCAACCGGTGTAAGGCATCAGGGATGGAGCAACTTTGCCCTGATCTGCAATACCCCACCTGGGTTAAATCAGACCGCCCAGTATTCAGCGACCGTCTCCTCGCCCACCGACCGCCCCTGCGCAGCGAATTCGATTTTGATGGGTATGGGTAAATGGACCGGCGCCTGGCTCGACTCTCTTTATGGAGTTTGTAAAGCCTATGACTCAGTCACGCTTACCTATAACGTGAACTCAGGCAGTGGCACCGCTCCGACAGCAGTAACACAGCTTTCCTTCACGCCCTTTACTTTGTCATCGAGCTACACCGGATCTCGAACAGGGTTCACTTTTGCCGGGTGGAATACCCTGGCAAACGGTAGTGGAACTTCGTATAGCACTGGAGCAGCTGTCAATTTCGTGAATTCCACAACGCTATTTGCTCAGTGGAATAGCGTTATTTCGTACGATGGAAATGGAAATACGGGCGGCACCGAACCAGCCGACACCACAGCAATTGGTACTGCGGCAAATACCTCTTTACGCACCAATGTTGGCACTCTAGTTAAGACTGGCTTTGTTTTTGCAGGGTGGAATACCGCAGCTAATGGCAGTGGTACAAGTTATGCCGCAGGGTTGGCAACCTATACTTCAACTGGCTCCACAACGCTATATGCGCAATGGAACTCTGTCATCACGTATAACGGAAATGGTAATACCAGCGGAACTGTTCCCGCCGCAACAACTGCAACGAGAACTAACGCAAGCACAACTCTTGCCACAAACTCCGGATCTCTTGCAAAAACAGGATTCACTTTTGGCGGATGGAATACCGCAGCAGATGGCAGTGGAACCTCGTATGCCGCAGGAGCCACAAATTATCCCGCAAATGGCGCAACAACACTTTATGCGGTGTGGAACTCAACCGCTAATGCACCTGATCTTGTTGCTAGTTCAGATTCTGGTACCTCAAATTCAGATAACGTCACAGCTGACCAAACGCCAGAATTTAGCGCAGCAAATCTCACTCCAAATGCAACGGTAACTATCGAACTAAGAAATACCTCCACGGGTGCATTAGTTGGCAGCTGCACATTTATCGCCACAGCTACTACAGGCTCCTGCTCGATTGCCCCAACTGGAGCAACGCCTGTCCCTTCAGGCAGTTACTACGCGCGCGTGGTGCAAACTCTGGGAAGTTCAACGACTACTTCTACTTCACTGAATAACATCACTATCGATGCAACTGCACCAACGCCACAGATCACCACAACATCTGGGACTTCAATTTCTTTACGATCGACACAGAATGGCACAGTAACCTCCACTGAGCTTGGATTTCTTTATCTAGTGAGAACTTCAGTGACTGTCACTGATGAAGCGTCAATCACTGGTGCTGCGACAGATCAATGGAGGCGCGTCACAATCACAAGCGGTGGGGGAAATACCAACCAGGCG
>JBIJBY010000084.1:0-5592 GCA_044344975.1 Candidatus Nanopelagicaceae bacterium | reverse complement strand
ACACCGCGCTGTACCTTCACCGATCGAGTCTCTGGTGGCCCGGCACGTTGCGCAAGTGAGATGCCAGAGTTGGTGGAGCACACGCCCAACCACTTTGCGCGCTGCCATCTTGAGGGGGCGAAACTCTAATGGTGCACGAGAACCCCATTGTTGAGGTCCGCAATTTACAAAAATTCTTCCCAATCACCAGCAACAGCATCTTCGCAAAAGTGAAGGGTGAGAATAAGGCAGTCAACGGCATCTCCTTTGCTATTAAGCGAGGCGAGACGCTCGGGTTAGTGGGAGAGTCAGGGTGCGGTAAATCGACTGCTGGACGGACTGTGCTCAAACTCTATGAGCCCACCGGTGGCGAAATTTTCTTTAATGGCGAAGAGATCACCAACTATTCGCCACGGAAGATGAAGTCGCTTCGTACGAAGATGCAGATCATCTTTCAAGATCCCTATTCATCCTTAAATCCACGCCATTCAGTCGGTGAAATCATCGGTGCTGCTTTCACCATCCACGGGATGGACGCTGCCGGGGGTTCTAGCAGCAAGGGCGAGATTAAGCGCGCGGTGCAGGAGTTGATGGAACGGGTTGGGCTTAACCCTGAGCATTACAACCGATACCCCCACGAGTTCTCGGGTGGGCAACGACAGCGAATTGGGATCGCTCGCGCCTTGGCATTGAAACCAGAATTTATCGTCTGCGATGAGCCAGTTTCGGCCCTCGATGTCTCGATTCAGGCCCAGGTAATTAACCTTCTTGATGACCTCAAGGATGATTTTGGCCTCTCCTATCTCTTTATCGCGCACGACCTATCGGTTGTCCAACATATCTCCGATCGAGTAGCTGTGATGTACCTCGGAAAGATCGTCGAGATTGCCCCTACTGAAGAGATTTATCAACGTCCACATCACCCCTATACCAAGGCGCTCCTCTCGGCGATTCCGATTCCTGATCCGGTGCTCGAGAGCGCGCGGGAGCAGATTGTGCTCAGCGGAGATTTACCTTCACCATCGAATCCACCAACTGGTTGCGTCTTTAATACCCGTTGTTGGAAGGCGCAGGCGCGTTGCTTCTCTGAAGAACCGCTTCTGCAAGTAGTGGGTAAGAGTGAAGTTGCCTGCCACTTTCCTGAGTAGCGAACGCTCCAGTAGTTGAAAGTTCAATAAGTCGTTACCCTTCTTGCTATGCCAGCGCGCGCAACAGCCTCCCGCTCTTCCACCCGTTCGCACCTCTCTGAGGGCGAGTTGGCGGCTTGGCGGAGCTATATCTCGACTACCCGCGCGCTCACCGCTGCCCTCGATCTTGATTTGGGGGAGTTTGGAATCTCGCTGGCCGATTACGAGCTCCTCGATGGGTTGGCCAAGGCTCCGCAGGCGCGGATGCGGATGAGCGACCTCGCCGAGATTGCTCTGGTCTCCCGCTCACGCCTCTCGCATCGGATCAAAGTTCTTGAAGATGAGGGATGGGTTGAGCGCGCCAGGTGTAGTGAAGATAAGCGCGGTCTCTTTGCCGTGCTGACACCTAAAGGAAAGAAACTTGTCACAAAGATTGCGCCACATTATGCGCAGAGTATTAAAGAGCGAATGCTTGAGAGTTTAAGTGGCAGCGAATTAGCAACGCTAGAGAAAATATTTTCAAAAGTTCGATCAGGAATTTCTACTGAACAACTCGCGCTCTGCGAAAAATCATCCACCCAGAAATGAATTAACCCCCACCGCCGATTGGCGATAGGGGCTAATTACTATTGAATTATGCAGTAATTTATGCTGCTTTCTTAGCGGCCTTCTTACGACGGCGACGCTTTGGCTTTGCTGCACCAGCTGCGGCAGCGGCTGGCTTCTTAGCGGCTTTCTTACGACGCTTTGGAGCTGCCTTCTTTGCTGCCTTCTTGCGGCGCTTTGGAGCTGCCTTCTTTGCAGCTTTCTTACGGCGCTTTGGAGCTGCCTTCTTCGCAGCAGCTTTCTTACGACGCTTTGGAGCTGCCTTCTTTGCAGCGGCCTTCTTGCGACGCTTTGGAGCTGCCTTCTTTGCGGTGCGCTTTGTTGCTTTCTTCTTGGCTGCAGCCACGTATTTCTCCTGTCAGCAGGGTCCGATCCGTCACCGGACCTGTTACAGAGAATGGTTCCCTATATTGGGGAGAAGTTCCAGCATATGAGAAGAAAAATTTGTGTCGTGTCGCACAGTATTTTTTTCCAACTTTTGTGCCTTCACCAACTTTTTTCGGGGTTAATCTTGCGGTGAATCTTTTTCACGCTCAATTTCGCCCCGAACTTTCCGTTCATGGAGGGCATATTCGTCGGTTCGCGCATCATATTTTCGGAATTTCGGGAGGAAGGCAGAGGTTGCTGCGACTGCGGCGATGCAGAGGAATCCGCCGCCAACAATTGCCCCACGCAATCCAGTGATCGCTGCCATTCCACCGGCGCGAAGTTGTCCGCCGATGGGACCGACGGTGTAGGAGAGGACTTCTATACCGGCAAGTCGTCCGCGAAGTTCTTGCGGGATGGTTTGATTCCAGATTGTTGCGCGGAAGATGACGCTGACATGGTCGGCGCCTCCGGCAACCATGAGACAGAAAAGTACCCATGGAACTGAGTCAATTAAACCGGCGAGCGCAATCGCTAAACCCCACGCTAAAGCAGCATAAATAATGGCTTTTCCGTGGTTATAGATACGTAGCGTCCATCCACTTGTGAGCGTGACTAAGAGCGCGCCAACAGTTCCTGCTGAATATAAAAGTCCGAGCGCAGAAGGTGCGCCGAGTGATTCGGCCCAGAAGGGAAAGAGCGCGGTAGGCATTGCAAAGAACATTGCGGCGAGATCGATGAGGTAGGTGCCCATCAAATCTTGGCGCTTGACTGCATAACGCATCCCATCGACGAGCGCGCTCACCGAAGGTGGTGTCCGTTTTGCTCCTCGAGCGAGGGTGCCAAGTTGGAAGAGGAGAACAAGTGAAATGCAGTAGGTGATGACATCAACGAGGTATCCCGTTCCCACTCCCCAGTAAGAGATGATGAATCCGCCAGCAGCTGGTCCAGTGATCACTGCCATTTGCCAACGCAGACCCATGAGCGCGCTCGCTTTAGGTAGATCATCATGAGAGACGATTTGGGGGATGACGGCGTTGTAGCTGGGACTGGTGATGCCATTGACTGCCGAGAAGGCGGCGGCGACCACGTAGAGGAGCCAGAGACTCGGGTTCTCGAGCTGACTATTAATAAGGAGTACGACGGAGAAGAAGAGCGCCGAGATCTCGCCGATGAAGATGAGCTTCTTGCGGTCGAGGGCATCGGCGAGGACTCCGCCATAGAGACCAAAGACAATCAGCGGAACCAGTTCGGCGGCGCCCATGAGCCCCACTGCTAAATAGGAGTTGGTTAACTCTTTAATCTGAAAGGGGAGGGCGACGTAGGTGATCATCGAGCCGAGGCGGGAGACCAGACCTGAGTAAAAGAGAATTGCGAGGTTCTTGTTATTGCGAAGGAGGGAGAGGTCGATTGCCGAGGCTTTGAGCTGAGTTTTGATGGAGGCGAGGAGGGATTGTTTCTGCTGCTTTTGAGGGCTACTCGGTTGGGAATCGGACATTTGCGGGAGTCTAACGCCCTGGGGCGTCAGGGTCGATAAGTCGCGGATACCGCTTAACTCCAGGAGAATTTTGCTCTTGCTGTTTTTCTCGCAGTTACTCGAAAAGGGAGTTTCCATGGCAGTGCAAAGGCGAGCCCTATTTGTTTCAGCGTTGATTGCCGCGCTCACCTTGGCGCTCACCCCGCCGGCACATGCACATCAACCAGTGCAACTTCTTCCGACTGACTCCACCGCTGCCAAAGGACCGCTCCTGGTTGACGGCACTATCTCTTTTGCCGTTCGCGCCGATTTCACCAAAGCAAAACAGGTACGTGCTTTTCGCGTTGGTTTGAAAGAGGGAGATCAACTCTCCCTTCAATACTTAATCGTGGATCGCAAACCAGAGAGCGCGCTCAAAATGAATCAACTACCCACTCTGGTTCTTACCTATCCGTCGGGTAAGAAGGTCCGAATGAAGCTCAACGAGCGAACTGAGTTCTTTGAGCCCTACAGCCAGACTCCGTACCTCTATTTAGGTCGATACTCCGATGTGGCCGAAGAGGGAATACACACGGTGGAAGTTCGTTCACTTCGTAAGTCCAAAATCACCATTGCTGTTGGTGATCGCGAGGTTCGCGGCGAGGTGCTCCGCGACTAGCGCCCTTGATGCGAGGATGAGTTCTTGATGTTCGAGCGCGAACGGAGTGTCGATGAAGGCGAAAATTAAGAATGGGTTTGCGCCCAAGGTCTGCCTTCGTTGCGCGCGTGAATTTGAGTGGCGGAAGAAGTGGGCTAGAGATTGGGAGAGCGTGAAGTACTGCTCTGATAAATGTAGGTCGGGCAAATGAGATTCTTAATTTCAGTAATTGATAACCAAACCGGAACTGCTGCCGCAGACGAGATGGCAGCGATTGACGCATTTAATGATGACTTGCGCGAGCGTGGGCAATTTATTTTTGCTGGCGGGCTAGCGGCTCCTGATTCGGCGAAAGTAATCGATAACCGAAATAATCGAGGAGAGGTCAACGCCGGTCCTCTTCACCAAAGCTATGAGTACCTAAGTGGCTTTTGGATCGTGGAGGCAAAGGACGAAGCGGCCGCACTGGCTCTTGCTAACGGCGCATCCCTTGCGTGCAATCGCCGAGTGGAGCTACGCCCCTTGCTCTAGCGGGGAGATCAAAAGTTACGGCGCGGGGGAGTGCCCCTTCACTTCGATTTTCCCATCAGCGCTTGCGCGCACCAAAACTCCCTCACCAGAATCGAGCGCGACACCGGTTAAAGCCATGACGTTGACGTAATGGCCGACTAAAACCAATAAACCACGTCTCTCTCGGTGATCGATGATTCGCTCACGTATTGCTGCTGTTTGCGGATGGCCATTTGGGTCAGAATGTTGGAAGAGTGAGTCAAGGTTTCGATTGCTTCTCACCTTGCCGATATTAAGTAGCTGCGCAGTCTCGCGCGCCCGACACCATCGACTCGATTCCACCCGATAAATCTTCACCTTCTGTCGCTTAAGCCATGCGCCGATATCGCGGGCATCTTGCTTTCCCTCGGGCGAGAGATTGCGCTGAGTGGAGCAGTCATTGACTGAGAAATTATCGGGATCACCGACCCCTGGTGCGAGGGCATGGCGCATCAGAAGTACATAACCTTTGGGGTTGCTCCCTTGAAGTGAATCCCAGATCTTCAAATCTTTTGCTGTAGCGCTCTGTGGGATGAGTGAGAGAGCAAGCGTTGAAACTAGTAGTGCAATTACTCGCCTCATGGCTCCTCCTTGGGAAAAAAATAAGACCGCCCACATTTGCAGGCGGTCTTATTATCTGATTTTTTTACTTGGTAGGCATTAACACTGCGTTTATTGCGTGGGCAATTTGGAGATTGCCACGGTTGATATCCGCTGTGATGACCCGTGGATCTTTCATCTTGTTGTAATCACCAAGGTCGATTTTCATTGCAGAGTTGACTGAAACCTTGATGGTCTTGCCAGCAAGCGCGGTCTGAAGCTTTGCGCCGTTAGCAGCAAGTGCTGCCTCG
>JBIJBY010000102.1:0-4595 GCA_044344975.1 Candidatus Nanopelagicaceae bacterium | reverse complement strand
GGCACCTCGATGTCGGCTCGTCGCATCCTGGGGCTGGAGTAGGTCCCAAGGGTTGGGCTGTTCGCCCATTAAAGCGGCACGCGAGCTGGGTTCAGAACGTCGTGAGACAGTTCGGTCCCTATCTTCTTTGCGCGTAGGAAACTTGAGAAATGCTGTCCCTAGTACGAGAGGACCGGGACGGACGAACCTCTGGTGTGTCGGTTGTTCCGCCAGGAGCACGGCCGATTAGCTATGTTCGGAAGTGATAACCGCTGAAAGCATCTAAGCGGGAAGCACGTTTCAAGATGAGGTTTCCCACTGGTTTACCAGGTAAGGCCCCCAGCCAGACTACTGGGTTGATAGGTCGGATGTGGAAGCGGAGTAATCCGTGGAGCTGACCGATACTAATAGGCCGAGGATTTAACACATATAAATTTTGCTTACGTCCACTGTGCGGTTCCCGAGATACGGTTGATATCTCAATAGCGTTTCGGCGGTCATAGCGAGAGGGAAACACCCGGTCCCATTCCGAACCCGGAAGTTAAGCCTCTCAGCGTCGATGGTACTGCACGGGTGACCTTGTGGGAGAGTAGAACGCCGCCGGACTTACTTTAAGAAAGGGATGTAGTTTTTCACTACATCCCTTTTTTTATTGCGAGGGTAATCTGCAAAACGAGAATTAAGGTGGTTGATTGTTAGATGGAAGAGAGACGCCAAGGAAGTGGCAGGCGCGATAAGCCATCCGATAGACGAGCAAATTCAAACTCGCGAAATGATCGCAAACAACCTCGCCCTAAATCTCCCCGAGGAGATCGAAAAGAAAATTCTTCGCAGAGCAAACCCGGAGAACGGCCAAGGCGTCCATCCCGCCCCTCGTCAACAGGTGGAGCTAATCGATCGGCTCAATCTTTTCGAAAAACCCGAGAGCGCGATGAAGAGAAACCCAAACGTCTTGAACCAGAGATTCCACAAGAAATATATCGTGAAGAGTTAGATCCACAGCTTGTTCGTGAACTATCTTCTCTTGCGGCAGATAATGCCGAACAAACTGCTCGCCATTTATTAGCGATTGTTCATTTTCTAGGCGAAGATCCAGAACGTGCGCACGCGCATGGCGTTGCCGCAAGTACTCGCGCTGGTCGGGTTGGAAGAGTTCGTGAATTAGCAGGAATAGCTGCCTACAACGCGGGAAAATTTGATGTTGCGCTACGAGAGTTGAAAACAGCTTTTCGCATTACAGGAGATCCAACTTTCTGGCCGATGATGGCCGATGCGCAACGAGGGCTGGGTGAACCGCTCAAAGCCCTTGAAATGGGCAAGGCGCCAGAGGTGAAACTTCTTGATAAAGATGGCCAAGTGGAACTTCGAATCGTGCTCAGTGGTGCTCGAAAAGATTTAGGTGAATTCGACGCGGCTATAACAGCAGTAGATTGTAAAGAATTACAGGAAGAGAACCCGCTCTGGTCTGCGCGATTGCGTTATGCATATGCTGACGCACTCGCATCGGCAGGAAAAAACGAATTAGCCAAGAAATGGTTTGCGAAAGCTTCATCAGTAGATATTGATCAAGAGACCGATAGTCAGGAACGGATCAAGAAACTTTCTTCGCTCAATTGACATCCTGAGTTTTACACAAGCCTCTCGAATCATCGTCCATAAACGTCAGGACCAATGTGCAGAATCTAGCCTCCCGCTGAGCATTGGAGATTAAATGGCAGTTGCGAAGAGAGAGCGAAAAGAAAATAAAATAGGGCGAAGAAGGCAAGTAGAGCAAGAACACGTTACATCAGCGCTCGTTCCGCGGAACCGAGTACAAATCATCGGAGTGGTTGCATCTGCAACCCAATCGCGAGAAGGCGTTCTCTCACGAAAGATTGAGATTCCTATTCCTGGGGCTCGAGAAACATTAGATATAGAGTGTGAAAAACCTGAATTTTTCCCTCTTTTTCGAGCTTTCAAAGTAGGGGAATGGATTTCTCTTGAGGGGGCCATTCGAAAAAGGTTCTGGCGATCGGGAGCATTGATAGCCTCACGGAGCTATATTCAACTCCACTCCCTCAAATCTCCCCCAAATCGCCCGACCTCCTCTACGAAGAAGCGGTAGCGTTAGCGGGTAACCACCATGCGTGGTGAGAATGGAGCGATTATGGCCGGGGGAACTGATCTCGTTGGGGCGTTGCGCGCATACGCTCAAAAAGCTTTGGGCAATGATTTTAATCCAGAGAAAGCAGCAGCCGCACTGAATTCATGGGTGAAAGAGAGTGGGGATGTGCTGAAGGAGCGGATTGAACGCGAAACCGAACGGGCAGTAAAAAAGTTGGGTTTAGCGAAAGAGGGCGAGGTGCTCAAATTACGCGAGGAGCTTGCAGCGCTTCGTAAAGAACTTGGTCTGAAGAGCAAAGCAAACTCTGGTGAAAAAAAGAGCAGCAAGAAAAAGCCAGAGCAGCAGAGGGTGAAAAAGGCTGGCGCGAAGAACGCGAAGGGTGCGACGAAAAGAAAAGCCTCCGCACCCGCTAAGAAAACTGTAAAAAAGAGCGCTAGGGGCGCCAAGTGAGCATAACGACGCCAGATCCCGCGAACGCTCTTCATCAGTTGGGCGAGAAAATTTCTGCGATATCACAGTTACCAGTCAGTGAGCATGTTGCTGCCTATGAAGAGATTCATGGAGATTTGCAGAGAGCGCTCTCGGAGATTGAGGGTCTGTAAAAAATGGTCCGTTCGCGTCTTGATGCTGAGTTGGTTCGCAGAGGTTTAGCGCGCTCGCGCGAAGCCGCAACCGATCTCATCGAGGCCCGAGTGGTTTTGGTGGGGGGAATCCCCGCCACCAAACCAGCATCACAAGTGGATGGCGAAACCTCGATAGTTCTTGCAGAGGATCGCGATGATTTTGTTTCGCGTGGGGGACATAAATTAGCTGGTGCGCTCTCAGTCTTTACCGATATAACAATCGAAGGCAGACGCGCGCTCGATGCGGGGGCATCTACAGGTGGCTTTACCGATGTTCTCCTGCGAAACGGTGCACGAGAAGTTGTCGCGGTGGATGTTGGTTATGGCCAACTAGCGTGGGAACTTCGCCAAGATCCTCGAGTGGTAGTTCTTGATCGTACAAATGTCCGCCACCTCACACTTGAACATATTGGTGATCCTGCAGAAATTGTCGTTGCCGACCTTTCATTTATTTCACTTACACTCGTTCTTCCAGCGTTGGTTGCCGTAACTACTACCGATGCAGATTTTGTTGTTATGGTGAAGCCACAATTTGAAGTGGGGCGCGAGAAATTGGGCGCTGGTGGCGTTGTGAGAGATCCAACGCTTCGTCTTGGAGCCATTGAAGAAGTCGCGCGTTCAGCGTGGGAAGTTGGTTTAGGCGTTGCGGGAGTTACTGCTAGTCCACTACCTGGGCCATCTGGAAACGTTGAATATTTTCTCTGGCTTCGCCGCGGCAGCGGAGAGCTCACCAGAGCGCGCGCGGAAGTTGCTATTGCGAAAGGGCCACAATGAGCGCTACTTCATCTGACGCGAGGCAGCGACGAGTTTTACTTCTGCTCCACCCTAAACGTGAGAGCGCTCTTGTTGCAGCTTTAGAGATTGCTCGAGGATTGGCAGCAGCAGGTATTTCGGTAGAGCACCATCTAAGTAGTGATGGTGCTGGCGTTCCTGAAATTACTCGATACTCCGGGCGACCTATAGTTGATTTTGAATTGATTATCGTTTTGGGTGGCGATGGAACAATGCTGCGTAGCGCTGAGATCTCCTATGGAATGAAGATTCCTATTCTTGGCATCAACGTTGGACATATGGGATTCCTCGCTGAAGTAGAGCGCCCCACCAATAAAGAGATTATTGATGCCGTGATTAACAAACAATTTGTTTACGAAGAGCGTATGAGCGTTTCCTTTGAGATTGAGCGCCACGGGGAGATTATCGAATCTGGGTGGGCGCTCAATGAAATTGTTATTGAAAAAGAGTCATCGCAAATGGTTGAACTCTTCGTTTCTGTGGATCAACGACCACTATCACTCTGGAATTGTGATGGCGTGCTCTGCGCGACACCAACTGGATCTACCGCGTACGCATTTTCAGCTGGCGGTCCAGTGATATGGCCTGATGTCGATGCGCTCCTTTTGCTTCCCTTAGCGGCGCACGCGCTCTTTGCCCGCCCCATGGTTCTCTCTCCTCGAAGCGAGATCGCTATCTCGGTCCGCTCGGAAAGCGCAACTCTGAGCGCTGATGGTTTCCGAAACAAACCCTTATTTGAAGGGGATCTCATTCGAATAACCCGAGATAGCCATGTATTTACTCTCGCACGGATGACTAGCGCTCCTTTTACTAATCGCCTCGTTGCAAAGTTTCAATTGCCAGTCTCTGGTTGGCGAGGCGAGTAGTGAAACGTTCCCTCGTTGAAGTGGACATCTCTGCGCTCGGGGTTATCGAAAAGGCTCGATTCGCTCCCGGAGCAGGATTGACCGTAATTACCGGAGAAACTGGCGCAGGAAAGACAATGGTTCTCTCGGCCCTCTCACTTCTGATGGGTTCACGAGCAGATTCTTCTGTCGTTCGCGCTGGAAGTGATCGAGCCCACGTTGTAGGGCGTTTTGCTATCACCCAGGAGATAG
>JBIJBY010000146.1:0-5735 GCA_044344975.1 Candidatus Nanopelagicaceae bacterium | reverse complement strand
TTGATGCTTGATCGCCCTTCTCTACACCTTGTACTGCTACGAGATTATCTTCCGTTGAAACAATCTGGAATCTCTCTGGTGCGAGCCAGACTTGGTCATCGGCAACGAGTTGCACGCCCGCTACTAATGCGAAGTAAAGAATTAAGAATTGAAATGGATGTGGCCAATCGTCGAGATTGTTGGTCCACGCTGAAATCGCGCTATAGAGAATTAGAATCGAGGCGGCGAAGAATGCAACGAATGCAACGGCACCGTTCCATGCCAACGGTGAAGGAACAACAGTTGCGACTAGAAACCATGCAACCACCGAAATCCAGACACGTGAATTCTTTGTTACTGGCTTCTCACTCACATTTATGAGAGCGGTAATCGTAAAACCAGTTGCAGCGGTAAGTAAGAGGATGGGAAGGGCCTGAACGATAGCTCCGGTGACTGTCTTGCTGATTCCTTGTGCATCGAGGAACGAGAGCGCCGTTGGAGCGGAACGTCCGCTGATGGCAATGAGTCGTGTAAGTAGGTAGAGAACGCCACCAAAGGAGACGATCTGCGTCATGTTCTCTTGGAGGAGTCCAGAGATTGTGCCAATAGTGCGGGAGCGCTCTGCTAGTGAAAGTTTCTCAATCTTCTCTTGCAGCTCTTCTTGAAGATCCTCTAAATCCTCGCGAATATCATCGACTTCGTCACTGACCCCGTTGTTATCGCGATCTTCGAATTTATTCTCGGTCATGAGGTGGAACTCCAGATCACTTGTGTAGCCACAGGTAAGGCAATCGCATTGAGTGTGACTTCGGCGTTATCCATCAAGACATAGCGGTCACCGCGAGCAAATTCTTCTGAGTTATAGAGAATGGTTCCAGCGGGAACTGTCATCTGCCAAGTGACTCGCAATTGTGGCAAATTCTTTCCGGTCGTCCAGGGAACGGGAATGCATACATCGCCGTTATCTGAGGTAACACCTCGGACTTCGCCACCAGGGTAAGTCACGGTAATTCTCTGATTTTTCGCTGCTTGGCTCACTGAGCGTTCGATATTTTCACCGTTGGCGACATCATCTTTATCAAAACCTTCGCGGGTTGTTAAGACGTAAATATGAAGTGAGTCACCATCGATAGTTGCAGTGGATGAGAGTGCGCCTGGCCCTACATCATCAAATGGCCACGCACCATCTCCAGCAGCGCCTGCGATGGAATCTGCTAGTTCGCTAACTAATTGATCTTCAGTGAAAAACTCAGCTTCGATTCCAAGGAGTCGTTGCGCCGCAATCCACGTTGCAATCGTTCCTTCGCGCGCAGTTAAAGAGAGAATCGATGATGCGATATCTCCGTTGTAACGTATTGCGTAAGCAAGGTTTCGTACCTTACTTAATTGTGGTTGTAGATCTGGATCATCATCTACGCGTTGGATAACTTCATTGAGAGGAATAGCGCGAAGATCTGCACTGGGCTTTTTCGCAGTGGAGTAACCAAGTGGAATGGTGTCGAGAGTTTGACCAGCAATCGAGTATGAACGCATCATCGCGATGCCTTCAGGGCCCTTAATAGAACGTCCATCTACCGCAGGAATAATGACCGGTTGCTCTGTTAATTGGAATTGACTTGTGACGCCTTGGCAAGGCTCTGCAGATGATTTCAGAGGCTTATCTAAACCGAGAGTTATCGAGCCGAAGAAAAAAACCGGTATCACCATGGTGATAGCAATATTTCTTCGGTGTTTTTTAAGTCCTTTAATTTCCTCGACTGTAAGAGGCACCTCAGGTTTACGATCTACTACGCGGCGAACACGTTGGAGAAATTCTCCTAGGCGAGATTTCTTCTCCTGCTCACTCATGGGGGAATTTTACTCTACGAAAAGATTGAATAAATCCTTCTTGGCCGGTTATTTTCACAGCGCTGTCCAGTTTTTACCAGAGTCGGTGGAGCGATAGAGCTTGCGACCAAAATCTGCGGCATATGCTCGATTACCATTCCCGGTGAGGTAAAGAGCCCGCCAGTTCCTATTGTTTTCTCGGGCAGTCCACGTGCCACCACTATTGGCTGATGTATAAATCTTGCCAGTACCCACTACAGCGATGAGCTTATTGCCGCTAGTGGATGAAACAACATTGAGCCAATTTCTCTCTGATGCTCTAGCAGTCCAAGTAACGCCACTATCGGTAGAGGTATAAATCTTTCCTCGGGCTACGGTTGCGACCAATTTATTTCCATTGCTAGATGATGCAATGGCGCTCCAGTTACGCTCTGAACCACGTTGCGTCCAGTTGTCACCGCCATTGGATGAGGTGTAGACAAAACCACCTTCAACTACGGCAGCAAATTTATCGCCGTTGCTCGATGAGGCAACGCTCACCCATTTACGTTTCTGATCTCGAGGTGTCCAGCTCTCACCAGAATCACTAGTGTTGTAAATATTTCCACCTTTTGTGGCGGCTACCGCTTTAGCTCCGTTTGCCGATACGGCGATTGAAATCCATGGCAATTTTGGAAAATTTACTTTCTGCCAAGTTGCACCCGAGTCTTGTGATTGATAGATATAACCTTGATAGGCCACTGCATAAATTTTTTGAAAATTTGCGGAAGCAGCTATAGCAATCCAATTCTCATCATTATTTAACGCTGTACTCCATGTCGCTCCAGAATCGGTTGAGTATTCAATTTCACCGCCATAGATAGCTGAATAAATCTGCCTACCATTCTCACTTGCTACTAACGCCCTACGGTTGATGTTTCCAGAGCTAATGCTTCTCGCGGTCCAGTTAGTTCCGCTATTGGTCGAGATATAAATCAATCCCGTGGTGGACGTAGCAATAATTTTTCCATTGTTACTACTAGTCGCACATGAACTCCATGGAGTTGGGTTAGCTGCAACTAATCCAACCTCAAGTCCTTCTCCCTGATGTGCGTATATGCCACCATTAGATCCACACGCAATCAAGCCACTATTTCCCCCCGTAGCACCCCAATCGAGTGCAAGCGCTGCTCCAGGACCAGTAATCACGTATTGGGTCAGGTTTAATGCGTTGGTGTTGGAGGAAAAAATTTTGCCAGAAGCAGTTAACGCATAGACGACCGAGCCGTTCTCGGTTAATTTAGTATCAATCCAATTATCTGTAGTTGCAGATTCAGCCCAAGTGTTGCCAAAATCAGTAGAAACGTAAACTTTTCCACCATAAACAACTGCTGCCATTGTATTGCCGAATTCAGAGATTGCGACCTGGCGCCAATTTCGAGCACTTTGAATTTCTGTCCAAGTTACACCGCTATCTGCTGATCGCCATACTTTTCCACCAAATGCCGCAGCAATAATTATGGAGCAATCAAGATTGCAAGCGATTGAGCGCCAATTTTGAGTGGAAGCCATTGCGCCCCATGAGGTTCCGCTATCAGTAGAGCGAAAGATCATTCCACCAGCATCAGTAGCAAAAATAATTTGTCCATCACTTGACTGAGTTATAGAGCTCCAATTTTGAATTGATCCAATTTGTTTCCAATTCAGTCCGTCATCTGTAGAGCGATAGAGAAAACCACCTTGATTTGCAACCAAATAGGAACTTCCGTTTTTAGAAATTGAGGAGGCAATCCAACGTCCAACCGGTCCGGTCGTTGAAGTTATAGCTGAGGTAAGAGAACTTCCTGCAACTGAACCAACGCCATCCTCCATTCCAGTTTTTCGCGTTACAACTGAGACGGTGGAGCCTTGATTCGATGAGAGGCCAGAGACAGCGATGGGAAGAGAGTTTCCTGTTGCATTTCCGATTCTTACTACACCTTCCGTGACGGAGGCAGAGTAAGTAAATGATGCATCAAAGTTCGTAACGTTAACTGTGAACCCTCCGAGAGTGCTCACGGGTTCGTCAAAAGTCGAATCTAATTGTGTTGGTGGTGCAGTGATGAGTAAATGAGTTGAGGTAGCGCTACGGGAGCCAAAGAAATTTGTAACGGTAACAGTTAAGCGCAAATACTTGTCAGCATCAGCATTAGTTGTAGTGTAAGTCGAATTTATTGCCCCAGAAATATCTGTGAAGCTAACCTCATTTATTTCTGCTGAGCGCTTCCACTGATATGAAACCTGACCATCTACTCCAACATAATTCGCAGCTGCTGTTAATTCGGAGCCGACAGTAGCTTCTCCTGTGATAGCTGAAGTAACGGATGACGGACGCGAGTTATATGCCCCTTCGCGCCCCGTGCCTGGACCGTCAAAAGACCACGAGATATTGCCACCCACTGAAACCAAATAAGGATCTGCCGCGCCAAGTGAGAAAACCCAGTTATAGGAAGCGTTTGGCGCACGATATACAAAATAGGCACCATCTTTATAGGCAAAGATTCGCCCAATTGTTGATGCGGTTGAGCAGCTGCCTCCTGCGCTGCAGGACAACACTCGCCAGGGCCATTCAGGATTGACGCTGCGCTCCAGACGGAAATATCCACCTGAGGGAAGAGTCCATTCAAAATTTGTGGAACGTTGCATAGTGCAGGTTGCGACATTTTCGTAGCAAGCCGCATATGCAGTTCCACCATTATTCTTAAAAGTTGACGTCACTTTGTTTCGAGAGAATTGCAAAGTATCTAGTTGTTCTGCGGAAGCTGGTGCAGCTAGAAACACCGCAGGAACAAATGAACAAAGAGAGAGCAAGAGAGATGTAGCTAATTTTGCGGCAAAAAATTTGCGTTGAAGTATTCTCATTTTAATTTGGCTCCGGTGGTGTTAACTCAACTTGATCATCATCATCATCATCATCATCATCATCGTCGTCGTCGTCATCATCATCGTCATCGTCATCATCATCGTCATCGTCATCATCGTCATCATCGTCATCATCGTCATCATCGTCATCATCGTCATCATCATCGTCGCCAGCATCTTGGGGATCACTTGTTTTAGGGAATCCATTGACATCAAAGCCATTGATATCAAAACCTTCTGCATCAAATCCGTTTACATCGTACCCATTTACATCGAAACCATTTTCATTAAATCCGTCTTCGTCGTAGCCATCTTTGTCATAACCATCTTTGTCATAACCATCTTTGTCATAACCATCTTTGTCTATACCTTCTTGATCAAATCCGTCTTTGTCATAACCGTCTTTGTCATAACCGTCTTTGTTATATCCCTGTGCGTCAAAACCGTCGCGGTCATAGCCATCGGCATCTCGACCATTGGCGTTATATCCCTGCCAGTATCCGGTGCCATCCTTAGTGTTTCCCGCCAAGTCAAAAAAGTTTGCAGTATCTTTGTGCATTCCATCTGCGTTAAAACCATTTTGATCAAAACCAGCTGCGTCGTAACCATTAAAGAAGTTGCCGCCATCTTGAGTTAAGCCGGCGCCATCAAAATGTGTCCCGGTGACTTGGTGGATTCCCTCAGGGCTCCATCCCGCTTGGTTAAATCCTTGCCAGAAACCGGTGCCATCTTTGGTATTTCCGTTTTGATCAAAGGGACCATAGGCAGTGAACTTGTTGAGGCCTTCTGCGTTCCAGCCCTGACGATCACAGCCATCGGCATCAAGTCCTTGAGCGTTGAACCCATCAGGACCAAAGCCGTTGACATCGAAACCATTAAAGAAGTTGCCGCCATCTTGAGTTAAGCCGGCGCCATCAAAATGGGTCCCGGTGACTTGGTGGATTCCCTCAGGGCTCCATCCCGCTTGATTAAATCCTTGCCAGAAACCGGTGCCATCTTTGGTATTTCCGTTTTGATCAAAGGGACCATAGGCAGTGAACTTGTTGAGG
>JBIJBY010000083.1:0-5786 GCA_044344975.1 Candidatus Nanopelagicaceae bacterium | reverse complement strand
CATCTCCTGGGTACGCTTCGCGACCTGGTGGTCGGCGAAGTAGGAGCGAGACTGAGCGATAGGCCTCTGCTTGCTTTGAGAGGTCATCGAAAATAATCAAGACATGCTCGCCCTTGTACATCCAGTGCTGACCAATTGCAGAACCAGTGTATGGAGCAAGATATTTGAAGCCTGCTGGATCTGAGGCAGGTGATGCAACGATCGTTGTGTATTCAAGTGCGCCAGCTTCTTCAAGAGCTGCACGAACTGAGGCTATCGTTGAACCCTTCTGGCCGATTGCAACATAAATACATTTCACTTGCTTCTTTGGATCGCCTGATTTCCAGTTTTCACGCTGGTTAATGATGGTGTCGATTGCGATTGCAGTCTTACCAGTTTGGCGGTCACCAATAATGAGCTGACGCTGGCCACGCCCGATCGCGGTCATTGCGTCGATTGCTTTGATGCCTGTCTGCATAGGCTCTTTAACTGGTTGGCGTTGTACAACCGATGGCGCCTGAAGTTCGAGTGCGCGACGCGCCTCTTCTGCAATTGGACCCTTGCCATCAATCGGACGACCAAGAGGATCGACCACGCGACCCAAGAAACCATTTCCCACTGGAACGGAGAGAATTTCACCAGTTCGGCTGACCTTGGTGCCCTCTTCAATACCGGTGTACTCACCGAGGATAACGACGCCGATCTCGCGTACATCAAGGTTGAGTGCGAGGCCAAGAGTCCCATTCTCAAATTGCAACAACTCGTTGGTCATTGTTGAAGGTAGGCCTTCAATACGAGCAATTCCATCACCCGCTTCGACTACAACACCTGTCTCTTCGCGAGTAGCGCCACCTGGTTCGAAAGTCTTTACAAACTTCGCCAGGGCATCACGAATCTCCTCGGGGCGGATCGTGAGTTCGGCCATCTTCTTCTCCTTCTTCCGGTTCTTCGGGTCCGCCACGTTCTCACGGAGCGGTGCAACCTGTTTCTTTTATTTAGCTAGCGAGCCTTCGTCCTGCTTCAGTTAGGCGTCGGGCAATGGTGCCGTCGACCATGTCATCATCAAATTGAATTTCGATGCCCCCAATAATGGATGCATCAATAGTTAAATCGAGAGAGACTTCACGATTTAACTCTTTACCTAATGCAGCGTGAAGTCGATCGATTTGTGCACTCGTCAAAGTAATTGCACTTCTCACATGAACGACGATTTTCTTTCGGCGGGCGCCAGCAACATTAGCGCTCTCTTCAAGTGCAGCCACAAAGTGACGGCCACGAAGGTGGCGCGCAATCGAAAGGGCAATCCGAAGGGAAGCAGCCGAGACTTTTGATGAGAAGAGATCAGAGACGAGAGTATCGATTGCAAGCCCTCCCATGAGTACGCCAGATAACTCTTTGGCGCCACTTAATGCATGAGCAATTGCCATCAACTCAACATCTAGACCATCCGCTCCACCTGCCTCAACTTCAATTGCAATGACTTCGAGTGCTGCAAGGAAATCTGAGGGGCTAGACCACCGATCGGTGGCGCCTGATTTGAGAATTGCAAGAGATGCAGGAGCAAGCGATTTGGCGAAGAGATCATCGATTAGCGTGGTCTTGCTCGCGCTCTCTCGAGTGGGGTCTGTTACCGCACGTCGAAGTGGCAATGAAGAATCAAGAACAGCTATCGCACTAAAGAGATCTTGAGAAATCTTTGCTGCATCGCTCGCAGAAGGGGTGCCCGCGACGCCGCGAAGCGCTGTTAACGCCTGGCGACTAGAGCCCTTCATATCTGCTGTCATCTCATCACTCCTTGTTGATTCCTTGCTTGCCTTTGTAGCTACCTTCACCAATTGCTATTTGTGTTGGCTCTCGAGTTCATCGAGAAATCGATCGACTACTCGAGATTGGCGCGCCTGATCATCAAGAGCTTCACCAACAATTCGATTAGCCAATTCAATAGCCAATGCACCCACTTCGTTACGAAGTGATGCAACAGCAGCAGAGCGTTCTGCTTCGATTGCAGCTGAAGCAGCTGCCGTAATTCGAGCCGCCTCTTCTTGCGCTTTGGCACGCATCTGCTCTAGAAGAGCTGCACCTTCGGCTCGTGCGCTTTCGCGAATCACTTGGGCCTCGCCACGTGCTGAGTTCAATTGAGTTTGATACTCCTGCAGTGCCGCCTGCGCTTCTAACTGCGCCCGCTCCGCTTTTTCAATTCCGCCTTGGATGGCCTCTGTCCGCGCAGCGAAGGCTCGCTCGAACATGGGGAATACCTTGCTGCGGATGACCAAGTAGAGCAGAGCAAAAGCAACAGCTCCCGCGATGATCTCAGCAGTATGAGGGAGTAGAGGATTTAACTCTTCTCCCGCTGCGTAAGAAATGTGGGTCATGGCACTCAATTAGAGGACGAACGCAAGTACGAGACCGAAGAGTGCAAGCGCTTCAGCCACGGCGAAACCAAGGAATGCGATCGGCTGGAGGACTGATCGAGCCTCAGGCTGACGTGCGACGCCATTGATGTAAGCGGCGAAAATCATTCCGGTAGCAATTGCAGGTCCGATTGCAGCGAGGCCGTAACCGACCAGATTGAGCGATCCTTCCATTGTCTTACCTTTCCATTCTTACCGAATCACCGAGTGCGATTCGGAAATCTCGTTCGTTAGTGTTCATCTGCTATCGCGCCAGCAATGTAAAGCGCGGTAAGCAGGGTAAAAATATAGGCCTGTAAAATTTGAATCATAAATTCGAAGAAGGTCAGAGCAATTCCAACGCCAAATGCAAATGGGCTGACGAACTTCAATCCCAATGCACCCATAAGTAAGTGCTCTCCACCCAAGAAAAAGACAAGTAACAGAAGGTGGCCAGCAAACATATTTGCGAAGAGACGGAGCGAGAGTGTCAGCGGGCGGACGACAAAGAATGTTGCAAGCTCAATCGGAGTGAGAAGAACATAAACAGCTTTCGGAACTCCTGGCATGAACATAATCTCGCGAATGTACTTAACCGGTCCTTGTTTGCGAATTCCGACGTAGTGGAAAACAAAGAACGTTATTGCCGCAAGAACATATGGGAATGAGACTCGCGACATAGTTGGGAATTGGAGCAATGGCACGATGCCAAAGAAGTTGTTTACAAGGATGAAGGTAAAGAGCGTGAAGAGGTAAGGCACAAACCGCAAGAACTCGTGACCAATCAAATCTTTTGCAAGATCATTACGAATGAAGCTGTAAACGCTCTCTCCAGCAAATTGCATTCTCGACGGCACCACTGCAGCTTTCCGTGATGCCATAATGAAAAAAACTGAAATCAAAATTACAGAGAGAAATACCAAGAGAATTGGTTTTGTAGCAAAAGCGTTGTCACCAAAGAACGGCGGAAGATCAAAGTCCGCTGCGCTGGGAGGTTTGAAACCCTCGCCTTGAGATAACTGCGTCACTCGCACCTACCCACACCTCTCGTTACCTTCACGGATCTCTGTGCTAGACCCAAGCCAACGTGCTTCGCGCCAAACCTTATGCGGAAAAGGCCATTCCCGCGAAATCATTATTTCCTGCCGAATCGCAACCAGACCAGGTAGAGCGAGGAGCCCATCCCAAGCAGGAGCCCGACTAGGACCAGGACGGAGGTTCCCAGCCATTTATCGAGGAGCCAACCAATCCCACCCCAGACAATCTGCCCCGAGATTAAGTAGCCAAAAATTGACCAAAGAGCGCTCTCTGCGCCCCGAGCCTCACCTTTAGCGCCCTCGGACCCATCTCTCTCTTCCGTCATTGCTCGAGCCTACCGCCCACGAACTAGTCGACGATAAGCAGCCATTTCGCCAATCAGCCAGCCGGCAGCAGTGGTCAAGCTAACACCGGCAAACCAGGGTCGGTCGATATCCGTTCGAGAGAGGGCGACCATGAAGCCAGCCATCCCAACCAATTTGGTAAAGAAACTTACTGCTACGAAAACGAATGTAAGGCGTGGATCGAGAGTCCTAGTCGTCGCCGCGATTAAAAGATGAATGATGAAAAACATCACGACAACCGCAAGCGCTGCTATCCCAGCGAAGAAACCATTTCGTCCTGCCATTACTCCTGCAAGCAAAGTCCCCGCGGAACCAATGACCAACGCGGGAATTGCGGCGCCTTTTAGGAAAAGTTTTGGGTAGTTAATCACTTGGTACTCCTGGCAAACATTACTGAAATTCGTTTTACGTTTTTAGGGCGAAGCGAAAGCAACAAAATCGGAAGTGCAAGCAAGAGCGAGAGTAAGAGATTAATTCTCCACGAAATAAATGCAGATGCCGAAACTGGAGCAGCCACTACCAATGTCCATAGATACATCATCACTGTTGCGCTGCGTTGTGTATGTCCGCGTGCAAGTAAACGATGGTGGAGATGTCCCATATCAGGGGCAAATGGAGAACGACCTGCACGGGTTCGTCGAATTACCGCAAGGAGCAAATCAATCGAAGGTATCGCCAAAACTGCAAATGGTAAAAGCAATGGAACGAGAGTTGGCGCAAAATTCTGCGAAGCGATTGCATTTGCATCAATCTGTCCAGTCAAAGTAATCGCCGCTACACCTAGCAAGAGACCCAAGAGCATCGAGCCAGAATCTCCCATAAAAATTCGCGCAGGATAAAAATTATGCGGCAAGAAACCTAGACAGGCACCCATAATGATTGCAGTGAGCAACGAAGGCGCACCTGCGCGGTCGAAGTTGTAGACAACAGAGAGTAGATAAGCAAAAGCAAAGAAACATCCAGCAGCGATCGCAACAATTCCTGACGCTAAACCGTCGAGACCATCAATGAAATTAACCGCATTTATTGTGACAACAATAATCAAGATCGTAATAAGTTGACCCAAGGAAGTTGGCAACATGGTGACCCCATTAATCGGTAACCAGAGCAACTGAACCCCAAAATTAACAAGAACCGCTGCGGCCAACGTCTGACCGGCAAGCTTGGTGATGGCGTCAATCCCCCACTTGTCATCGAGAACACCAAGTAAACAGATGATTGTTGCAGCAATACAAATTCCTTTAATCTGTTCATCCTGCTGAAAAGCTTTACTTAAAAGATTTAATTGCGAAGAAATAAGAATGGCAAGCATTATTGCCAACCAAATTGCAATTCCACCCCAGCGAGGTGTCACTTCGGTATGTACATCTCGATCTCTAACCACGGCAACCGCACCAAATTTAAGGGCGAGAGAGCGCGCATAAGGAGTCAACAAATAAACGAAAACTCCTGCGATAAGTAAAACTAAGAGATGCTCGCGCATTAACGCTCGGGATAAACAGGAAATCGCTTACAGAGATCTTTAACTTCACCAGCGATTTTCGCAGATGATGAGGGATCCTTAATCGCACGGGCAATAAGTGATGCAACGACTTTCATTTCGCTTCTGCCCATGCCCTGCGTAGTAATCGAAGGACTCCCCACGCGAATTCCACTTGTGATTGATGGTGGTTGTGGATCGAACGGAATTGAATTCTTATTTAGAGTAATGCCTGCACTACCGCACCGTTCATCTGCTTCTTTGCCAGTTACGCCCAAAGCCTGTACATCAATCAGGGCCAAATGAGTTTGTGTTCCACCAGAAACTGCGCGCATTCCCTCTTCAACTAAACCAGCGGCAAGCGCTTGAGCGTTGAGGACTACTTCCGATGCATATTGCTGATAGCTCGGTTGTAAACACTCTTTAAGCGCAACTGCTTTAGCTGCAACCGCGCTCATAATCGGCCCACCTTGCATGCCAGGAAATACTGCTTTATCTATCGCAGCAGCATGTTCAGCCTTGGAAAGAATCATCCCACCACGTGGCCCACGCAAA
>JBIJBY010000082.1:0-5822 GCA_044344975.1 Candidatus Nanopelagicaceae bacterium | reverse complement strand
TATTGAATCTCATTTATTCCCGGCGATTAATGTTGGAGTTGCGAAGGAGCGCAGCAAGGTTGATCCCACTGGAATTGGTGATGCATTCCGCGCTGGATTTCTCTCCGCGCTTGGTTGGGGATTAGATCTGAAAGAATGCGCGGAAGTTGGTTCTATGGTTGCCACCTACTGCCTCGAAACTCAAGGCGGGCAGGAATATCGCTTCTCGCGCGAGCAATTTATGGAGCGTTTCGCGGAGAGTTATGGTGCCGCCTCAGCACAGGTAGTAGAGAGCTTCTTTCCTATCTCTTTGTAATTCGATAAACGTATTTTTCTAACGTCGCAACTGAGTTGCCCGTCAGTCTTGCCCAAGCGGCAATGTCGCTCTCTGTTGCTGGGTCATCAGCCCTCAATAAAATGGTCCCGCCCGCGGAGAGAGTTTTGATTGCTTTTCCTAATTGGATGATGGGAGCAGGGCAGAGCGCACCCATGCAATCAAGTTCAAGTTCTTGCTCTAGATTTTCGTTCATCTCACGCCCCAGCATCCAAGCGTAACCGCTCCACGATTCCAGGCAGTAGCGCTAAGAATCGTTTCACTTCGCTCTCCTGCACGCCATGCATTAATGAGATTCGCATATTGCCGTGGGTGAGCAACCCCATCGCTTTTAAGACGTGGCTGGGTTCGATAGCCGATGCGACGCATGCAGATCCGGATGCAACAGCAAAGCCCTCCCTGGAAAGTGCGTTTACCAATTCTTCACCGGAAATATTGAGGATTGAGGCAGAGAGGATATGTGGAAGTGATTCGTTGGCAGCACCGCTGCCTGCTAGGTCGACATCAGTAATTGTCTGTTTGATAACAGTGCGCATGAGTGTGATGAGAGCTCTGATTCGAGCACTTTCTTTCGAGGTATCTTGCAACCATCCAGTCAGCGAAGCTGCTGCTGCCAACACGAGTGGGAGCGAGAAAGAACCTGGAGCTCGCTTGGTTGAGGCGCTAGTTGCGGCAGCAAGAGGGTTCGCCCAGCGATGTTCTCTATTGATCAACATGATGCCTAGTCCCGCTGGCCCGCTCCAGCTTTTCGCTGGGAAATCAGCAGTCGACCAATAACTGGGCAGTTTTATCAGCGGGCCGCTTGCCGTGAAATCCAGATGGAGGTGTGCATTTAAGGCTCCGACCAAACCTGAGAGATCAGATATGTCTTGTCGGACTCCAGTCTCGCCATTTGCACTTTGGATAGCCACTATTGAATTGCTCTCAATCTCCTCAAGGAGTTGGTCTCGATTGAGAATTCCATCAACAGAGACTGGAATGGTCGCCATCGCACGTGCTTTCGCGCCTACTGCCAAAATCTCCTGCCGTTCGGTGGCTCCAACAACAAATTTACCCACTGAGAAATTTGGCGCGCCCATGATGGCAATCGGCGAGATGAGCGCAGGCTCTCCCCAGAATTCAACTTCATCAGCGCTTACCCCTAGGCCAGCAGCTATCTCTTCACGTGCGGCAGCGAGCAGATGGCGAGCTTGAGCGCTCGCCTGACTTCCTCCATTTGGGCTAGCCCAGCCCTGCTCGAAGGCGGCGAGGAGGACCTTGGCGCCAGCGGGATGGAGCGGGCGTTCACCGTCGAAGGCGTCTGCTGTGACCATTACCACGAGGCTGACGGTACTCGCCAACTCTCTCGTTGGCGAAAAGGACGACTATCCTTTACCTATGTTCTCTGGGGGAGCGCTCCGCGCTTTTGCGAAATCTCGCCATTCCCGTCGTGGCAACGCCGCCACAAAGATTTTCGCTCTTGGAGCCCTAGCAACAAGTTTGGCGGGATGCTCCTCCGAGCAACTACCCGCGCTTGGTTTCCCACGCGGCGTAACCGACATCAACGATCGCTCGCACTTCCTATGGCAAGGAGCGTGGATAGCTGCTTTTATCGTTGGCGCTTTCACCGCGATGTTAATTCTCTGGGCGGCATTTAGATATCGAGCAAAACGTCGCGTAAGTGTCAATGGAGCAAGTGGAACCGAACCTCTTCCAGAGCAAGTGAGTTATCACATGCCGCTGGAAGTTATGTATACGGTGATCCCGTTCATTATCGTCGCCGTGCTCTTCTACTTCACCGCTCGAGATCAAACGGCAATAACAAAGATCTCGCCAGCTGGCGTGGCGGTTCACGAAATTGATGTCAACGCAATCCAATGGGCGTGGCAGTTCACTTATCCTGACGCGAAGGATAAAACCGTTACAGGTACTCCAGAAAACCTTCCAACGCTCTATCTGCCGTTAGGCGAGCGAGTGCGAATTAATCTCACTGCATCAGATGTGGTCCATAGTATTTGGATTCCAGCTTTTATGATGCAGATGCAGGCGCTCCCATACGTGAAAAACCAATTTGAATTTACTGCTCAAAAAGAGGGCACCTATCCAGGGTTCTGCAATATGCACTGCGGTCGAAATCATTCACAGATGCGCTTTACGGTGAAAGTGGTTTCGCCAACTGAATATCAGAATTATGTAAACGGGCTTAAAGGTGGGGTTTCATGACAACATACGCAGAACGTTCGACAGTTTCACCAGCGCATCCAACCGAGCCTTCTCGTAAGGGACTTTTGATTGTTAAGTGGATGACCACCACCGACCATAAGGTCATCGGTCACCTCTACTTAATCACCTCTTTTATCTGGTTTCTTATCGGTGGTGTAATGGCGCTCTTCATGCGCGCCGAGCTCGCTCGACCAGGTCTCCAGTTTTTAAGCGTTGAGCAGTACAACCAACTCTTCACCATGCACGGCATCATCATGCTTTTGATGTTTGCTACCCCGCTTTTTGTTGGTTTCGCAAATGAGATTATGCCGCTGCAAATTGGCGCGGCAGACGTTGCCTTCCCAAGAATGAATATGCTCTCGTACTGGCTCTATCTTTTCGGTGGCATCATGGCGATCGCAGGATTCTTTACTCCTGGAGGAGCCCCATCCTTCGGCTGGACCGCGTATGCACCGCTTTCGAGCGCAGAGTATTCGCCCGGAATTGGTAGCGACCTTTGGATTATGGGTCTGGCAATTGGTGGTTTAGGAACAATTCTTGGTGGCGTTAACTTCATCACCACAATCTTCTGCCTACGCGCTCCTGGTATGACGATGTTCCGAATGTCGATCTTCACATGGAACGTTCTCCTTACTTCGATCTTGATTCTCCTCGCGTTTCCGCCTCTCGCTGCCGCGCTACTTGCCTTGGAAGCTGATCGACGATTCGGTGCGCTCATTTTTGATCCAGCCAATGGTGGAGCAATGCTCTGGCAACACCTTTTCTGGTTCTTTGGCCATCCAGAGGTCTATATCTTGGCTTTGCCGTTCTTCGGAATCGTCAGCGAAATTCTGCCGGTCTTTAGCAGAAAACCGATCTTCGGTTATAAAGGTCTTGTTGCAGCAACAATTGCTATCGCAGCGCTATCTGTTGCAGTGTGGGCACACCACCTCTTCACGACGGGACAAGTTCTCTTACCCTTCTTCTCCTTTATGACCTTCCTCATTGGCGTTCCTACCGGAGTTAAGTTCTTCAATTGGATCGGCACAATGTGGCGAGGCCAAGTACATATGGATACTCCAATGATCTGGTCGCTAGGATTCTTAATCACCTTCCTCTTTGGTGGAATCACTGGAATCATCCTCGCCAGCCCACCGCTCGATTTTGCAGTCTCTGCCTCTTACTTCGTGGTTGCACACTTCCATTACGTGATCTTTGGAACAGTGGTCTTTGCCATGTTTGGTGGCTTTTACTTCTGGTGGCCAAAATTTACTGGTCGGATGCTCAACGAAACTTTGGGCAAAATTCACTTCTGGACGGTTCTCGTTGGCTTCCACCTCACCTTCTTAATCCAGCATTGGCTCGGTATCGTGGGCATGCCTCGACGTTATGCCGACTATTTAGCCAGCGATGGATTTACCGGAATGAACATGATTTCTACGGTGGGCGCATTCCTTCTCGCCTTCTCGACCATCCCATTCATGCTCAACATTTGGATTTCGCGTAACTCTCCTAAGGTGACAACCGATGATCCGTGGGGCTATGGCGGTTCCTTAGAGTGGGCCACAAGCTGCCCGCCGCCGCGCCACAATTTCACCTCAATCCCTCGAATCCGGAGCGAGCGCCCAGCATTTGATCTCCATCATCCAGAGGTAGGAGTGAAGTAAAGAAATGAAATTTGGCTGGCGTCTCTTTATTGGTATCGCGCTCTTCTATGCCGCAGTGACCGTGATTTATGGGTTTTGGGCGAAGGAAATTGTCGGAATAGTGGCTCTCATTCTCAGTTCGTGCCTGGCCTTACTGATTGGTTTTTATTTCTGGTTTACCGATCGTCGAATTGGCGCAGCGCTTCCTGAAGATAACCTCCAAGGTGAGATTGCCGATCGCGCAGGCGAGCAGGGTTTTTTTAGTCCGCACTCTTGGTGGCCATTTGTGGTTGCGTTATTTGCCACCCTCACGGGCTTAGGCCTGATTCTCGGTTGGTGGTTTACTTTGATCGGTGCATCAGGGCTAATGATTTCGGTAATGGGTTGGTCGATGGAGTACGAGCGCAACTAAAGATATTTGCCTCGTTACACTTTAGTGGTGCCCACCTTCGAGGGCTTTCACATCATCTGCAGTCGGCTTCGCAATTTGCTCACCCAACATTGCTTTACTTAAGCGCGCCCTAATCTTGGATTTGATTCCACCACGTGGGAGAACGCCATTCTCATCTGATTGCGGGGCCTCGAGGGGGAGCGCTTGCTCGTGTTGCGTTAACTGATAGGCCTTCTCTGGAGAGATTGGCTCGTGAACTTCGATGTATTCACCGTGTGGAAGCATGACCAGGCGTCCCGTTTCGCGACCATGGAGAACGAGTTCCCGGTCGTATCGTTGAAGCGAGAGGCAGATCCGCTTAGTAATGACATAGGCCAAGGGTGGCAGGACGATGATGCCAATTCGAGTAGCCCACATGATCTGGTTAATACTTAGACCAAAGTGCGTAGCTATGAGGTCATTGCCGCCGTTGATGAGCGCGACAATCATGAACGTAAGTGACATTGCCCCGATGGCGGTACGTGTGGGCGCATTCCGTGGTCGATCGAGTAGGTGATGCTCTCGCTTATCACCTGTAGCCCATGCCTCAATAAATGGATAGAGGGCCATGGCAGTGAAGATAATTCCGGGCACAATTAACCCTGGAATAAGAATGTTCCACGAAATTGTGTAGCCAAAAAGATATGTTTCCAGAGGAGGGGCCATTCGAACGAGACCGTCGAGCCAACCCATGTACCAATCTGGTTGAGATCCAGCAGAGATTTGGGTAGGCGTGTAGGGGCCAAAGATCCAAATTGGGTTTATTGATGCAAAGGCGCCAAGCAAAACAGTCACGCCAAAGACGATGAAGAAGAATCCGCCCGCCTTTGCCATGTAGACCGGAAGCAATGGGTAGCCGACAACATTCTTTTCTGTGCGACCAGCCCCTGGATATTGAGTGTGCTTTTGGTACCAGACGAGCATCAGGTGAACGGTGATGAGCGCCAAGAAAATTCCTGGCAAGAGGAGCACGTGCACCGTATAAATGCGGGGGATAAAGAGCTCGCCTGGAAAGTCGCCACCAAAAGCAAAGAAGGCCAAGTACGTTCCAATGACCGGAATAGCTTGAATGATTGCTTCTGCGATGCGAATTCCAGTTCCGGAGAGTAAGTCATCAGGGAGTGAATACCCTAAGAACCCTTCGACGATGCCGAGAGTAAGAAGTGCGACACCGAAGATCCAGTTAAGTTCGCGTGGTTTGCGGAATGCGCCAGTGAAGAAGACGCGCATTAAATGTGCAACCATCGCAGCT
>JBIJBY010000081.1:0-5837 GCA_044344975.1 Candidatus Nanopelagicaceae bacterium | reverse complement strand
TAATGGAGTACGACAGTGGCGTTTTGCCAGCGAAATCATCTCAATGTCATAACCAGCCCGGGTTCCGTCAGCATCCATCGAATTCAAGAGCACTTCGCCAATGCCCCGGCGACACCCCTCTTCAATCCATTCCATGGCATCAACGCCCGAACTTTCTCTCCCGCCATGGGTTGTCACTTCAAAACCGCTTGGCGTATTTGCGCGTCTGGCGTCAACGGAGAGAACCAACACCTGGGCGCCAAAACGCTCGCTAATTTCATTTATCAACTCAGGGCGAGCTAGGGCGGCGGTGTTCACCGAAACCTTATCGGCTCCTGCTCGCAACAATTTGTTCACGTCATCCACGCTTCGAACACCACCGCCAACTGTAAGCGGTATGAAAACCTCTTCAGCGCATCGCGAGACGACCTCATACATAGTTTCGCGCGCACCACTACTTGCTGTGATATCCAAAAACGTCAACTCATCGGCGCCTTCGTCGTTGTAAATTTTCGCCATCTCAATCGGATCACCTGCATCAACGAGGTTGGTGAAGTTTACCCCTTTGACCACCCGGCCATCGGTGACATCAAGACAAGAAATGATGCGAATTGATGGACGTTTGCTCATTGCGCAGCAATCAATGCTTCTTGCAATGTGAATGCGCCGGCGTAAAGCGCTTTTCCGACAATTGATCCTTCAATTCCAATTGAAGTCAACTCGCGAAGCACGCGAATATCTTCGAGAGTTGAAACGCCACCACTTGCGATGATCGGTGCTTTCGTGGCAGATGCAACCTCCTTAAGTAGCGTGAGATTTGGTCCTTGCATCGTGCCATCTTTCGCTACGTCGGTAACGACATAACGAGAGCAACCATCACGATCTAGGCGCTCCAGGGTCTCAAAAAGATCTCCACCCTCTTGCGTCCAACCCCGTGCGGCCAATGTGTGCCCTCGGACATCAAGCCCAACCGCGATTCGCTCGCCATACTTTTTTATTACAGTTGAGGTCCACTCTGGATTCTCTAGCGCAGCAGTGCCGAGATTTATTCGTTGACATCCAGTTGCTAGCGCTCTCTCAAGAGATTCATCATCGCGAATGCCACCAGAAAGCTCTACCTTAATATCAAGTTTGCCAACTACTTCAGAGAGCATTTCATGATTGCTTCCACGGCCAAAAGCGGCGTCGAGATCTACAAGGTGAAGCCATTCTGCTCCTGCGTTCTGGAAATCCAATGCAGCGGCTAAAGGTTCGCCATAGCTCGTTTCTCGCTGTAGCTCACCTTGAACTAACCGAACCGCCTTGCCATCTTTTACATCGACAGCTGGAAGCAAAATTAGCGACATGTTTCAATCCAATTCTCGATAAGGGTTGCGCCGGCATCGCCGGACTTCTCTGGGTGGAATTGTGTAGCGCTCAGTGGGCCATTCTCGACTGCGGAGATAAATTGGCTTCCATATTCACTCCACGTCACTCTCGCAGGCGCCAAATTTTCTGAGCTAGGAAGATCCCAAGATTGAGCGGCGTAAGAATGGACAAAATAAAATCGCTCATGAGTTATGCCACGAAAAAGTTCGGAACCTTCGGCTACTTGCACTTCACTCCAACCCATATGAGGCAATACATCAGCTTGCAACTCTGTGACGGTACCGGGCCATTGCGCTAGCCCGGTTCGGGTAATGCCATGTTCGACACCAGTGCCAAAGAGCACTTGCATGCCAACGCAGATACCGAGAGTTGGTCGATTTGCCAGCATACGTGCATCCACTATTGCAGCCGCGCCCACCTGCTCTAAACCATCCATACATGCCGCGAAGGCGCCAACACCTGGGATGACTAGACCATCAGCTTCGATGCAAGCCTGTCGATCTGAAGTTATTTCAGCGACAAGGCCGTGTCGTGCAAAGGCCCGCTCAGCTGAGCGCACATTTCCGAAACCGTAATCAAGGATTGCAATCAAAGCGTTCCTTTTGTGGAAGGAATTCCCGCGACCCCATCTCGTGACACGGCATCTCTAAGTGCGCGAGCAACTGCTTTGAATTGCGCTTCCATGACGTGGTGCGCATTCCTACCTTCAAGAACGCGTACATGAAGTGCAATGCGCGCTTCAGCAATCAAGGATTCCCAAATGTGACGGGTAAGCGTTGTGTCGTAAGTGCCAATAAGTTCAACAATCTCGGGCTGTCGATGAATGAGATATGGGCGGCCAGAGAGATCAACAGCTGCCTGCACAAGTACTTCATCCAGAGGAACTGTGGCATCACCAAAACGGCGAATCCCAGATTTATCTCCGAGCGCTTCGCGCAATGCTTGACCTAGCGCGAGTGAAGTGTCTTCAACCGTGTGATGTGAGTCAACCTCAACATCCCCAGTGGTCTTTACTGTGAGATCAAAACCAGCATGCTTTCCCAATTGATTGAGCATGTGATCAAAGAAGGGCACTTGCGTCTCAATCGAAATTTGACCCGACCCATCCAGTTCTAAATCGATGTGGACAGATGATTCTTTAGTAGTGCGATCTACTACAGCTCGACGACTCATCGCGCCCTCTCTTTTCTATGCTGGACTCCAGTGGAGTGCAATTTTACCCTTTTTGGCTATCTCAAAGCGCCGTACTAATGGCGGCAATGAATCTGTCGTTCTCTTCGGGAGTTCCGATAGTCACACGCAGCGCGCCACTTATGCCAACATCGCGCACCAACACCCCCTCAGAGAGCAAACGCTGCCAGAGCCCCTCTGGGTCAGCGCTCTGAAAAAGAAAGAAATTGGCTCCGCTCTCCAGGGTCTTGTGGCCAAGTTTCTCTAACTGTTGCCGGACTCGCTCCCGCTCTCTCGAGAGTAGTGCAACGTTACCCAAGAGCTCCTGAGAGTAAGAGAGGGCAACAAGAGCCAATGCTTGAGTTGCCGCGCTTAAGTGATAGGGCAAGCGAACTAACTGCAAAGCATCGATGACCTTGGGGTTGGCGATTAAGTAACCCAACCGAGCCCCGGCAAAGGCAAACGCTTTGCTCATCGTTCTCGAGACAAGAATGTTCGGATACTGCTCAACAAGCGTGACGGCGCTCTTCTCTGATGAAAATTCCTGATAAGCCTCATCTACGACTAAGAGCGAATTACCCTCACCACAGAATTGAGCAATTCGCTCTATCTCATCTAGACGCGTCACTGTTCCTGTCGGATTATTTGGCGTCGTGAGGAAGAGAAGTGTTGGTGAGTGGCCTTTAATCTCTTGAAGAGCTTTATCAAGTGGAATGGAATAATCATGATTTCGATCGACGGCGCTCCAATTTGTCCCGGTAGCGCGCGCAATGTTGCGATGCATTGAATAAGAAGGCTCAAATCCCATTGCCGTTCGTCCAAAACCTCCAAATGCCAGGAATATGCTCTGAATAATCTCGTTGCTGCCATTTGCTGCCCAGATAGAACGCTCATCAAAAGTGGTATCTGAGATTTGATTGATATACCGCGAAAGAGCGCGTCGCAGCTCTATCGCATCCCGGTCTGGATAGCGATTGAGTTGGCCGCCGATTTCACTTAGCGCTCGCTCGAGATCTTTGACCAGAGCGCGGCTAGGACCAAATGGATTCTCGTTAGTGTTAAGCCGAACGGGAACATCGAGTTGCGGTGCACCATAAGGCTTTTGACTAGCAAGATCTTCACGTAGTGGAAGCCATGAAGGCCATTGATTGCTCATGTGCGAAACCTCGCTGCAATAGCCTCGCCGTGCGCTGGGAGATCTTCGGAATTGGCCAGCGTAATTACGGTATCGGCAACCTCTTCTAGGGCCTGCCTTGTGTAGTTCACAAAATGTAACCCTTTAAGAAATGTTTGCACAGACAATCCACTCGAATGGCAGGCGCAACCGCCAGTTGGGAGAACGTGATTTGAGCCCGCGGAATAATCACCGAGCGAGACAGGGGCGAATGATCCGATAAAAATTGCGCCGCCATTTCGCACTTTTTCGGCAACTGCTTCGGCATCTCGAGTATGAATCTGCACATGCTCTCCTGCATAGCCGTTAAGAACCTGTAATCCCTGTTCAATATCCCTTACAAGGACGATTGCGGATTGAACTCCGCTCAAAGCAATGGCAATGCGCTCACTATGTTTTGTTTCGGCAACTCGAGCGCGCAAACGCTCCTTTACCTGATCGGCAAGAGCACGACTGGTAGTCACAAGTACCGCCGCAGCAATAGTGTCGTGCTCAGCCTGACTAATGAGATCTGCCGCAACAAAATCTGGATTCGCAGTTTCGTCAGCAAGAATGATGATTTCCGTGGGGCCAGCTTCAGAATCGATTCCGATGATCCCGCGCAGCGCGCGCTTTGCTGCGGCAACATAAACATTGCCGGGCCCGGTAACCATATCCACGGCATCGCAGCCAATTCCATAGGCAAACATCGCAACTGCCTGAGCGCCGCCTACTGCATAAACTTCATCAATTCCTAAAATTGCACACGTCGCCAAAATGGTGGGGTGTGGCAATCCACCAAATTCTTTTTGCGGCGGTGATGCCACTGCAATCGATTGCACTCCAGCAATCTGTGCAGGAATTACATTCATCATCACACTGCTCGGATAAACCGCGCGCCCACCTGGCACGTAGAGTCCGACTCGGTCGACCGGAACCCAGCGCTCCGTGACAGTGCCGCCGGGGATCACTGTGACGCTCTTCTCTGAGCGCAATTGCTCATGGTGCACTCTCTTGATTCGATCTATCGACACTAAAAGCGCTGCTCTAACTTTTTCGTCGAGGCTATCGAGCGCGCTACTAATTTCACTTGAGTTGACCCGAATAGCGCTGGGTCGCACTCCATCGAACTTCTCTCCTAAATCGAGAAGGGTAGGAACACCACCGGAACGAACTTGATCAATAATTTCTTGGACATCACGCAGCGCGCCGGCCACATCAAGAGTTGCTCGCGGGACAAGCGCTCGAATTTCATCGCGCGAACTCAAGGCAGTGAGCAGATTGCTCACATCTAATTCTCGGATGACCTCACCGCTCACCGGTGCAGTCTACTCAAGGCTTGGTTGCTGGCGCTTAAGCAAGACAGCTTGGCCCTAGAAGGGCTTTTAAATCGGCGCTTAAACTCGCCGTTGCGCTCACTTTCAATCCCTCATCAATGGTTAGCAAGGTATTTTCGGTCGCGCTCTCTAACCGTAAATGCACATCAGTGGTACCAGGATGTGATCGAAGTACCTCTTTCATTCGTTCAACAACTGGCGGCGTGCAACGAGCCAACGGAAGGGTGATGACAAGCGGGCCTTTACGCTCTTGATGTAAATCAGGAAGCGACATCTCCATAAGGATAAATTTCGGAATCTCTTCGCGGCGATCTACTCTCCCCTTAACCAGAACTATCACATCTTCGCCCATCATCGTTGCGTA
Organism: Candidatus Nanopelagicaceae bacterium; assembly: GCA_044344975.1. Lineage (GTDB taxonomy): Bacteria > Actinomycetota > Actinomycetes > Nanopelagicales > Nanopelagicaceae > IMCC26077. Next base: position 466 of record JBIJBY010000081.1, on the reverse strand, counting down.
CTGGTTGTACGTATTTGAAAAAGCCATCACATCAATTGCGCCAGTGAGGTCCTCTAAGGTGACAATTGCCCACGAGGCTCCCTGTCTGGTGACTTTTCGTTGGATGCCAGTAATCAAACCTGCAATGGTCACAATCTCGTCACCGTGATGGCTATTTGTATCATCGCCTGATATCGCGCTGATGGGTTTATCGGATAACGAAGCAAGTAGCGACTCAACGCCAAGCAATGGATGATCCGACACATAGAGACCAAGCATCTCTCGCTCGTGCGCGAGGAGCGTTCGCTTATCCCACTCGTCAACCGGATAATCTAAATCGATACTTGCGACTTGATTCTCGCCTCCTCCCCCAAAAAGATCAAACTGGCCAATCGCTTCGGCGCGCTTAGTCTCTGAAATGCTATCGAGCGCTTCAAGGTAAATAGCCATTAGACCGCGGCGAGAATGTCCGAGCGAATCAAAGGCG